>NZ_JBHJXS010000008.1:0-485796 GCF_042269265.1 Nocardia sp. NPDC056000 | reverse complement strand
GCTAGGGATAGCAAAAGGGGCCCGGCGCTAAAAGCGCCGGGCCCCTTAGGTTTCCGCAGGGCGGAACGAATCAGCCGAGGCTGAAGGGCTGACCCCACAGGGTCACCCAGGTGATCACATTGTCGGTCTCGACCTCGACGCTCACGAAGGAGCGGGCCTGGGCGTAACCGCCGCAACCGGTCAGGCCGATGGTCTCGTCGGCCCAGGTGACCGAACCGTTGGAACCCTTGAACGCATTGCGAACCTTGTGCTGTTCGCTGCCGAAATCATCGGCCTGCTCCAGGTCCAGCACGTAGAACGACCGGGTCTGGCCGGGGCCGAGGGTCAGGTTGCCGCCGCTGGTGACGCCGGTGCCGCCCTGGTCGATATTGCCGGAGAAGTCGGCGCCGCCGGTCGCGCCACCGGTGGCGCCGCCACCGGAGATGTCGACCTGGCAACCCACCACGTAACCGGGGAAGATCTTGCCGCCGACGGCGGTGGTGTCACCCGACAGCTGCACCTGCGCACTGCCCGAAACCCAGGCGTTGCGGTGCACCGGGGTGCTGCCCATGGACGGGCTGATATTGGCCGATTCGCCGACCATGCGCACGGTCACGACAGTGCCATCGGACAGGGTCTTGGTGAGTTCGCCACCCGGCAGCGGAACGAAGGTGTCGGCATTGGCCGCGCCGGTGGAGAACAGGCCGAGCGCGGCGGTGGCGACGGCGCCGATACCGGCCGCCCGTGCCAAAGTCTTGCGGATGTTCATCGCATTATCCCTCTAGGGTCGAATTCGCTTACGCGAGTAATGAATTGGATGTCCGGGCGGCTCAGCCGAGGCTGAACGGCTGCCCGTAGAGGGTGGTCTTGGAGTAGTGGTCACCGATGACCTCGACCACGGTGTACGCCCGCGCCTGGGCATAGCCCGCGCAGCCGTTGACCTGGATCTGGGCGTCCTGGTACTCGACCGAGTAGTGGCCGGCCTTCAGGATGTCCTTGCTGTCGATCTCGACGAACTTGACCTCGCCGGGGCCGAGGTTCAGGCCGACCGAGGCGCCGAGGCTGCCACCGCTGAGGTTGACCCCGCCCGAAACGCCCGCGGAGATCGCATTGCTCGCGATATCGACCTGGCAGCCGACGATGTAGCCGGTGGCCAGGTGCGAGGCACCATGGGTGGAGGAGTTGTTCGAGCCCGGCAGATTGGCCGCGCCGTTGTTCGGGCCGACGGTGCCTTCCGGCGTCTCGGCCACATCGGCGACGGCATTGCCCGACACCCAGACCACGCGGCCCGCGCCATTGGCGGCCAGCGACGGTGAGATGACGGCATGCTCACCCGTGCGGGTGATGGTGACTGCTCCACCGGGAGCGACCTTCTGACCGTCCGGCAACGGTACGAAGGTATCGGCATTGGCGGCGCCGGTCGACATCAGACCGAGCGCCACCGAGGCGGCTGCGCCGATGCCCGCGAAGCGGACGGCGCGACGGATACCGCTGGTGCGGTTCTCGCTCATTCGTTCCCTCATCAGGTTGTCTCGCGTTCAGCTCCGACCACCGGAGCCGATGTGGTCGCCGCCGCATCCAACTCCCAGTGAGCAAATTTCAAGCAGTCTGCTCAAACCCTTTGGACACGTATCGATATCGACCCGAGCGAGACGATAGCCACATCTGCAACTATTTGGCAACAGTGTGATGAACATGCGAATACAGCGATGAATAGGCATGAATGTGAGATCCGCCGCCGAGCGGGGGGAATGCCGCGAACCTGACACGCGGCTGCGATGGTGACCACACTCGAGAGTGAGCGCGCTCAGTGAATTCGGCCGGGAATTCAGCCGTGATGCGGAGGCACCTGGGAACGCAACCAGTCATCGCCGGACCGATTCGAATCCGGTTCGGGGGTGCGCTCATCGGAGGTGGTGGCGGGCAATGTCTCGCCGAAGATGGCCGCGAGTTTGGCCGCGTCCGCGGCCGATAAACGGCGAGACCCCGCCCGGCGCGCGGCCGGGCGGGGTTCGTCCGAGGAATCCTGTGTGGAATCCGAAGGGGTGGAATCCGGGGATTCGGAAATCATTCCGACAGACCGGACAATTCATCGATAACCCGGCTCGCGAGCGGACCGAGCGTGGCCATACCGTCGCGAATCGCGGCCCGCGAACCCGGCAGATTCACCACCAGGGTCGAACCCGAAACGCCCGCCAGCCCGCGGGACAGGCCCGCGTCCAGTGAACCCGAGGCCAGACCGGACGCGCGCAGCGCCTCGCTGATACCGGGGAGCACCCGGTCCAGCACCTCCTCGGTGGCCTCGGGGGTGACATCGCGCGGGGACATACCGGTGCCGCCGACCGAGATCACCAGATCGACGCCGCCGATGACCGCGGTATTGAGCGCATTGCGGATCTCGACCTCATCGGCCTGCACCGAGATCGAGGCGTCCACCAGGAAGCCCGCCTCGGTGAGCAGTTCGGTGACCAGCGGCCCGAAGGAGTCCACGCCGCCATGAGCGGTTCGGTCGTCGACGACCACGACAAGAGCACGGCCCGCCACAGCGGCATCGATTTCCATGGTGCTAACCGTAGCGCCTGGACCCGACAGCCCGGCGGCTGCGCCCGGGAACACAGTGCCGTTGTCCGACAACAGCTCCCAGCCGCCGTCCGCGGTCACCCGGATCTCCGGCATCGGAGTTCCGCTACTGTCCTGTCGCATCATCGACCGCCTTCCGCCGCCGCCTCGCCGAGGGTCACCTCGACGGTTTTCGCATTGTTGCCCTGGTCATCGGTGAAGGTCACCTTGACCTTGTCGCCCGGACGGTGCGAGCGCACCGCGGCGATCAGGGCGTTGCCCGAATCGATCACCTGGTCATCGAGTTTGGTGACGACCGCGTTGTTCGGCAGTCCCGCCTTGGCGGCCGGGCCGTCCGGGGTCACCTCCAGTACGCGCGCCCCGTTGACGTCGTCCTGTGCGCGCACCTTCACGCCGATCTGGGCGTAGGTGGCCTTGCCGTTCTTGATCAGCTCATCGGCCACCCGGCGGGCCTGATCCACCGGAATCGCGAAACCGAGCCCGATGGAACCGCTCTGCCCACCCGCGGCCTCGGACACCCCGAGCGTGGCGATGGCGGTGTTGATGCCGATCAGCTTGCCGTTCATATCCACCAGCGCACCACCGGAATTGCCCGGGTTGATGGCCGCATCGGTCTGAATGGCGTCGATGACGGTGCCCTGCGAATTGGCCTCACCGCTGGTCGACACCGGCCGGTTCAGCGAGGAGACGATGCCGGTGGTCACCGTGCCCGCCAGGCCGAGCGGTGAACCGATCGCCACCACCGACTCACCGACCTGCAGATTGCCCGAGGCGCCGAGTTCGATCGGCTTGAGCCCCTGCTTGTTCGGCACCCGGACGACCGCGAGATCCGAGACCGGATCCGCGCCCACCAGCTGCGCCGGGGCGGTGCTGCCGTCGCTGAACGCCACATCCATCTTGGCGTTCGGGCCCGCACCGCTGACCACGTGATTGTTGGTGAGGATCAAACCGTCGGTGGATAGCACCACGCCGGAGCCCTCGCCCTCGGCCTTGGCGCCCGCGACCCGGATCATGACCACGCTAGGCAGCACCTTCTGCGCCACCGCCTGCACCGAACCGGCCGGGGCGTTGGCCACCGTGCTCACATTCGGCTTGGGTGCGTCCAGCGCGTTGGTGAGCGAGGTACCGCCATTGTTGTCGCGGGTGGCCAGCGCGCCGACCGTACCGCCGATACCGCCGCTCACCAGTGCGAGCACCACCGCGCCCGCCACCAGTCCGGCGCGACCGGACCGCTTGGGCGCGGGCGCGCCCGGATCACCCGGGTAGCCCGGGCCGTGCGGCGGCTGGCCCGGACCACCGGGACCGCCGGGGCCACCGAACATCGGCTCGGTGTGCTGCGGCGCGCCGCTCATGCCCTGGGCGTACCCGGCCCCCGACGCCGCGTACGCCCGGCCGTACGGCCCGACCGGCAACTGCTCGGTCCCGGCGGCCGGAAGCTGTTCCGTCGCGCCGTACGAATGCGCGCCGGTGCCCGGGCCGGACTGTCCGGGAGCCGAACCCTGCTGTCCCGCAGGACCGTAGCCCGCGGGAGCGCCGTACGGATTGCTCTGACCCTGGCCGTGCTGCCACGAACCCTGCTGTGCCGCATTGCCTTCCAGGATCTGCCCGGTCGGACCACCGCCGCCGAAGCCGTCGAACGCCTCGGTGCGCGGGCCCTGCGGCGGCGTGCCGCCGGACGCGGGAGTCGCTGCGGCACCGGCGGATTGGCTCCACGGGCTCGAATAGCCGGGCGCGGGTTGTGCGGGACGATCGGTCCCCGCGGCGGGCGCGCTACCGCCCGCGGGCGTCGAATCGACACCGAAGTCGGGATGGGCGCCGGGAGCGGCGCCGGGTGTTGCACCATGAGCCGGGGTCGCGGGGACGCCGGAGGTGGCGGGCGACTGCGCGGCAGCGCCGGTATCGGGCTGCGCGGCTGCGGGGCCGGAAGTGGCTTCGGGCTCCCGCTTCGAATCCTCGGTCATGTTTCTCGTTTCTCCTCGAGTCTCGTAGCCAAGCGTGGCGGTGACGACTGAGAGCGGACTGAGATCGCGCTGGCTTTTTCCGGAGCTTTCGGTGCGAAGTAGCTCGAGACGGTCAGGTGCCCGCGAAGGGCGTGCCCTCACCGGGTAGAACGATACGGATCAACGCGCCGCCGCGGTCGGAACTGTCGATCGTGATGGTGCCGCCGTGCTTGGTCACCACCTGTTTCACGATGGCCAGGCCCAGGCCGGAGCCGGGCATGGACCGCGAGGCGGTGGTGCGGTAGAAGCGCTCGAACACCAGATCGCGTTCATTGGGCGGAATGCCCGGTCCGGCGTCGTCCACGGTGAGTTCGAGCAGTCCGCGCCCGTTCTCGTGCATGGACACCCGCACCGCACCGCCCGCCGGACTCCATTTGGCCGCATTGTCGAGCACATTGAGAATGGCGCGTTCGAGTCCGGCCTCATAGCCGTAGACGAACCAGGGGCGCAGCGACGCCTCGAATTCGATACCGCTGCGGCGGCGGCGCACCCGTTCCAGCGCGCGGCCCACCACATCGCCGATATCGACCTGTTCGTAGACCGTTTCCGGGGCGTCCTCGCGAGCGAGATCGACCAGATCGCCGACCAGCGTGGACAATTCCTCGATCTGCGCCATCACATCCGAGCGCAACTCGGCCATGTCCTCATCCGGAATGCGCGGTGCGCCCGGACGCGAGGAGGCGATCAGCAATTCCATATTGGTGCGCAAAGACGTCAGTGGCGTTTTCAGCTCATGTCCGGCGTCGGCCACCAATCTGCGCTGCCGTTCCCGGGATTCGGTGAGTGCGCGCAGCATTGTGTTGAAACTCTCGGTGAGCCTGGCGAGTTCATCATCACCGGTTACCGGAATCGGCGTGAGATCGTCGGTTCTGGCGACGCGTTCGGTGGCCGCGGTCAAACGCGCGATGGGCCGCAAACCGGTGCGCCCCACCGCGGTTCCGGCCGCCGCCGCCAGCATGACGCCGCAGCCGCCGACCACGAACAGCAGCCAGGCCAGTCGATCGAGCACCTCGCGGGTCGGTTGCAGGCGCTGCGAAACCACCAGCGTGGAACCGGAATGCGTGCGCCGCGCCAGTACCCGCTGATTGTCGACGGTGCGCAGCGAGAAGGCGATCTCCCCGCGCGCGACGGCCAATTCCTGTTTGCCCACAGGCGGATTGGTGGTCTGCGGCGGCACGTACGGCGACAGATCCGGGAAGATCAGCGCCACCCCGACGTCGTTGGAGTACAGCCCGGCCAGCACGATCGACTGGAATCCGAGCGAATCGAAGTTGTTGTCGATCATCAGCGAGGCGCGCGCCTTGAGCTGCGAATCCACATCCGCGTACAGCGAACGGGCCACCATGGCGTAGGCCGCGATGGAGGTGAAGGCCACCGCGACCGCCACCACCGAGGCGGCCAGCAGCGTCACCCGCCAGCGCAGTGACACCGAACGCGTGAGCGGCATCGGCGGACGCATATCGGGTTCCGGCGACTTCGCGAGCCCGGCGACCACCGGCCGCCTGGGAACAGTTCTACCCACGACCCGATCCCCTACGGCGGGGTCTCGCGCAGTACGTAGCCGACGCCACGCACGGTGTGGATGAGTCGCGGCTCACCTTCGGCCTCGGTTTTACGGCGCAGATATCCGATGTACACCTCGAGCGCGTTCCCGGAGGTGGGAAAGTCGTAACCCCATACCTCTTCGAGAATGCGACTGCGGGTGAGCACCCGGCGCGGATTCGCCATCAACATTTCCAGCAGTGAGAATTCGGTGCGGGTCAGGCTGATAGGGCGTTCTCCGCGCAGTACTTCGCGGGTGACCGGATCCAGCGACAGATCGGCGAAGGTCATGGTCTCGGAGACCTCGCCCTGATCGACCGTGGTGCGCCGCAGCAGTGCGCGTAGTCGCGCCAGCAACTCTTCCAGCGCGAACGGTTTGGGCAGATAGTCGTCGGCGCCCGCGTCCAGTCCGGCCACCCGCTCGGAGACCGAATCCCGTGCCGTGAGTACCAGAATGGGCAGATCGTCGCCGGTGCTGCGCAGTCGGCGGCAGACCTCGAGCCCGTCCATGCGGGGCATCATCACGTCCAGGACCAGGGCGTCCGGCCGCTGGCTGGTGGTCTTCTCCAGTGCGTCGAGACCGTCGACGGCGAGGTCGACGGTGTACCCGTTGAAGGTCAGCGAGCGGCGCAGCGATTCCCGGACCGCGCGGTCGTCGTCGACTACCAGAATGCGCATGAACACCAGTCTGCCCACAGCGACTGAGAGGCGACTGAGAAGGGCCACTTCGACACGCCGGGCGGGATCGCCTGGTGACCAGCGCGTTTTAATTGCCTCGGGGTAAAGGTATTCGAAAGGCGTTGCGCGCGGCTGTATTCGGAGTCGTGTATGGCGAGTTCCTCGAATTGCCGTTACACAGCCCGCGCGGTATGTTGCAGGCCGGAAAAGAAGACCTCTAGTTGGTTCCGCGCGGGGTTCGACCCCTACGCCATACAACCGCATACGACCTGGGGGTCACTCGTGAAAGCGGAGGCGACGGAAGCGGGATGGAAGCGACACCCCGGTCCTGGCAATTGAGCCTGTCCAACTGGCCCGTCACACGCAAGGTCGGCATCGTTCTGGTGCTCCCGGTGTTGCTCGCGTCGACCTTCGCGGTCCTGCGCATCAACTCCGAGCTGCAAACGATCAACAACCTCAGCGCCGGTACGGAACAGGCCGCCGTAATGGGCCCATCAACCAAATTCGAGTCCGCCACACAGGAACTCGCCGTCCAGGCCATCGCGGGCTGGGGCAACCCCGACGCGAACCCGGTGCTGGACAATGCCATCGGCCGGTTCGATCAGGCGGTCGCCGATCTGGAGACACTGCTCCGCTCCTCGAAGGTGGAGGCCAATGTCACCCAGGGGCTGACCGATTCGATCAGCGCCGCCAAGAATATGCGCAACAGCCTGCACACCAGCTCGCCACAGTCGGTGGCGGATCAGTCGCAGGCCGTCTCCAACAAGGTGCAGGCCGCGCTCACCACCTCGCAGACGCTCTCGGATCTGCGTGTGCAGCAACTCTTCCTGATGCAGGGCACGGTCATGACCGCCAGCCGCCTGCTCACCCAGGAACGCCTCATGCTGGCCACGCCGGGTATCGGCACCAATGAGGCCATGAAGGTCCGGCTGCTCACCGCGATCGGCGCCGAGATCACCATGGTCGAGGTCTACAAGGGCCTGGTCCCGGACGCGGCGGAGAACTACAACGGGCTCAAGGACGCCGCCGGTATGCGTATCGGCATCCTGTCCTCGGGGGCGCCCGATCCGGCCGCCATCCCGGCCATGGTCGACTCCATCAAGACCAGCCAGGACCTGTACACCCGTGAGGGCCAGGGCATCGGCGCGAAGCTGGACGCCAAGCTGGGCCAGCTCACCACCGACGCGCGCAATACCGTGCTCCGCGATACCTCGATCGTTATCGGCATGCTGCTGGCGGGCCTCGCGCTCGCGCTGATCGTGGCGCGCTCGCTGGTCGTGCCGGTCCGCCGCCTGCGGCGAGACGCGTTGCAGGTGGCGCACATCGACCTGCCGCAGGAACTCGAGGTGGTGCGCGCCGGTGGCGTCACCCCCGAGATCACCCCGGTCGATGTCAACACCACCGAGGAGATCGGACAGCTCGCCCGAGCCGTCGACGATATCCACACCCAGGCGCTGCACCTGGCCGCCGAACAGGCGCGTTTGCGCCTGCAGATCGGCAATATGTTCGAGACCCTGTCCCGCCGTAGCCAATCCCTCGTGGAACAGCAGCTCACGCTGATCGAGGAATTGGAACGCGACGAGGACGACTCCGAACGCCTGCAATCGCTGTTCCGCCTCGATCACCTCGCCACCCGCATGCGCCGTAACGGCGACAACCTGCTGGTGCTGGCCGGAACCGCGCTGCGCCGTGGCCATCTCGCGCCGGTGCCGCTGTCCGACATGCTGTGGTCCTCGGTCTCGCAGGTGGAGGATTACCAGCGCGCCGAGATCGGCACCGTGCCCGACGGCATCGTCGCCGGTGAGCCCGCGGTCGATATCGAGCATCTGCTGGCCGAGTTGATCGACAACGCGCTGCGCTATTCACCGCCGTCCACTCCGGTGGCGGTGTCGGTGGCGCGCGCCGTGGACGGGGGCTACCTCATCGAGATCACCGACCGGGGCCTGGGCATGAATGCCGAGGACCTGCAGTCCATCAACGACCGGCTCGCCTCCGGTGGTGAGGTCAATGTCGAGACCGCGCGCCGCATGGGCCTGTTCGTCGTCGGCCGACTGGCCAAGCGGCACAACATCACCGTGAGCCTGCGCCGCACCTCGGCCATGGTGCAGCAGCCGGGCATCACCGCCAGCGTGCACCTGCCGGGCACGCTGGTCTCGCCCGCGCCCGAACGCAATGACAACAGCACCGGGCAGTTCCCGGCGACCGGCGCGATGCCGGTGGCTCCGGCCGCGATCGCCGCGGTACCCCCGCTGGCGCACGCACCCGCGTCCGCGCCGCAACCGGTGGTCACCCCGCCGCGGCTGATGCCGGTGCCCAATCCGCCGGAGGTCGTCACCACCGGCCGCTTCGGGGTCACCAGTTCCGGTCTGCCGCAACGCAAGACACCGGGTTCCGATACCGGTGAACAGCCCGTTTACACCGGCGATCAGCCGTTCACCGATAACTTCGTCGACGCGTTCGCCGATGCCGCCGGTGCGCCGACCGCCGCCTACAGCGTCGTGGGGCCGAACACCCCGCCGCCGGTGGACTTCTGGGGCGATACCGGACAGCACGAGATACAGCGGCCGCAGGAACAGCGGTCACCCGAACCGCTCCCGCCGGTCAGCGCGGGCAACGGGTACGGGTACGGCGCGGACAACAGCGGCGATACCGGGAGTTTCTTCGCGAACGGTTACAGCGCCTTCGGGAACGACGAGGGCGCATCCGGTGACAACGCGCCGAGCACACCCGCGAACGGCTTCCCGAATCCGGTCGGTGCCAATGGCCTGACCGGCGACGACGCTCGCGGTAACAGCGGTAACGGAAACGGCAACGCCGCCAACGGCAATGGCGGAGCACCCGCCGACGGCGACGGTAACGGCCCGGGCGACAACGGTTTCGGCACCGGCGATACCGGCTTCAACGGCGGATTCGGCAGCGGCAACGGCGCCGCTCCCGCTTCGCTGCCGCAGCGTGGTGCCGCACCCGCGCCCGCACCCCAGCAGCGCGAGAACGCCATGTCCGGTAGCCCGATCTACCAGCGCATGGTGTCCGAGTGGCTGGTGGAACCGGCGGGCGGCGGCCAGGATGCGGCCGCGGAATGGTCCTCCAGTTCGGACGCAGGCTGGGCCGCGGCCGAGGAGGCCGCCAATCCGACCAGCAGCTCCCGCACCCAGGGCGGACTGCCCATCCGCCGGCCCGGCGCACAACTGGTGCCCGGTGCGGTGGCGCAGGAGGACGAGGCGGGCGCGCGCAATCCGGAGGAGATCCGTTCCAGCTTGACCCGGCACCTCAGCGGCGTCCGTTCGGGACGCGCAGACTCGCAGTACACAGACGGAGGGCATGTATGACCGACTCCCAGCGCACCACCACCGATGAGAACCTGAACTGGTTGGTCACCCGTTTCACCCGGGAGGTGCCGGGCGTCTCGCACGCCGTCCTGGTCTCCGCCGACGGCCTGCTGCAGGCGACCAGCCCGCACCTGCCGAGCGATCGGGGCGAACAGCTGGCCGCGGTCACCGCCGGTCTGGCGAGCCTGTCGGCCGGTGCCGCACAGCTTTTCGACGGCGGCAAGGTGATGCAGTCCATCGTGGAGATGCAACGCGGCTATCTACTCGTGATGAGCGTCGGCAATGGTTCGCACCTGGCGGTGCTGGCCAATAAGCAGCACGACATCGGCCGCATCGGCTACGAGATGGCGCTGCTGGTCGACCGGGTCGGGTCGGTGGTGCAGGCCACTGCCCGAACTGCCTGATGAGCCGCCGATGACAACTTCAAACGGGGGCGTGGGCGGGTCTCGTCCGACCAGCAGGGTCCGCCCGTACGCGCTGACCTCCGGCCGCACCGAACCGGCAGTGGACCTGCCGCTCGAGGCGGTCGTCGAAACACTTTCCTACACCGCCCATTTCGACTGGCCCGCCGGTGACATCCGCACCGAGATCCTGCGTATGGGTACCGCACGCCTGTCGGTCGCCGAGATCGCGGCGCACCTGCAGCGGCCACTGGGCATGATCCGGGTCGTGATCGGTGATCTCGTCGTCGCCGGGACCCTGCGCGTGCATTCGACCCTGAGCGACCAGGCGACCTACGACGAGCGCCGTTCTTTGATGGAGAGGACACTGCATGGACTCCGCGCCCTTTGACGGCGGGAGCTACAACGGGGGCGCACCGCAGTACCCCAGCGGTGGGCCCCAGTATCCGGGTCAGCAGTACGCGAATCCGGCTGTAGCGCAGCAGTACCCGCCTCGCCCGGGCGAGGAGTACCGGACCGTGGCCTCCACCAAGATCGTGGTGGCCGGCGGCTTCGGCGCGGGCAAGACCACCTTCGTCGGCGCGGTCTCGGAAATCGTTCCGCTCCGCACCGAGGCGATGGTGACCGGCATGTCCGACGGGGTCGACGACCTCGCCGCCACGCCCGGTAAGGAAACCACCACGGTGGCCATGGATTTCGGGCGCATCATCCTGCCCGGCAATCTGGTGCTGTACCTGTTCGGTACGCCCGGCCAGCGCCGCTTCTGGTTCATGTGGGACGACCTCATCAAGGGCGCCATCGGCGCGGTGGTGCTGGTCGACACCCGCCGCATCGAGGACAGTTTCGCCGCCGTCGACTTCTTCGAGGCCAAGAAGCTGCCCTTCCTGATCGCCGTCAACCGCTTCCCGGACGCACCGCGCTTCCCGGTCGCCGAATTGCGCGAGGCGCTCAGCGTGCGCGAGGGCGTGCCGATCGTCGATATCGACGCCCGCGATCCGGGCGAGGTGCGGCGGTCGCTGGCGGCGGTCACCGAGTACGCCATCGAACGACTCATGAACGCACAGCGCGAAACCGCCCGGCGCGGCTAGACATTCGCCGCACGCACGGGAGATACGAAGGCAGGCAGGGGTTTCTGGGTGATCTACTTCTCGATGGGCTACTGGGTGATCGGCCTGGCGCTGATCGTGTCTCTTGCCGGGGTGTCATGCGGTCTCGCGTGCATCCGGCAATCCACCAAATCGGTGACGACCCGCTTCCGGCTGCTCTGGCTGTTCGTGGCCGCCAGCTCCATCGGCGGTGTCGGCGTTGCCCTTTCGGTCTTCGTCTCGATGCTCGGGTTCGGGGTCAAGGGCACCACGCTGCGCTACGACACCACCATGACCACGCTGTTCTCGGCGCTGTCCGGGCTGACCGTCTTCGTCGGCCTGGTGGTCGCCGGTAAGAACCTGAACTGGCTGCGGCTGGTGGCCGGCGCGCTGATCATGGCGGGCGGGCTCGGCACCGTGCACCTGCTGCTGCTCTCGGCCATCCGGGTGCAGGGCACCACCGAGCGCAGCCTGGTGTCGGTCGTCGCGGTGTACGTGATCGCCGGGGTGCTGTCCGCGCTGATGATGTGGTTCAGCCTGTGGGCCCGCACGGTTCCGGTGCTGATGGCCGGATCGCTGGCCTACGCGGTCATGGTGACCGGTATGCACTACGCCGGGCTCACCGGACTCCAGGTGCACGTGGACCCCACGGCGGCGATTCCCGAGGGTGACGAGCTGTTCAACTTCTTCGTGCCGTTCTTCATCATCGGCTCACTGTCCCTGGCGATTCCGATCACCGCGATCCTGGTCGCGCCCGATCGCCGCGAGGCCCGGCAGGCGCCCGCACCGGCCGAACCCGACCTCACGCACAGCGCGTCGCTGGCGGTGTCGTCACGGAAGTCCGGGCGCGTCAAGACATCCGTGCGCTGATTCACCGAAAACGTCTCGGGGCCGGTACCGCAGTCGCGGTACCGGCCCCGATGTCTTTCGGACCGTTGCCGATTCGGCTCGGCTATCGGCCGGTTCGGCTCAGTTCTTGATCGCGGGCGGTTCCCCCGTCATCCGGCTCGGATCGAGCAGGGCGAACAGCTCGCCCTGCGGTGCGGCCAGCACCGCCATGCGGCCGAACGGGCCGTCCTGGGCGGGCATCAGCACCGTCGCGCCCAATTCCGCAGCACGCCGCAGGCCGTCGTCCAGGCCGTCGAACTGGAACCAGGTGAGCCAGTAGGGCTGTTCGGGCGCGGCGCCGTTGGCGGTGTCGTCGTTGATGCCGCCCACCGGATCGGTGCGGCCCGGCGGCACCAGCGTCGCGTAACGCATGGTGGCATCGTCGAATTCGGCGCAGGTGAATCCGAAGACGCTGGCGTAGAACGCCTTCGCCGCGTCGTAGTCGCCGGTGTGCAGATCGTTCCAGGTGTACGCACCGTGTTCGCTGTGCACGGCCGCGCCGTTGTGCGCCCGCGCCTCCCACACCGCGAACGGTGCGCCCGCGTTATCCGCGGCGACGAACATGCGGCCGAACTCCATCACATCGAAGGGCGGCACCAGCATGCGCCCGCCCGCCGCGGTGACCGCCTCGGCACTGGCATCGGCGTCCAGTACCGCGAAATAGGTGGTCCACACCGAGGGCACGCCCGCTTCGGGTTTGGGTCCGATGCCCGTGACGGGCTGCCCGTCGCGGAATGCCATCAGATATCCCCCGGTGTCCTCCCCGCCGCCCTGAACGTCCCAGTCGAACAGCGCCGCGTAGAACTCACCGGCCTTGGCCGGATCGTCGACCTGGCAGTCGACCCAGCACGGCGTGCCCGGGGGCCACGCCTCCTCGCGTACAGGCATCGGTCATCTCCGTTTCTGAAGTACTGCAAAGTAATCAATAGCGGTTGTAGTGACGCCGATCACACAGCCGGGTCCAGTCAACCACCGCAGGGCGACAAATTCACGGAGTTCACCAGGTCGGACAGATCGACTTCGGGAATGCCGCGCGGTCCGCGCGCACGGCGAATTACAGTGGGTGTCATGCGTTTCGGGCTGGATTACGCCGCAGGCCGCCCCGCCGCGAGCGCGATCCGGGCGGCCGGTTTCGACTTCGTGGTCCGCTACCTCTCCGAGGGCGGGCCATCCCTGCCCGGCAAGATCCTCACCCCCGCCGAAGCGGACGATCTACGCGCGCACGGTGTTTCGATCGTGTCCAACTGGGAGACCACGGCGGCCCGCATGCTGGACGGCTACGGCGCGGGCGTCACCGACGCGCGCGCGGCGCTGGCGCGGGTGCTGCGCTGCGGCGGGCGGCCGGACCGGCCCATCTACTTCTCCGCAGATTTCGACGCCACGCCGCCGCAGCAGGAGCCGATCAACGCCTATCTCGACGGCGCGGCCTCGGTGCTCGGGCGCGCGAATGTCGGTATCTACGGCGGCTATTGGCCGGTGAGCCGGGCGCTGGACGCGGGCATCGCGACCTGGGCCTGGCAGACCATCGCCTGGTCCGGAAGCAATCGCGAGCCGCGCGCCCAGCTGTTCCAGACCGGCAGGCAGGTCGTGGTGGACGGCGTCGAATGCGATGTGAACGAAACCGACTACGCGGATTTCGGCCAATGGGATTTCGAATCGGAGGAACAGGACTTGACTCCCGAACAGGACGAAATACTCCGGGACATCCAGACCCAGCTGCGCGGTCCGGGTCTCGCGGGCTGGCCGCAGCTCGGCGACGATGCCGCGGGCAACCATCGCACCGTGGTGGACGGACTCGCCGCCGCGCTGACGAAGATCGACGAACTGCGCACGGAGGTCAGCGATCTGGAGGCCACCACCGCGGAGCTGGCCGCCGAGGTGGCCCGGCTCTCCGGACATCACTGGCCGTTCCCGTTCTCGCTCATCGAAGGACCCGCGACGGTACTGGCCGACGGACTGGGGCGGCTCGAGCAGTTACTGCCGGATCTGCCGCTACCCGGATGGGGCGATTCGCCCAAGAACGGACAATCCACCGAATCGGCGAGTCCCATTGCCGCAGTGGACAAGTGAATTGGCTGATTTGTCGGAATTTATCCGGTGCGCAATGCGGGTAAACACCCCCGAAAGTGGCGATGAGCGGGTTCTTCTGTAGTCAGAAGAACCCGCCCTCGGCCCCGAGAATACCGTCGCCAGGCCACGGATTCACAACTTTGAGAAGACTTTTTGGAACACGCCGATAAGGTCCGGCGTCGGCGACACCGCCCCGATCCGCAACCTCGATCAGAGATCGGCCGGATCCAGCAGGCCGAGCTGCACCGCACGCGCCAGCCTGCGCGGAATCCGATACTCCACACCGCCCACCGTGACCGGAATCAGATCCGGCGCGGTCGCTTTCCACTGCGAACGCCGACTGCGGGTATTCGATCGCGACATCCGCCGCTTCGGAACCGCCATGTCAATTCTCCTCTTGCACGATGGAATTGCCGCGCACGCGTTTGCCATAGCGGCGTTCGAACTTCTCCACGCGGCCCGCGGTATCGAGGACTCGATGTGAACCCGTCCAGAACGGATGCGAATCCGAGGTCACGTCGACCACCATGAGCGGATAGGAATTGCCGTCCTCCCATTCGATGGTGCGTGCCGACGTCGCGGTCGAGCGGGTCAGGAAACGCTTTCCGGTACCGGCGTCCTCGAAGACCACCGGATGGTAATCGGGATGGATTCCCGCTTTCATCGCCTCACCTTTCGTTCGTGCGGGAACCGGCGTCACCGGTGCCCGGCGTGGATACGGTTGTGTCGCAGGGATCCTCGTGCTGATCACCGAACGGGTCGTGCCACAGCGCCACCCGCTCGGGAGCGAAACGCACCTGCCGCAGTTCGTCCTCGTCGACCAGCGCCCAGTGCAGTGCATGCCGGATCTCCTCGGCATCGGCGTCGTGCACCAGGATCACCAGCGACGAATGCCGATCGCCGAAATGCTCGTCCCAGCGCAGCGAGGCCATCATGTGCCGCTCCGGATCGGCCTGCGCGAGCTCGTCCAACTCCGCGGAAGTCATTGCGGCCAGCCATTTTCCGGCCCCGCCGATGCGCAGGCCGCCACCGGCGGACTCCAGCCACACCACCTCGTCGGGCTGGGTGGCGAGCCACACCCGGCCGCGCGCGCTCACCACTCCCTCGAGCAGTGCGTCGATCGCCGAATGCAGGCGGTCCGGATGGAAGGGGCGGTCGGTGTCGAATTCCAGCAGTGCCACACCGCAATCCGGCTCCAGCGGAGGTTCACCACGCAGCAGGCTCGCGTGCGGATCGAAGGGCGCGCCGCGCCGGGCATCGGATGGAATCCGGTCCAGCAGGCCGAAAAGCGCGTCGGCGCGCAGCATTTCGGACGGCGCGTGCTGCCCGAGCGAGGCGGGTTCGTCCAGCCAGGCGATCGGCGCGCGCGGGGCCAGCCGGGCCAGCACCGCGGCGGTGCGCATGCGCTCGTCCGGATCCGCGCCGCCGTCGAAACCCAGTAGCGCGTCGGCGAATTCGACCTGGCCCACGGCCAGCTGGGCCATGGTGCGATCGTCCTCGGCGGTGGCGTGACCGCGTTCGGCGAGGGTGTCGTCACCGGTGGCATCGGTCAGCCAGTCGCGGGCGTCCAGGCAGGTGAGCACCGCCTCGATGCGCACGCTGTGCCCCGCCGGACCGTCCACCCGGCCCGGCACTCCGCTCACCACCACATCGCGAATGGCCTGGCAGACCGCCTCCGCCTCGAAGGCCGGATCCAGGGCGAGCACGATGCGGCGCACCGAATCCCGTTGTGCCAGTAGGCACAGATACGGCAGCAGATCCGCGCGCAGCGTGCAGGAGACGCAGCCGTGCGCGAGTTCGAGCACGGTCGCGTCCACGCGGCCGTTCAGATACGCGGTGCGGCGCACCACGCCCTCGTGGAGTTCGGACAGGTCGTGCCGGACCACGACGGTGCCGGGTTCGGCGCCCAGCCGCCGCGCGGCGCGCTGTACGCCCTCGGCCGCGCGGCCGGGCAGGCCCGCAATGACCAGCACGGGTGTTCGGTCGTCCACCGGAACCCCTTTCGACAACGATTTTCATTTACAGATGCCTCAGCGTACATTGGAATAAACCCGTTGTCGAAAACGATTGTCATCTGCAGGAAGGGGTGCTCATGTCGGCAATCTGCCAGGTCACCGGACGCAAGCCCGGATTCGGCAAGTCCGTATCGCACTCGCACACCCGGACCAACCGGCGCTGGAACCCCAATATCCAGCGCAAGACCTACTACCTGCCCAGCGAGGACCGGCGCATCACGCTGAACGTCTCCGCCAAGGGCATCAAGACCATCGACCGCGACGGCATCGAAGCGGTCGTCGCCCGGCTGCGCGCCGGCGGCCAGAAGATCTGAGGAGCAGCAGATGGCATCGAAATCGACCGAACTCCGGCCGATCATCAAACTCGTATCCACCGCCGGAACCGGGTACACCTACGTCACCCGCAAGAACCGGCGCAATAACCCGGACCGCATGACCCTGCGCAAATACGATCCCGTCGTACGCAGGCACGTCGACTTCAAGGAAGGCCGCTGATATGGCCAAGAAGTCGAAAATCATGAAAAACGAAGAGCGCAAACGGATTGTCGCGCGCTACGCGGAACGGCGCGCGGAACTCAAGGAGCTCATCCGCAAACCCACCACGTCAGCGGAGAATCGGGCCGCCGCGCAGACCGCCCTCGCGCGGCTGCCCCGCGATGCCAGTCCGGTACGATTGCGCAATCGGGACGCCGCGGACGGACGCCCGCGTGGTCATCTTCGAAAGTTCGGCCTCTCGCGAATACGTGTCCGCGAGATGGCTCACCGCGGAGAATTACCCGGTGTACACAAATCGAGCTGGTAGGCACCCACAGATCTCGTGAGAAGGAACCGCTGACATGGCAGTGAAGCGAGCACCGTCGAAGAAGGTCCGCGCCGAGCAGGGCCGCAAGCCCAAGAAGAACCCACTCATCGCAGCCGGCGTCGAATACGTCGACTACAAGGACGTGAACCTGCTCCGCACCTTCATCTCCGACCGCGGCAAGATCCGCAGCCGCCGCGTAACCGGCCTGACCCCGCAACAGCAGCGCCAGGTCGCCATCGCCGTGAAGAACGCCCGCGAAATGGCCCTGCTGCCTTTCACGAGCCGCTGACGCAGCTCGCACCGAGGGACGAAAACTCCTGTGCCCCCGATGCTTACGCATCGGGGGCACATTTGTCTCGGAACGGCTCGGAACGGCTCAGAATGGCTCGGAGAATGACGAGGCCCCCGAGTGCAAGCACTCGGGGGCCTCTGACAGTTCTGGGTGTCCCGGAGTTACGGGATGGTCAGGACCTGGCCGACGTTGATGGCGTCGGGGTTGGGGATGCCGTTGGCGTCGGCGATCTGCTGGTAGCGGTTGCCGTCGCCGTAGAAGCGCTCGGCGATCGCCCACAGGGTGTCACCGGACTCGACCGTGTAGGTCTGGGCGGCCGGCGGCGGCGGGGGCACCTCTTCGACGGCCGCGGCCTGGGTGACGACCTCTTCGACCGGAGCGGCGATCGGGTTGTCGGTGTTGGTCTCGGTGGACCACACGGGGCCGCCGTCGCCGTAGATGACCACGTTGCGGTCCGGCTGAACCACGAGACGGTCCACGGACTTGCCGTTGGTCTCGGTGGACCAGGCGGCGCTGCCGTCACCCTTGTAGAGCACGAAATTGCCGTCCGCCTGCAGCGCCGCGCGCGTGACGTCCTGGCCATTGGTGGCGGAGGCCCATTCGACCTTGCCGCTCGGATCGGTCAACACGAGGTTGCCGTCATTCTGCAGAGTCAGAGAATATGCGCCGCCCTTGAGCGAGTCTCCGAGACCAAGTTCTTCGCCAACCTTCAATGCGTCGCCCACGGTGCGTCCTTTCCGGAGGGGGAGAGCTACAGATAATTCGATGGCGCGTAAGTGCATTCGCACATCTCCTACCGAGGTTACTGCTCCCGCCCCGGTCCGGGTGCGGATTACGCGCCGAGTCCCCGGATAATTTGGCTCACTGTCGCTAGGAGTTCGCTATGGCGTCATATCCGCCCCGACCGGTCGGACCGTTAGGGTGGTCCGCATGTACGGGACCCGAGGCCGCCGCCTCACCGCCACCGCTCTCGCCGCGCTGCTCAGCCTGGCCGTCGCCGCCTGCGGCGATACCGAAAAGACCGGCGACCGAACGCAAGTCAGCAGCACCACCACCAGTGCGGATCCCGCCCCCACCGAAGCGCCGCAGGGTCAACTAGGCCGTGCCTTCACCGCCGATCCCGGCATCGTGAACCCGCATCCGCTGTCCTTCGACAGCTGGACCCGCGTCGCCCCCGACCGGATCGCGGTCAACTTCACCACCGGCTCCCCCGAATGCTACGGCGTCGACGCCACCGTCACCGAGACGGATAAGACGGTGAGCATCGCGCTGCGTTCGGGCACCCGGCCGGACGCGGTGGGCCGCATGTGCACCATGATCGCCGTCTTCGGCAGCCTGGAACTTCCGTTGAAGTCCCCGATCGGTGATCGAAACGTGGTCAGCGCCAAGTAGTTACACACCGATACCGCCAAAAGTACGGAGCCGGTTGCGAATCGCTCTCACGATCCGCAACCGGCTCCGAAATTCCTTACTCCCGCAGGGCTTTCGCTCAGTGCGCGAAGTGACGCGAACCCGTGAGGTACAGCGTGACACCGGCCTCGCGGCACAGCTCGATGGTGTCCTTGTCGCGGATGGACCCACCCGGGTGCACGATGGCGCGCACGCCCGCCTCCACCAGGATCTGCGGACCGTCCGAGAACGGGAAGAACGCGTCGGACGCGGCCACCGCACCCTGCGCGCGCTCACCGGCACGATCCACGGCCAGCTTGCAGGAGTCGACCCGGTTGACCTGACCCATGCCCACACCGACGGCCGCACCGTCGTGCGCCAGCAGGATCGCGTTCGACTTCACCGAACGGCAAGCCCGCCAAGCGAATTCGAGATCGGCGAGGGTCGCGGCATCGGCGGCCTCACCGGCGGCGAGCGTCCAGTTGGCCGCGCTGTCGCCCTCGGCGTCGAGGATATCGCGGTCCTGCAGCAGCAGTCCGCCGCTGACCGGACGCAATTCCACACCCTTGCGCTGGGCGGGGGTGGCGACGAGCACGCGCACATTCTTCTTGCGCTGCAACACTTCCACCGCGCCGTTGGCGTACCCGGGCGCGACGATGACCTCGGTGAAGATCTCCGCGACCTGCTCGGCCATCTCCACGCTCACCTCGCGGTTGGCCGCGATGACGCCGCCGTACGCGCTGACCGGATCGGTGGCATGTGCCTTGCGATGCGCCTCGGCGATATCCGAAGCCACCGCCACGCCACAGGGATTGGCGTGCTTGATGACCGCGACCGCGGGCAGTTCGAAGTCGTACGCGGCCCGCCAGGCGGCATCGGCATCGGTGTAGTTGTTGTACGACATCTCCTTGCCGTGCAACTGCGTCGCCTGCGCCAGCCCCCGCGCACCGGCTTCGCTGGTGTACAGCGCGGCACCCTGATGCGGGTTCTCGCCGTAACGCAGCACCGAATCACGAGTCCAGGTCGCGCCGACCCAGGCCGGGAAGCGCTGCGACGCATCGGTTTCCACGCCGTCGGCGGCCTCGGCGGCCGGAACCGCGACGCTGGTCATCCAGCCGGCCACGGCCACATCGTAGGTGGCGGTGTGCTGGAAAGCCTTGGCGGCCAGCGCGGTTCGCTCGGCGAAGGTGAAACCGCCGCCCTGCACGGCCTTGAGCACGCTGTCGTACTCGCCGGTGTCCACGACCACCGCGACGGACGGATGGTTCTTGGCGGCGGCGCGCACCATGGACGGCCCGCCGATATCGATCTGCTCGACCGATTCGTCGATGCTCGCGCCACTGGCCACGGTCTGAGTGAACGGGTACAGGTTCACCACGACCAGCTGGAACGCCTCGACACCGAGTTCGACGAGCTGATCGAGGTGCTCATCCTTGCGGGTGTCGGCCAGGATGCCCGCGTGCACGCGCGG
Organism: Nocardia sp. NPDC056000; assembly: GCF_042269265.1. Lineage (NCBI taxonomy): Bacteria > Bacillati > Actinomycetota > Actinomycetes > Mycobacteriales > Nocardiaceae > Nocardia > Nocardia sp. NPDC056000. The sequence continues at coordinate 465,275 of NZ_JBHJXS010000008.1, read as the reverse complement.
GTGCAGGGTCTTGACGCGACCGTCCAGGGTCTCCGGAAAACCGGTCAGGTCTTCGACTTTGGTGACCGGGATGCCCGCGTCGGCGATCTTGCTCGCGGTCGAACCGGTCGACACCAGCTCCACGCCCGCGGCGTGCAGGCCGGTGGCCAGTTCGATCAGGCCGGTCTTGTCGTAGACGCTGACCAGGGCCCGCTGAATCGGCTTACGTTCACTCACCGGAGAACCTCATCTGGGATAACTGCCTTTCGTCCATCGGAGACAATGCCTCGGATCGCGACGGCGGCGACGGTCTCCGCCAGCAGCCGTCGCTCCACAACCTTGATGCGCTCGTGCAGGGTCGCCTCATCGTCATCCGGCAGCACCGCGACCGCCTCCTGCGCGAGAATCGGCCCGGTGTCCACACCCGAATCGACCAGGTGCACGGTCGAACCGGTGACCTTGACCCCGTAGGCCAGCGCGTCCCGCACCCCGTGCGCGCCCGGGAAAGCGGGCAGCAGCGCGGGATGGGTATTGATGATCCGGCCGGCGAAGCGCGCCATGAACTGCGGGCCCAGGATCTTCATGAACCCCGCGGACACCACCAGATCCGGCTGGAACGCGTCGACGATCTGGGTCAGCGCGAAATCCCAGGCGGCACGATCGGGAAAATCGGCGAGCTCCACCGCGAAGGCCGAGATGTCGAACTCCTCGGCGTGGTCGGTGGCGGCGCAATCGCGATCCACGCCGACGGCCACGACCCGGGCCGGATAGCCCGGCTCCCGAGTGGCTTCGAGCAGCGAACGCAGCAGTGAACCGGTGCCGGAGGCGAGCACGACGACGGTCGCGGGCGCGGTCGGCGGTAGCAGCTGGGCGGGCGTGGAACTCAGCGCACTACTCCCTGGGGTATCGGGCGGAAAGGGAAAGGCGGAATGCGCTCCGCCGCCTTAGAGCCTAACGACCGTCCACTCCCGGGTGGTCCGGCAGGTCTCCCTCTACCACTTCGGCGTCGACGATGTCGGAGTTCTCGTCCGATTCGCGCGGCGATTCCTCGTCGAGCGCGAAGGGTTCGTCGAGCAGTTCGCCGTCGACCTCGACCACGTGACCCGGATCGTCATCGTCGTAGTAGTCGTCCTCGTACTCGTCGTCCGCGTAGTAGTCGTCGGCGTAGCCGTAGTCCGCGTCCTCGTATCGGACGTCGTATTCCGTATCGTCGTAGTCGTATTCGACCGCCGGGGCGGGCGCGAACCAGCGCGCCGCGAGCATGCCGATATACCCGGCGAGGGCGAACCAGACGAAGGCCAGGATCGCCGCGATCCACACATTGGGGCCGATCCAGCCGAAGGTGCCCAGCTCACCGCCCGCGATACCGCCGAGCAGCGTGAGCAGCAGCGCCGCCACACCCGCGGAGGTGAGGGTCGCCCAGGGCGCGGTGGGGCGATCACCGGTGGTGCGGCCGCAATCCAGGCCACCGAGCACGCCGACGGCGGCCGGAGCGATGAGGAAGACCAGCCACCAGGCCGCCACCGGACCCGACGGCACGGCCGCCATCAGCGGCACCGCCGGAACCGGCGCGCCCTCGATGCCGAACAGGCTCAGCGAACCCGCACCGATGTGCACCTCACCGCCGAGCAGCACGCTCACCGCGTCCACCAGCGCGTTCGGCAGATACGCCAGCGATACCAGCGTCAAACCCAGTGCGCCCGCGATATTTCCGGCCGTGTGATAGGTATCGCCGATCCGCGACCAGTGCAGCAGGAACGACAGCACCGTGAGCGCGGCGGCCACCAGCAGCAGCCGCCAGACCGCGCGCATTCCGGCCCGCACGCCCGGAACCAGCCACTGCGGCAGGGGAATCGGCAGCAGTTCGGCGAAATCACGCCAGTGCCGCACCCCCACTCCGGCGACCGCGGCCAGCAGGTGCAGGGCGATCACCCAGGCGAACGCGACCAGCGTATGCGGCGGCTGCAATGCCACCACCGCGGACGCGTCATCGGCGACCGCCAGACAGACCGCGGTCACCAGCAGCGGCCCGCCCACCGCTGCACCCGCGATCCAGGCCAGATCCACCGGCGTGCAATCCCCCTCGGCCGCACAGTGATCGGCCGCCTTCGCGCAATCGCGGGCCACCAGCCACAGGATCAGCCCGGTCGGCAGCAGCGGCCACAGTCCGATCGTGGTGCGGCCGATGGTCAGCGGAACCTGATGCACCGCAAGCCAGCTCGCCGAAATCGCCCCCGAAGCCCCCGACAGCCCGCTCCCCGCGGCCAGCAGCGTCCCGAACACCAGCGCGAAAATAATCAGCAGTGTGATGCCGGACGCGCGCGCCGCCACCATGAACAACACCCGGGCCCGCTCCGGTGTGAGCGACCCGAATCCGCCCCCGCCCACCGAGACCGGACCCCGCGGCATTTTCCGCACATCCTCATCGGTCACCCGAGCCAGGGTAGTTCTCGGCGCACTCATGGAAAACCAGCCTGTCAGTTCGCTCCGGCCGGAAGGGACAGGCGCGCCGGACAATTCCCGGCGTAATGCCAGGTAGAGCCCTCGTCAACCCCGGCGCGCTGCCGGCCGGGATGGCGGGAGTGGGCCCGAATAGCGAACGGCCCCCGGTGAATACCGGGGGCCGTTCCTTCGAACTGGGTGTCGCTACTGCTTGTCGTCCTGGCCCGGACGGAACGCGCGGGTCGCGTCGGCGGCCGGATCGGCGGCCTGTTCGCCACCGAACGGCTGGGCCGGGCGCGGCGGCTGCGCGCCGAAGTGCTGGGTGGCGTTCTCATTACCGGCGGGCTGGCCGTAGGACGGCTGCTGCTGGCTGTATCCACCCGGCTGCGGCTGACCGTACGACTGCTGACCGTAACTCGGCTGCGGCTGCGACCCGGTGCCGTATCCCGCGGGCTGCTGACCGTAGGACGGCTGCTGCGGGTACTGACCACCGGTGCCGTACCCGGACGGCTGGCCCTGCTGCTGCGGCGGCTGCCCGAAGGACGGCTGCTGCTGCCCGAAACCACCCTGCTGACCGAAGCCCGGCTGCTGGTAACCGCCGCTGCTCTGACCGAACGGCTGCTGCTGTCCGAAGCCCTGCGGCGCGGCCGGTTTCGGAGCGGGCGGCTTGACGATGCCCACCTCGAACAGCACCGCGATCACCGCGACCGCGGCCTGCACCAGCGACAGGAACACCAGCACCCAGCCGCCCCACTTGGTGGCGAGGTCACCGGTGAACGAGTTGAACAGGATCGACAGGAAACCCGTCACCGCGGCGGCCGCCGCCACCCCGGTCCAATTCTGCTTGGGCAGCAACGAAAGTCCGGCGAGCAGACCCGAGAAGAGCAGAATCCCGACCAGCGACGGATTCGACTCGAAGAGGTTGTACGTGAGGCTGAGTTCCTTGCTGCCCTTGTACGGCGCGAAACCCAGCAGGAAGTTGATCACACCGAGCGCGGCGACGCCCACGGTGAGAAGGAACGGAAGGCCCTTGCCCGCCACGCCCGTCGTACTCGACCCTGCTGCGGGAGCACCCGCGGGCTGCGAGCCATAGCCAGGTGCGTTGGAAGGCGTCGGCGCGGGCCCGTTGTATCCCGAGCCCCCGGTCGGGTATGACATGTCGTCGTCTCCTATCGAGTCGTTCACGAACTCCCACCGACGCTACTGCACGAATCCCCCAGCGGCACCACCTACCACCCGCCGTGCCCATTCCGCAATAGGGCCAATTCGCCACGCCGCCAGCCCAAATCAACCCCCCGAAACGACGAGGGCCGCCTCCCACGAGTGGGAGGCGGCCCTGCGTGTTCTCGCGTATCAGGCGGTGATGCTGGCCTTTTCGAGGATTTCGCGCGCCAGGGCGGCGGTCTCGGACGGGGTCTTGCCGACCTTCACGCCCGCGGCCTCGAGGGCCTCCTTCTTGCCCTGCGCGGTGCCCGCACCGTCGGAGACGATGGCGCCGGCGTGGCCCATGGTCTTGCCCTCGGGGGCGGTGAAGCCCGCGACGTAGCCGACGACCGGCTTGGTGACGTTGGCCTTGATGTAGGCCGCGGCCCGCTCCTCGGCGTCGCCGCCGATCTCACCGATCATGACGATGAGCTTGGTCTCGGGATCCTTCTCGAACGCCTCGATGGCGTCGATGTGGGTGGTGCCGATGACCGGGTCGCCGCCGATGCCGATGGCGGTCGAGAAGCCGAAGTCGCGCAGCTCGAACATCATCTGGTAGGTCAGGGTGCCCGACTTGGAGACCAGGCCGATCGGGCCCTTGCCCGCGATGGTGGCCGGGGTGATGCCGACCAGCGACTCACCCGGGGTGATGATGCCGGGGCAGTTCGGGCCGATGATCCGGGTCTTGTTGCCCTTCTCCACGTTGTAGGCCCACGCGTACGCGGTGTCCTGCACCGGGATGCCCTCGGTGATGACCACGAGCAGCGGGATCTCCGCGTCGATGGCCTCGATGATGGCGTCCTTGGAGAACGCCGGCGGCACGAACGCGATCGAGGTGTCGGCCCCGGTCTTCTCGATGGCCTCGGCGACCGAAGCGAACACCGGCAGCTCGACGGTGTTGCCGTCCTTGTCGGTGTGGGTCACGGTGGTGCCCGCCTTGCGAGCGTTCACACCGCCGACCACATTGGTGCCCGCCTTCAGCATCAGCGCGGTGTGCTTGGTGCCCTCGCCGCCGGTGATGCCCTGGACGATGACCTTGTTGTCCTTGTTCAGGAAGATAGACATATTGGTTCGTGTCCTTACTTGGCCGCAGCCAGCTCGGCGGCCTTGTCGGCGCCTTCGTCCATGGTCTGGGCGAGAGTCACCAGCGGGTGGTTGAAGTCGGCGAGGATCTTGCGACCCTCCTCGACCTTGTTGCCGTCGAGGCGCACGACCAGCGGCTTGTTGGCCTCGGCGCCCAGGGTCTCCAGCGCGCCGACAATGCCGTTCGCGACCGCGTCACAGGCGGTGATGCCGCCGAAGACGTTCACGAACACACTCTTGACCTGGGCATCACCCAGGATGACATCCAGGCCCGCGGCCATGACGGCCGCCGAGGCGCCGCCACCGATGTCGAGGAAGTTGGCCGGCTTCACGCCGTTGTGGTTCTCACCGGCGTACGCGACCACGTCCAGGGTCGACATGACCAGACCGGCGCCGTTGCCGATGATGCCGACCTCACCGTCGAGCTTGACGTAGTTGAGGTCGTTCTCCTTGGCCTTGAGCTCCAGCGGATCGGTCGCGTCGATATCCGCGAACTCCGCGTGGTCGGGGTGGCGGAACTCGGCGTTCGCGTCCAGGGTGACCTTGCCGTCGAGGGCGAGGATTTCGTCATTGGGGGTGCGAACCAGCGGGTTGACCTCGACCAGGGTGGCGTCCTCCTTGACGAACACCTCCCACAGCTTCTGGATGGTCACGGCCGCGGCGTCGAGCACCTCGGCGGGCAGGTGGCCCTGCTCGGCGATGGAACGGGCGAAGGCCAGGTCGACACCCTTGACCGCGTCGACCGGAACCTTGGCCAGACGCTCGGGGGACTTGACCGCGACTTCCTCGATCTCCATACCGCCCTCGACCGAGCACATCGCCAGGTAGGTGCGGTTGGAGCGGTCCAGCAGGAAGGAGATGTAGTACTCCTCGGCGATGTCCTTCGCCTCGGCGACCAGGATCTTCTTGGTGATGTGGCCCTTGATGTCCAGGCCCAGGATGTTCTGGGCGTGGGTGAAGGCGTCGTCCGGGGTGGCGGCGTACTTCACGCCACCGGCCTTGCCGCGGCCACCGACCTTGACCTGCGACTTGATCATTACCGGCTTGCCGATTTCTTCGGCGATCGCCCGCGCGTCCTCGGCCGTGTCGGTGACGCGACCCTCCGACGAAGGCACTCCGTGCTTCACGAAGAGTTCCTTCGCCTGATATTCGAAGAGATCCATGTACTCACCGTCTCGTCTGCGTTGTTGTGACAACGTCTGGGTTGGCGGCCCGTTGTCGGCCCCGTAGCGACTGCGTGCAGATCGCTCGAAAGCCAGCGGGTCGGGTCGGACTCTAATCAGTCACATGGAGCCGAAATCAGCCGCATACAGCCTAAGTGGCGCAGGTCACGGTACTGTCTCTACGCTTGCAAAACGCATGGTCAATGCTACTCGCGAGTAGCTTGTTGACGGCGCGCCAGGTGGGACACACGAATCCCGGAGAGTGACACGGGGTACTACGTGTCGTCGTTGACAATGCTCACTCGGTTACCCAAAGCACAGTGAGGAAATGTTGGCTCGCAACGTGATGAATGTCACACGTGCGCGTCGAACCACTCCCATCGCTTGCTGACCCGCAATCGTTTCGTTACCGTCGATGCGGTCGATGTCACAACCCGGTCACGACAGGAGGACGGCAGGCTTGACGCAGCACAGCGCTCCGCAGGTAGAGCTCCGCTCCGCAGGCACTCCGTCAGCACCGCGGCAGTCTCCGGACCAGCTCCGATGAGCGAAGGTCCGTTCCCAGCTCGCAGTCGCGCCAAACACGGCCATCGCTATCGCGATGAGGCCGGAAACGGTGGCGGCGCAACTCACTTCGATGCCCACGCGCCGCGTTCGCAGGTGTCGCACGGTGATTGGTCCGGTTCGCAGAACTGGGACGCACCGGCACCCGCCGCGCCCAACTGGGTGGCCGCCCCCACACAGCAGTGGGAGGCTCCGGCCGAGAACTGGCAGAGCGCCCCGGCCGACAGCTGGCCGGCATCCGCCACCGAATGGCAGCCCGAACCCCGCTGGGAAGCGCAGCCGCAGTGGGAGAACACCGCGAACTGGAATGACCAGGGCGCGTGGAACTCTCCCGCGACGCAGGTCGCACCCGCCGCCGACGGCTGGGCCGCGCCGAGCTCCGACGAATGGGCCGGGCAGTCACACGCCGATTGGGACGGGCCCGCCGATCCCGAACCCTCGGGCGAGTACCGCCCGGTCTACAGCTTCCGCACCGCCTCCGGCGCGAGTCTCCAGTTCTCCGGTGACGGCGCCCGCGTGGATCAGCATGCGGACGACGCGGATTCGGCCGCGGACCGTCCCACGCGTGCCGGCGGACGCCGCCGCGCCGGTGGCACGCACCGCATTCCGACCCCGCCGAACTCGCTCAAAGGCCGCGCCGCCGTGGTGGCCGTGGCCGCGGGTGCGGTGGTCGCCGCCGGGCAGACCGGTATGGAAACCAGTACGCACACCGACAACGTCGAGTACCAGGCCGCCGCCCAGGTGCGCGAGGTGTCCGCCAACGAGACCATCGGCGATACCTCCGGTTCCCCGCAGGTATTGAATTCCGGTGCCCCCGTTGATCTGACCCAGTTCAACGACATCCTGCAGAAGGGCCAGAAGTACGCGTCGGATCTGGCTGCCGCCGAGGCCGCCAAACTGCGCCCGCTCTTCACCAAGTTCGCCGCCGGAAACTTCACCTCGGGTTTCGGCATCCGCTGGGGCGTCCAGCATCTCGGCGTGGACGTGGCAGCCCCCATCGGCACCCCCATTTACGCCGTAGCCGACGCAACGGTCCTCGAGGCCGGTCCCGCTTCGGGTTTCGGTATGTGGGTCCGTCTGCTGCACGATGACGGCACCGTCACCATCTACGGCCACATCGACACCGCGACCGTCTCCGCGGGCCAGCGCGTCCTCGCGGGCGATCAGATCGCCACCGTCGGCAACCGCGGCTTCTCCACCGGCCCGCACTGCCATTTCGAAGTCTGGCTCAACGGCGTCGACAAGATCGACCCGCTGCCCTGGCTCGCCTCCCGAGGCATCTCGCTCGGCATCCAGCGCGACTGAGCGATAAGCGAATACCTTCGAAGTGCCCACCCGATCGACAATCGGGTGGGCACTTCGCTTTTCAGGTCAGAGTTTGACGAGGGTGCGGCTGTAGGACGGGATGAGGCGGATCTTGCCCGCGGTGCCGAAGTCGATGGTGACCGTGGCGAGGGTGCCGAAGCCCTCGGCGGCGACCACCCGGCCGAGGCCGTATTTGTCATCGCTGACGCGGTCGCCCACGGCGAGGACCAGGCCGGTGTTGTTGCGTTTGCCCGCACCGCTGCCGGAGGAGGCGGACGGGGAGGGACGGCGCTCACCACCGCCGCGCAGACCCGGCCGGGTTTCGGACCAGCCGTCGCCGCGGGTCCAATCGCGTTCGAAGCCATCGTCTTCGCCGCGGCGGCGCATGCTCCGGCCGGTTTGCGAGACGGTGGGTTCGAGGCGGCGCCAGTCCATCAGGTGGCCCGGGATTTCCTGCAGGAAGCGGGATTCGGGGTTGGAGACGGGCTGACCCCAGCCGGAGCGCACCACCGCGCGGGTGAGGTAGAGGCGCTGGCGGGCGCGGGTGATGCCGACGTAGGCGAGGCGGCGTTCCTCGGCCAGTTCGGTGGGATCGCCAAGGGCGCGCATATGCGGGAACTGCCCGTCCTCCCAGCCGGTGACGAAGACGACCGGGAATTCCAGGCCCTTGGCGGTGTGCAGGGTCATCATGGTGACCACGCCGGTGCCCTCATCGGGAATCTGATCGCTGTCCGCCACCAGCGACACGCGTTCCAGGAACGCGGCGAGCGATCCGGGTTCGGGTTCGCCCTCGGCCTGTTCGGGCAGCAGGCCCTCGGCGCGGGCGGCTTCGACATTGTTGCGCGCCTCGGAACTGAATTCGCGGGCGACGCTGACCAATTCGTTGAGGTTGTCCAGCCGCGCACCGTCCTGCGGATCGTCCGACGCCTCGAGTTCGCGGCGGTAGCCGGTGCGGTCGAGCACCGCCTCGACCACATTGCCGACATCCGGGAAGTCCTGATCCTCCTGTACGCCCGCCGCGCGGATCTCGCCGAGCAGTTCCACGAATCCGGCGATGGCGCGCACGGCACGGGTGTTCAGCAGCGCCACCTTGCCGTCGGCGGCATCCCGGAGCGCCTGTGCGAAGCCGATATTGCGCTGTTCGGCGTGCACGGCCACGCAGGCTTCGGCGCGATCGCCGATACCGCGGCGCGGGGTGTTGAGGATCCGGCGCAGGCTCACCGCGTCATCCGGGTTCTCCAGCACGCGCAGGTACGCGACGATATCGCGGACCTCCTTGCGCTCGTAGAAGCGCACGCCGCCGACGACCTTGTACGGCAACCCCATTCGAATGAAGATCTCTTCGAGGGCGCGCGAATTGTTGTTGGTGCGGTAGAAGACCGCGACGTCGTTGTAGTTGGCATCGCCCTGATCGACCAGTTTGTCGATCTCCTTCGCCACGAAGGAGGCCTCGTCGTGTTCGTTGTCCGCGACGTAGCCGACGATCAGTTCACCGTCGCCGGAGTCGGTCCACAGCTTCTTCTCGCGCCGGTTCTCATTGCGCGCGATGACGGCGTTGGCGGCGGCCAGGATGTGCTGGGTGGAACGGTAATTCTGTTCCAGCAGAATGGTTTCCGCATCGGGGAAGTCGCGCTCGAACTCTTCGATATTGCGGATGGTCGCGCCGCGGAAGGCATAGATGGACTGGTCCGCGTCACCGACGACGCAGAGTTCGCTGGGCGGTACCCGATCATCGGAGGCCGGTTCCAGCGTGTCGTCGTCACCCCACGAACTCCGATGATGCCCGACCAATTCGCGCACCAGCGTGTACTGCGCGTGGTTGGTGTCCTGGTATTCGTCGACCAGCACGTGCCGGAAGCGCCGCCGGTAGTACTCGGCCACCTGCGGATGCCGCTGCAGCATGGCGACCGTCTCGCCGATGAGGTCGTCGAAGTCCATGGCGTTGGCCGCGCGCAGCCGCCGCTGGTACTCGTCGTAGACCTTGGCGACCAGGCGCGGCAGTTCGGCCTCTTCGGTCTCGGCGTCGGCGGCGGCCTGGGCCGGATCGATGAGTTCGTTCTTGAGGTTGGAGATGGCGGTGGCGAGCAGGCGCGGCGTGTACTTCTTGGCGTCGATGTCGAAATCGCGGCTCACCATGGCGAGCAGGCGGCGTGAGTCGTCGGCGTCGTAGATGGAGAAGTTGGAGTTGAGCCCGGCCACCAGATTGGCCTGGGTGCGAAGAATGCGAACACAGCTGGAGTGGAAGGTGGAGACCCACATGCCCGCCGCGCGCGGGCCGACCAGTCCGGCCACCCGCTCGCGCATTTCGGCGGCGGCCTTATTGGTGAAGGTGATGGCCAGGATCTCGCCGGGGCGGACCCCGCGCGCGTCCAATAGATAGGCGATGCGCCGGGTGAGCACGGCGGTCTTTCCCGACCCCGCGCCCGCCACGATCAGCAGCGGAGTCCCGGTGTGCACCACCGCCGCGCGCTGTTGCGGATTCAACCCCTCGAGCAGTGTCTGCCCGGCCTTGTGCTCATCCTGTGCCACCGTCGTCTTCATCGCCCATCCACGCTACCGGCGGCCACCGACAGGTGTGCAGTCCGGCGGCAGAAGGTGTCCGATAAGTGCCGGTCTCGCGAACCGGGAGTGAACGCCGCGGCACGACAAACTCAGCAGATTCACAAACGAAGACGTTTTGGTTTGCCTACCCCGCATGGCACACTTGGCCCCATGACCGGCGCTTTGGCTACTGAATACACCTGAGCGCTCCGTACGGGGGACAATGTAGGGCGCAAGAGGTCTGATTCTTGGTGAAGAACCGATCGGTAACGGGTCGGGACCGCCTGCCGATCGACGTTCTGGGACCACGAGGAGTTGAAAGTATGAGCATCTCGACGACGGGGCAATCCGAGCCTGCTACCGGAGCGGACTCCGCCATGCCCGCCGAGGCGGCGCCGCTGCCCTCGGAGGCGGAGATCGACAAGCTGCGCAAGGAAATCGACAAGCTCGACGCCGAGATTCTGGCGGCCATCAAGCGCCGGACCGAAGTATCGCGCATTATCGGCCGCACCCGAATGGCCAATGGCGGCACCAAGCTCGTGCACTCGCGCGAGATGAAGGTGCTGGAGCGTTTCAGCGAGCTGGGCCAGGAGGGTCACACCCTCGCCATGCTGTTGCTGCGCCTGGGCCGTGGCCGCCTCGGCCACTGATAAAGGACTAATCGGGCACGAGCAGTACCGCAGATCGATTCATCGGCACCGAGTGTTCGCCGGTCATCCACCTCTTTGAGGAAAGTTGATAACGCGGGAGACCGTTCCCGCCGATACAACGTGCGGTGTGCCGAGAGGCTGCCACACAGACCACGCGACACTCGTGCGAGCGAGTAGCGCTTTCCAGAGGCCGCCCCGGGTGTCTTACCCCGGGGCGGTTCTTCATTTCCGGAGGAGCCGAGCCCGGATCAGGGCAGGGCGATGTACTTGGTGTTGAGGTATTCCTCGATGCCCTCGAAACCGCCCTCGCGGCCGAAGCCGGATTCCTTGACGCCACCGAAGGGCGCGGCGGGATCGGAGATGACGCCGCGATTGACGCCGACCATGCCGGTTTCCAAGCCTTCGGCGATACGTAGCGCGCGGTCCAGATTCTGCGTGTAAACGTATGCGACCAGGCCGAATTCGGTGTTGTTGGCGGCGGCCAGGCCCTCCTCCTCGGTCTCGAAACCGACAATCGGGGCAACCGGGCCGAAGACCTCCTCGCGCAGGATGCGGGACTGCGGGGGCAGATCGGTGAGCACGGTGGCCGGGTAGAACCAGCCGGGTCCGCCGGGCGCTTTACCGCCCAATTCGACTCGGGCACCGGCGGATACGGCGTCTTCCACCAGTTCGGTGACGGTGTCCAGCTGGTCCTCGTTGATGAGCGGGCCGAGCGTGGAGTCGGGATCGGTGCCCGGGCCGAGCTTGTATTCGGCCATGGCGGACACCAGTTTCCGGGTGAACTCCTCCCGGACCGAGTTCTGGACGTGGAAGCGATTGGCAGCCGTGCACGCTTCGCCGCCATTGCGAAGTTTCGCGAGCACCGCGCCCTGGACCGCCGCGTCGATATCGGCATCGTCGAACACCACGAAGGGCGCGTTGCCGCCGAGTTCCATGGAGGTGCGCAGCAGACCGTGCGCGGACGCCTCGACGAGCTTCTTACCGACCGGGGTGGATCCGGTGAAGGTGAGCTTGCGCAGGCGCGGATCGTTCAGCAGCGGGGCCGTGACGGCACCGGAATGACTGGTGGTGATCACCGACAGCACACCGTCCGGCAGTCCGGCGTCGCGGCAGAGCTGTGCCAGCAGCAGCATGGTCAGCGGCGTCTCGCTGGCGGGCTTGACGATCATGGTGCAACCGGCGGCCAGCGCGGGGCCGATCTTGCGGGTGCCCATGGCGAGCGGGAAGTTCCACGGGGTGATGGCCAGGCACGGCCCGACCGGCTGTTTGTGCACGAGAATGCGGCCGACACCGGCGGGCGCGGGCTGATACCGGCCGTGCACCCGGACAGCTTCCTCGCTGAACCACCGGAAGAACTCCGCCCCGTAGCGGACCTCATTGCGGCTCTCGGGCAGCGCCTTGCCCATTTCCAGGGTCATGAGGAGGGCGAATTCCTCGGACCGCGCGGTGATCGCCTCGAACACCGCGCGCAGGATCTCCCCGCGCTGCCGGGCCGGGGTGGCAGCCCATTCGGCCTGCACCGCGACGGCCGCGTCGAGCGCGCGGACGGCGTCTTCCGGAGTGGCATCGGCGATTTCGACCAGGGTCTCCCCCGTCGCCGGATTGCGCACCGGGAAGGTGCCTCCCCCGGTGGCATCGACGGGTCCGCCGATCCACAACTTCGTAGGTACGGATTCCAGTAGTTCGCGTTCCGAAGCCATGCGATCCACCCTAGGCTGTGCGATTTTGCCTACGCTGCGCTTCGGCGGGTTCGCGGCCCTGTCAGGCTCGTACTCTTCGCTTGGTTTGGCCACTTGTTGCCGGTGTTACCTGCGCGTAGCGAAGGGTGGTTGTAACCTCGGCGAGCGTGAGCAGCGACATCACCGCATCGGCGGCCTGGCGGAAACTGCACGACCATCATGCGTCCCTGGCCGGACGTCACCTGCGCGAGTTCTTCGCGGAGGATCCGGGCCGCGGGCGTGAGTTGACCGTGGGTGTCGCGGACCTGCACATCGACTACTCCAAGCATCGCGTGACCCGCGAAACCCTGGATCTGCTGGTCGAATTGGCGGAAACCGCGGGGGTCGCGGCGCGTCGTGACGCCATGTTCGCGGGTGAGCACATCAATACCTCGGAGGATCGCGCGGTAGAGCATGTGGCGCTGCGGGTTCCGGCCGGGCAGGTCGTCATGGTCGACGGGGTCGACGCGGGCGAGCAGGTGCACGAAGTGCTGCGCCGCATGGGCGATTTCACCGATGCGGTGCGTTCGGGCGAGTGGCGCGGCGCGACCGGGGAACGCATCACCGCGGTGGTGAACATCGGTATCGGCGGTTCGGATCTGGGTCCGGCCATGGTGTATCTGGCGCTGCGGCACTACGCCGATGCGGGCATTTCGGCGCGGTTCGTCTCGAATGTCGATCCGGCGGACCTGATTTCGAAGCTGGACGGCCTCGATCCGGCGACGACGCTGTTCATCGTGGCGTCCAAGACCTTCTCCACGCTGGAGACGCTCACCAACGCCACCGCCGCCCGGCGCTGGCTGGTGGCCGCGCTCGGCGAGGACGCGGTGGCCAAGCATTTCGTCGCGGTGTCCACGCATGCGCAGCGGGTCGCCGATTTCGGTATCGACACCGCGAATATGTTCGGCTTCTGGGATTGGGTGGGCGGCCGCTATTCGGTGGATTCGGCCATCGGCCTGTCGGTGATGACGGTCATCGGTAAGGAGGGGTTCGCCGAATTCCTCGATGGCATGCACCGGGTGGACGAGCATTTCCGCACCGCGCCGCTGAGCGAGAATGCGCCGGTGCTGTTGGGCCTGCTCGGGGTCTGGTACTCGAACTTCTTCGGCGCGCAATCGCGTGCGGTGCTGCCGTATTCGAATGATCTGGCGCGTTTCCCGGCGTATCTGCAGCAGTTGACCATGGAGTCGAACGGTAAATCGGTGCGCTCGGACGGCACGCCGGTGACCACCTCGACCGGTGAGATCTTCTGGGGCGAACCGGGAACCAATGGCCAGCACGCGTTCTATCAACTGCTGCACCAGGGTACGCGGCTGGTACCGGCTGATTTCATCGGATTCGCCCGTCCCACCGACGATCTGCCGACCCTCGACGGCACCGGCAGCATGCACGACATCCTGATGAGCAATCTGTTCGCGCAGACCAAGGTGCTGGCGTTCGGCAAGACCGCCGAGGAGATCACCGCCGAGGGCACCGATCCGAATCTGGTGCCGCACAAGGTGATGCCGGGCAATCGCCCGTCCACGGCGATTCTCGCGCCGAAGCTGACGCCGTCGGTGCTGGGTCAGCTCATCGCACTGTACGAGCACCAGGTGTTCGTGGAGGGCGCGATCTGGGGTATCGACAGCTTCGATCAGTGGGGCGTCGAACTCGGCAAGCAGCAGGCCCTCGCATTGGAGCCGCTGCTCACTTCCGCCGAAGATCCCGCACCGCAGTCCGATTCATCCACCGACGCGCTCATCCGCTGGTACCGGGAGCGCCGCGCCTAGCCGATGGGCAGGCGGGCAAGTTCCACCCGGTTGCTGACGCCGAGCTTGGGGAAAGCTCGGTAGAGGTGGTGGCCAACGGTTTTGGGGCTGAGGAACAGTTGGGCGGCGATCTCCTTGTTGGTGGCGCCGCCCGCGGCGAGCCGGACCACCTGGAGTTCCTGCGGGGTGAGCCGGGCGGCCATATCGTTCTCCGGTTCGGGCACCGAACCCTCTCCGGCGGCACGCAATTCGATGCGCGCGTGCTCGGCCCACGGTGCCGCGCCGAGCCGGTCGAAGGTTTCCAGGGCCTGCCGCAGGTGGATGCGGGCCTCGTTCATGCGCCGCTCACGGCGCAGCCATTCGCCGTAGACCAGGGCGGTGCGCGCGTGGTCGTAGCGCCGGTCGGCGGCCAGATGCAATTCCAATGCCTGTGCGAGTAATTCGCCGTCGCCGCGCAGCATGCCCTGGCAGCTGAGCATGATCCCGGATGCCCACGGGGTGTCCAATGCCGCTGCCCAGGCTTCGATTTCGGCCATGGCGGCCGCGCCGCGTTCGGGTCTGCGCAGTCGCACGGCGGCCTCGATCAGATCCCGCAGCAGGTCGGTCCAGTGGCCGCGAGCCTGCGCGGGTGCGCGGTGCAGGGCATCCAGTCGACCGAGCGCCTGTTCGTACCGTCCCTGGCCCAGATCCAGTAGGGCGAGCGCCCATTCGCAGTGCGTGGCGTCGACGGCATTGTGGTCGCCGGGCGCGTTGCGCAGATTGCGGTCGGCGAGTTCGCGGCAGCGGTCGGCGTCGCCCTGGATGGCGGCGATCATGGCGAGCACCGATTCGGCGCCCGCGACGCGGGAGGGCTGGCCGATATCGGCGGCGATGCGGGCGGTGGCGGTGGCCATGAGCTCGGCTTCGCGCAGTCGCCCGAGAATGAGTTCGGAGGTGGCCAGGGTGGTGCCGATGGCCGGGAACCAGCCGATCATGCCGCGCGCGCGGGCGAGGTCGGCGAGTTCGGTCAATTGTTCGCGCGCGACCTGCATATCGCCGATGAGGGCGGCCTGCAGCGCGAAAGCCAGTCGCAGCGAGGTCATTTCGAGTGGCACGCTGCGGCTGAAGGCGACATTGGCGCGGATCAGGGAAATGCCCTCCGCCAGTTCACCTTCCAGGATGGCGAGCCCGCCGCGCAGTGCGGCCTGCAGCGGTGCGCTCACTTCCTCCGGCAGCGCGGTGAGTCGTTTGTGTCCGGCGTACACGCCGTCGATATCGCCTGCGGTCCAGGCGATTCGACCCGCTTCGACCAGTAGCCAGGCGGCCCGTTCGGGTTCGATGTCGGCGACTTCGACGGCGGCGGCGATCATCAGCTGATGTGCCCGGTGCAGTGAGCCGTGCTCGAATTCCAGTAGCGCCCTGGTACTTCCGACGCGGGCGCGTTCGACGGCGTCGAGCGGCAGTTGTTCGGCGTCGTCGGCGAGTTGCCGGGCGCGTTCGGTATGCCCGGCGTCGGCGGCGGTTTCCACGGCCAGCACCAGTCGCCGGGCCCGGGTGGCCGGGTCGGGGGTGAGGTTGGCGGCGCGTTCGAGGGCGACGGCGGCCGAGGCGTGCCCGGTGCGTTCGCGGGCGCGTTCGGCGGCGGATTCCAGTGCGGCGGCGACGTTTTCGTCGGGTCCGGTGCTGGCGGCGGCGAGATGCCAGGCGCTGCGGCTGGGATCGTCGGCGAGTGCCTCGGCGATGGCGGCGTGCACGGCGAGCCGCTGGGTGAACGACGCGCCGTGGTAGGCGGCCGAGCGTTTGAGCGGATGCCGGAAGCTCACCGTGTGTTCGGTGACGGCGACCATGCCGGACTGTTCCGCCTCGTCCAGCGCGGCGGGTGGGTGGCCGAGCAGCTCCAGCGCACGCAGTACGACGCCGAGGTCACCGGTTTCCTCGGCGGCCACGACGAGCAGTGCGGTGCGCGCGCCGATGGTCCATTCGGCGATCTGGCGTTCGTAGCCGCTGCGCAGTCGCAGCGGCAGCGGCAGGGGCGCGGCGGGTGAGGCGTCGCGGTTCATGCGCGGGAATTCGAGCAGGGCGAGCGGGTTTCCGGCGGCCTCGGCCAGTACGCGGTCGCGCTGGTCGGGGCTGAGTCCGGGACTGCATTCGGCGAGCATGGCGGCCGCGGAGGCGGCGTCGAGCGGTCCGAGCCGCAGTGCGGGCAGACCGCTGAGCTCGAATTCCTTGCGTCCGGCGAAGAGCATGACGATGCCTTCGGCGCCGAGTCGCCGGGCGGCGAAGCGCAGCACGTCGGCCGACGGCCGGTCCAGCCAGTGCGCGTCGTCGATGAGGCAGAGCACGGGTCCGTCGGCCGAGAGTTCGGCGAGCAGGGTCAGGGTGGCGACGCCGATGAGGAAGCGGTCGGCGCCGTCGGAGGGGCCGAGTCCGAGTGCGCCGCCGAGTGCCTTGCGCTGTGGTTCGGGCAGCGTATCGAGGCGATCGAGGGCGGTGCCGAGCAGTAGGTGCAGTCCGGCAAAGGGCAGTTCGGATTCGCTCTCGATGCCGGAGCAGCGCAGGATTCGCCACTCGGCGGCCTGCGCGGCGGCGTACTGCAGCAGGGCGGATTTGCCTTCGCCCGCCTCGGCGGACAGGGCCAGCGCGCCGCTGCGGCCCTTTCGCGCGGCGGCGAGCAGCGTTCCGATCTGCTGCACTTCGGGGAAGCGACCGTACAGCACATGCGACAACCTATGCATCGTGTGACGATTCGGCAAACCCGATACGTCCGGAAATCGGACGGTTGCGCTGCGGTTCGCGGCGACCGCGACCCGGCCGAATACCCGCCTGACCCGCTGCGCGCGGCGCGGCGCGCACTGGATGACGACCGGCACAACGGCTTTCACCCCCGGGCCGCGAGTCGGATCCGACTCGCCGGGGCGACCCGCTCGGGGGTCACCGGCGTCGCACATCACACGGGTGCCGTGGCACCCCGTCCACGGCCGATATGAGAGACCGGACACTCTCCCGCCGCACGGTCATCACCTCGCGAGGTCCTGAGCTGGACGCGCACCGGACGGCCCCGCGACCAGGGCGCGATAACTGCTCGCGCCGAATCGTGAACGGCGTTAACGAGTTACCGCGCCGACCGCGATAACCGAGGGGCCCCGTGGTCGCGAATACGGCCACATCGGGCCGCGATGAGAGTGCTTCGAGACTTCGGTGATCGACCGGCGCGGTAGGCAGCCGCGGCGGCCGGCCGGAGCCTCGCGGCGAATGGTGTCGGGCCGAGCGGATAGGTTTTCTGGGTGCTGTACGGCCGGATGGGGGAAGAACAGCGGATCGGAGCGGTGCTTTCGGAGGCCGGGCGGGGGCGGAGCGGGGTGCTGGCGTTGATCGCCGGTCCCGGGGAAGGTAAGTCGGCGCTGCTGGCGCGGGCGCGGGAGCTGGTGGACCCGCAGTGGCGGATTCTGCGCTGCACCGGGATGGAGACCGAGGCGGAATTGGCGTTCTCGGGCTTGCGGCAGTTGCTCGAGCCCGCGCTGCATCTGCGGGATCTGCTGCCGGAGCCGCAGCGGCTGGCGCTGGGCGGTGCGCTGGGTCTGGAGGACGCGGCGCATCCGGAGCGGTTCCTGGTCGGTCTGGCGACGCTGTCGCTGCTGGCGGAGTTGTCGGCGCTGGGACCGGTGCTGGTGCTGGTGGATGACGCGCAGTGGGTGGATCAGCCATCCATCGACGCGCTGATGTTCACCGCGCGGCGGCTCGGAAACGAGGGTGTGGCCATACTTTTCGCGGGTCGCCCGGATTTCTCCGCGCCCGCGCTGCCGCTGTTGACGCTCTCGCCCCTGGACACCGAGGCGGCCCGGGCGCTGCTGGCGGATCGAATGCCGCAGTTGCCCATGGAGATTCGGGATCGGGTGGTGGAGGAGTCGGCGGGTAATCCGCTGGCGCTGCTGGAATTGCCCGGTATGAACCTGGATTCGGTGCCGGTGGGTCCGCCTGCGCTGTCCGAACGGCTGCTGTCCGGCTATCAGGGTCATATCGCGCATCTGTCGGCGCGGGCACGGCTGGCGCTGCTGGTGGCGGCCGCCGATGCCGGGGGTGAACTCGGCGTGGTGCTGCGCGTGCTTTCCGCCCTGGGTATCGGCCCGGAGCCGCTGGCCGAGGCGGAGCACAGCACCATGCTGACGGTGACCGGGCAGTCCGTGGCCTTCCGGCATCCGCTGTTGCGGGCCGCGGCCTATCGCTCGGCGACCGAATCCGATCGGGTCACCGTGCACGCGGCCCTGGCCGTCGCGCTGGCGGCGGATCCGGATCGGCATGCCTGGCATCTGGCCGCCGCGACCACCGGACCGGTGGAATCCGTTGCGGCGCTGTTGGAAGCCGCTGCCGAGCGGGCCTGTGTGCGGACCGGGCACGGTGCGGCGGCGACCGCGTGGGAGCGGGCGGCGCGGCTCACCCCCGATCCGGCCGATCGCGCCCGCAGATTGGTGCGGGCGGTGGAGACCGCCGCGGATGCCGGGCAGTTCGCCCGGGCGCGGCGGCTGGCCGGGCAGGCCCGGGAGCTGACCGGGGATCCGGTGCATCACGCCCGGCTGTACTCGGTGCTCGCGCATATCGAATTCGAGCACGGCTCCCCCGCCACCGCGCTGCGGCTGTTGCAGGAGGGTGCGGCGGAAACCGCTGTGGCCGAACCATTGCGGGCCGCGGCCATGCTGTTGGACGCGGGCCGGGTGGCCTGGACGAACGGTGATATCGCGGGGATGCGGGTGTCGCGGGGCATGCTCGCGGGTTTGCCGCCGAGTCCGGACCGGGACAAGTTCCTGGGCGCCTATGACGGCACGCTGGCCCTGCTGGAACCCGATCCGTCGGCGGGTATCGCCCTGCTGCGCGGCAATAGCCTGCTGCCGGAGCAGATTCGGCATCATGAACCGGCGGTGCGTTTCGTGCTGGCCACCCAGGCGATCGTGATCGGCGACGTCGAGGTCGCGCGCGGGATTCTGGTGGAGTTGAGCGAATTGTGCCGTGCGCAGGGCAGATTGGGCTGGCTGGCCCCGGTCGAATTGATGCTGGGGCAGGTGGAATTCCTGGCGGGCCGGTTCCGCGATTCGGAATTGCTCTCCGCGGAGGGCAGGCGGATCGCCGAGAACACCGATCAGCCCATTCGAATGGTGCACGCCGATATGAACCTGGCCATGCTCGCGGCGGTGTCCGGTGCCGAGCAGCGCTGCCGGGAGCTGGCCGATTCGGCGTTCGCGCGCACCGATCTGGCCTCCACCCATCGCGCCCACTTCGATTGGGCGCTGGCGCTTTCGGATATGGGCGCGGGCCGCTGGGCCGAGGCGCTGGACCGGCTGGACGCACTGCTCGAGGTGCCCACCAGTCAGCCCGCGCAGTGGCTGGTGGTGCGGGCCGATCGCATCGAATGCGCGGTTCGCCTCAATCAGCCGGAGCGAGTGACGGATTCGCTCGATGAGCTGCGGCTGTGGGCGAAGGCGCTGGAGGCGCCGTGGGCGGAGGCGCTGCTGCGGCGCAGTATCGGGCTGCTGCACAATGACGCCGAATCCTTCGCGCGCGCAATGGATCTGCACGATATCGGCACCCGATGGTTCGATCGCGCGCGCTCGGGTCTGCTCTACGGTGAATGGCTGCGGCGGGAACGGCGCAATGACGCCGCGCGCACCGAACTCCGCGAGGCGCTCGATATCTTCGAGCGGCTGGGGACGCAGCCGTGGGCGCAGCGGGCCCGGCAGGAATTGCGGGCCGCGGGCGCGAGCGCGATTCCGGAGGGTTCGCGCGGTCCGGTCGCCGATCTGACCCCGCAGGAGTTGCAGGTGGCGCGGTTGGCGGCCACCGGCGCGACCAATAAGGAAATCGGCGCGGGACTGTTCCTGTCGCCCAAGACCGTCGGTCATCATCTGTCCAGGACGTTCCGCAAGCTCGGCGTCACCAGCCGGGTGGAATTGGCCCGGTTGCGCCTGGACTGAATATTGCATCACCGGCCGCCGGCGGGCTTGCGGGTGGCCCGGCCGCCCTTGGTCGCCCCCGTGGGTCGGAGCAGGCCGAAAAGCCCCGTGGTGTGCGCGAACACCCGGGGCGGCCGGGCGCTGACCAGCTCCTTGTAGCGCACCCCCGACTCACCGGTGAGCACCCGGCGGCGGGGTGCGCCGTCGGCGCGCACGAATCCGACGACGCCGTCGCCGCGGCCGAGGCTGACCGCTCGATACCGGTAGCCGAAGCGAAACGGCTTGGGCTCCTTGCCATTCAGTTGCCGGGCGATCGAATCCGCCACGTGCGCACCGGAAGGCACCGCACTCTGCGCGGTCGCGTGCACCTGCCCCCAGTTCTGCCGGATGGCGGCGGCATCGCCCGCGGCGTAGATATCGGGATGCGTCCGCGCGCGCAGACTGGGATCGGTGACGATGAGTCCCGCCGCGTCCGTGCCGATTCCGGACTCCGCCGCGAGCGCGTGCGCGCGCACCCCGGTGGTCCAGAGCGTGAGGTCCGAGGACAGCAGGTCGGTCGTTTCCCCCGCGCTCAGTTCGACGGCGTCGGGCAGCACCTTGGTCACCATGCCGCGCCGCACCCGTACGCCGAGCCGGTCGAAGCGGTCGTACACGTGCGCGCGGGCCGCGGGGCTCAGCGCGGCGGCGGGCTCGCCATTGCTGATCAGTGAAACCCGCAGTCCGGGATGGGCTTCCGCGATCTCGGCGGCGGTCTCGACACCGGTGAGCCCGCCGCCGCAGACGGTGACCGCGGCATCGGCGGGCAGGTCGGCGAGCCGCCGAGCCACCGTAGCGGCCTGTCGCACCGTATCGAGCGGATAGGCGTGCTGATCGGCGCCGGGCACCGCGTTCACCTCGGTGATGCCGCCGAGCGCGTAGACCAGGGTGTCGTAGTCGAGCACGCGCACCCGGCCGAGGGTTTCCACGCGCACCTGCCGGATCTCGGTGTCGATGACCGTCGCGGTGCCGCAGATGAATTCGATGCCGGTGCCGTCGACGAGGTGTTCGATCCGCAGGTCGTACAGGGTGTGCCCGGCGGCGAGCTGATGCAGGCGCAGGCGTTCGGTGAAGCGCGGGGACGGGTTGACCAGCGTGATGTGCACATCGCCGCGATGCCGCATCCGGCGGGACAGCCGCAGCGCGCTCATCATGCCCGCGTATCCGGCGCCCAGCACCACGACGTGGTGGTTGATGCTCATGGTCTCTCCCCTCTCGGCGGTCGTGTGTGCGGTTCAGCCCGCTAGGTGCGCCGCCCGTGGCACGCCGGCGTTCTCGAAATCGCACTGGCTCTGCGGTTTCCGTTCGCGCAGCACGGTGAGCACGACGATGGCGGCGACCGCGATTCCGGCGGCGGCGGTCAGGAAGGTGCTGTGCACGGCCGCGCCGTAGGCCCGGTGCGCGAGGGCGGTCAGGCCGGTGTCCTCGGTGCGCGCGGCCTCGGAGAGTGCGCCGATGAGCGAGTGCCGCACGGCTTCCGGGGCGTTCTCGGGCATGCGCGCGCTGAAGCGGTCGGCGAGCAGGCTGCCGAGCAGGGCCACGCCGAGGGCCGCGCCCGCCTGCTGCACGCTGTCGTTGAGCGTGGCGTCGGCGGGCGGGAGGGTGCCCGCGAGCATGGCGACCGCCGCCGGTACGGCCAGTCCGCTGCCCGCGCCGAGTACGCACAGCGCCAGCACGGTGAAGCCGGGTCCGTGTTCGGGGAGTTCGGCCAGCAGCGCCGATCCGGCCGCCATGGCCAGCATTCCGGCGCCGATGAGCGTGCCGCCGCCGATCCGCGCGCCCAGCCGGACCGCGATGCCGTTGCACAGCAGGGAGGCCAGGGCCATGGGCAGGAAGGTCAGCCCGACCTCGGCGGGCGAGTAGTTCCGCACGAATTGCAGATATTGGGTGAGCACCAGCAGCAGTCCGCCATTGCCGAGCTGCACCAGCAGCAGCGAGATCCCGCCGCCGGTGAAGTTCCGCTCGTGGAACAGGCGCGGCGAGATCATGGGCGCGGTGGTGTGCTGCTCCCAGGCGATGAAGCCGATCGCACCGGCGAACGCGGTGACCAGCAGCAGTGCGGTGTGGCCGTCGAAACCGTGCCGCGGCCAGGCGATGACGGCGGCGACGAAGGTGACGGTGGTGAGCACGGACAGCACCGCGCCGATCGGATCGGGCGTACGCCACGGCCCCCGGGATTCGGGCAGCAGCGCCAGCGCCCCGATGCCCGCCACCACGGTGATCGGCACATTGATCAGAAAGACCGCGCCCCATCCGAATTGCGTGATGAGCGCACCCGCCAGGATGGGTCCGCCGATGAGCCCGAGCATCGAGACACCGCCCCAGACCGCCATGGCGCGACAGCGTTCGTCCGCGGCGAAGACGGTGGTCAGGATGGATACCGTGCCCGGCATGATGATCGCCGCGCCGATGCCCATGCCGACCCGCGCCGCGATCAGCTGTTCCGGATTCGCGGCCAGGGCGGCGGCCAGTGAGGCCGCGCCGAACAGCAGCAGGCCGATGATCATGACCCGGCGCCGCCCGTAGCGATCGCCCAGGCTGCCCGCTGTGAGCAGTAGACCCGCGAAGACCAGCGTGTACGCGTCCAGCACCCACTGGATCAGCGCCGCGTCCGCGTCCAGCTCGCGCGCGATGGCCGGGACCGCCACGGTTAGCGACATGGTGTCGATGACCAGCACCATGGTGCTCAGGCACAGCACGATCAGGATGAGCCAGCGGCGCGGATCACGCTGGGCGGCGATGTCCATCGGCCAAACCCTTTCTCTCACAACAGCGGCACGATGGGCCCGATCGGGGCGGTGTACCGCACCGTGAACGCTAGGGGCGCGCGGGCCGGGGCGGTATCGGACGAATGCCTTAATCTGGCAGGTCACTGCCCTCGGAAGCAGTCCGATCGGGTGTCAATCCCGGCGAAACCCTCCGATCCGGTTCGCCATAGCCGATAGTTATGGAGGCGGCAGCGGTCGAATCCCGCTCGGGTGCCTGGGATTCCGGCCGCCTTCCCCGAAACCGGAACGCCCCCGGACATCTCGATGTCCGGGGGCGTTCTGGTTCGCCGCTATTTCGTGCGGGCGGGCAGCAGATCGCTCAGCGCTTCGTCCAGGGTCGGATAGCGGAAGCGGAATCCGCTGTGCCGCAGCACCTCCGAGGTGGCGTGCCGTCCGGTCAGGCCCAGCGCCGGATCGGTGCGCAGGAAGATCGCGCCGATGGTGAGCGCCGCCGCCGGGGTGGGCGGTGACCAGGGGCGGCGCAATTGCCGCCGCAGCGCTGTCATCAGCTCTTTATTGCGCACCGGGAAGTCGGTGGCGGCCACCACGATTCCATCGGGCAGGGTCACGGTCGGATCCAGGCCCAGGGCGGCGCGCACGATGCCCAGCCAATCGTCGAGGTGGATCCAGCTGAACCACTGGGTGCCGGGGCCGACGCTGCCGCCGAGTCCGGCCTTGGTG
Organism: Nocardia sp. NPDC056000; assembly: GCF_042269265.1. NCBI lineage: Bacteria > Bacillati > Actinomycetota > Actinomycetes > Mycobacteriales > Nocardiaceae > Nocardia > Nocardia sp. NPDC056000. Next base: position 441,473 of record NZ_JBHJXS010000008.1, on the reverse strand, counting down.
AGGGCCACCAGTCGCTTCATGGCGGGTGCGTCCGGATCGAGCACGATGGAGGTGCGCAGGACGGTGCGGTGTTCGGCGTTCGCGCCTTCGAAGGCTTCCTCCCACGGTTGTGCGACGCCGGTCATCTGCGGCAGTCCCGGGTCCGGCAGCGGAGTGCTTTCGGTGCAGCGGATTTCACCGGCATCGGACCAGATGGCGGTGGTGCTCGCCTGCACCCAGTAGGCGATCGGCCGTTCCAGGGTTTTCGACGCCTCCACCAGTACCGCGGTGGAATCGACTCGGCTGCGCCGCAATTCGGCGATATTGCGTTCGGTGGGACGGCAGTCCACCAGCTTGCCCGCCAGGTTGATGATCGCGGTCGGCCCCGGATTGCGCAGTGCCGCAGCCCATTCCCCGATCGAGCGGCCATCCCATTCGAACTGCGCGTACGGCAGTTCGGCGACCGCGCGCCGGGTCAGGATGCGCACCCGCTGGCCACGGCAGGTGAGGTCGGCGGCCAGGGTGCGGCCGAGCGCGCCGGTGCCGCCCGCGATCACCACGGTGAGCGCGTCCGCGGCGGGGCGCAATCCGGCCAGGCGGGCCAGCCGGGCGAAACAGGTGTGCGCGTCGGTCTCGAGTAGCCCGCCGACCACCTTCCGTGCGACCGCCGCCGACGCTCCGCTGAACGTGAGCTGCTGCGTGACCTCGGTGCCGCCGTCGCGCGGGGTCAGCGTCCAGCGCAATCGCATGGTGCCCGCGGGTTCGGGCTGTTCCAGCGTCAGTTCCCGCTCGGGCACGAAGGTGGCGATGGTGAACGGTTTGGCGAATCGGCCGTGCACCGCCTCGTTCGCACGACCCCGCGGCAGATAGTCGCCCGTACTCCCGGCACCCGGCGCGGCGTGCAGGGTCACCGAGGTGACGGCCGGATTCCATTCGGGCCAGCGAGCCGGATCACCCAGTACGGCCCAGATCCGCTCGGGCGGAAGGGCGACCCACTGGCTGTACATCGTTGTACGAGGCATACACCGACGCTATAACCGCTGGGGCCGGGCCGGAAGCGTGGGCTTGGTCGCATTGGGAACCGAACGCGTATCGGGTCCCCCGGCCTACACTGCGGGCCATGAGCGATTCGCCCCTGCCGCGCGGCATCGGTGCGCCGGCGACCCGAGCCCTCACCGCCGCGGGCTATTCGCGGCTCGAACAACTCGCGGGAGTGCCCGAGGCCGAACTGCTGGCCCTGCACGGCGTCGGACCCAAGGCGATTCGCCTGCTGGGTGCGGCGCTCGCGGAGCAGGGCCTGGCATTCGGCTGATCCCGCGAATCAGGCGACGAAGCCGCGTTCGATAATGGCCGCGGTGTCCACGCCGGTGGGCAGGGTGCCGAAGGCGATGCCCCAGTCGCCGCCGAATCGGGTGGCGCAGAAGGCATCCGCCACGGCGGGGTTGCCGTGCCGGACGAGCTGGGAGCCCTGCAGCACCAGCGCCATCTGCTCGACGACGCGGCGCGCGCGGTATTCGATATCGGCGAGATCGGTGAGTTCCTTGCCGATGCGGTCGATGGCGGTATCCAGGGCGGCGTTCGCACCGCGCGCCAGCGACACCTCGTCGAAGTACGCCTGCACGCTCTCGGGCTGACGGGCCATGGCGCGCAACGCGTCCAGGGCCGCAACATTGCCCGAACCCTCCCAGATGGACATGAGCGGGGCTTCGCGGTAGAGGCGGGGCAGGCCCGACTCCTCCACATATCCATTGCCGCCCAGGCATTCCAGCGCTTCGGCGGCGTGCGCGGGGGCGCGCTTGCACACCCAGTACTTGGTGATGGCCAAGGCGATGCGCCGGAACGCGGCCTCGGACTCGTCACCGGCGGCGGCGCGATCGGTGGCACCGGCTAGCCGCATCATGACGGTGGTGGCGGCATCGGATTCGATCACCAGATCGGACAGCACATTACGCATGGCGGGCTGATCGATCAGGTTGGCCCCGAACGCCTTTCGATGCCGGGCATGGTGCACCGCGAAAGCCACGCCCGCGCGCATACCGGTGGCGGAGCCGATCACGCAGTCCAGGCGCGTCATATTGACCATTTCGATAATGGTCTTCACGCCCGCGCCCTCCGCGCCGACCAGCCAGCCGATGGCGTTCTCGTATTCGATCTCCGAGGACGCGTTGGACTTATTGCCCAGCTTGTCCTTGAGGCGTTGCAGCCGAAGGGTATTGCGCGAACCGTCCGGCAGCACGCGCGGCAGCAGGAAACAGGAGAGCCCGCCCGGCGCCTGCGCGAGGGTCAGGAACATATCCGACATGGGCGCGGAGGTGAACCACTTGTGGCCCACGATGCGGTACGTGCCGTCGGAAAGCGGTGTGGCCGTGGTGGTATTGGCGCGGACGTCGGAGCCGCCCTGCTTCTCGGTCATCGACATACCGGCGATCAGACCGGCTTTCGAGGACGGCTCACGCAGCCCGTAGTCGTATTCGCGCGAAGCCAGCAGCGGTTCGAAGCGCGCGGACAATTCCGGATTGTGCCGCAGCGCGGGCACCACCGCGTAGGTCATGGAGATCGGGCACATATGCCCGGCGTCGGCCACACCCCAGGTGTAGAACTTGGCCGCGCGCGCCACATGCGCGCCGGACCGCTCGTCCTGCCACGGTGAGCCGTGCAGGCCATGCGCCACAGCGACTTTCATCAGATCGTGCCAGTGCGGGTGGAATTCCACCTCGTCCACGCGATTGCCGAACCGGTCGTGGGTGTGCAGCACGGGCGGGTACGCGTTGGCGAGCCGTCCCCACTCCTGCGCCTCGACACCGCCTGCGAGCGCGCCGAGTTCGCGCACTTCGGCCTCGGCCCAGCCCGCGCCCTCGCGATGCAGCCCCTCGATGAGCGCGGGGTTGCGCGAATTGTCGAACGGCACGATGTCCGGGGCCTGGTTGAACACATCATGCGTATGCATGCGAGGACTCCTTATTCCTGGGGCACGCCGAGCGCGCGCAGCGCGAAGGCGACGAGTTCGGGCACCACCGATTCACTCTCCAACTGTTCGGCGAGCGGTCCGACCAGCACTTCACCGATCGCGCCGACCAGCGCGGTGGCGCTGGTGCGCGGATCCTGCGGCGGCAGTTGACCACTGGCCACGCCCTCGGCCACTGCGGCTTCGAAGGTCTCCGCGAAGGCACGGCGGAAGCGCAACCGCTCCGCGTCGACGGCGGCGTCCACCGGCTCCGCGAGGAGTACGTAGGCCAATTTGGGGTTCTTCAGCGCGCGTCCGGCGAAGGTTTCGACGGCGGCGATGACCCGCTGCCGAGCCGACCTGAGGTCGGGATCAGCGGCGACGGTGGTGATCGACCCGCCGTCCGCGCTATCGGCATCGGCTCGGGTGCTGCTCGCACCACCCGCCGCGGCCACTTCCGCGACCTCCCGGGTGACCACCTCGCGGAAGACGGCGGTGACCAATTCGGCTTTGCCGCTGAAGGTTTTGTAGACGGTGCCGGTGGCGACACCCGCTTCGCCGGCGACCGCCGCCATGGACAGTCCGGCGAAGCCGTCGCGGGAGAGCACCGTCATGGCGGCCCGCACGATCGATCCGGCCTGGGCATCGAGGCGGGCCTGTACGGCGGGGGTTCTGCGGTAGGCCACGCAAGAAGTGAACCACTGATTCATTTCTTTGCGCAAGACCTGTTCGCCGCCCGTATTTACGGCGTATGGTCGAGCCCGTGAGCGTACGAGTCGAACGCAATGGCCCCGTGACCACCGTGATCCTGCACCGCCCCGAGGCCCGCAATGCCGTCGACGGACCCACCGCCCGGGCGCTGGCCGACGCCTTCCGCGACTTCGACGCCGATCCCGACGCGGCCGTCGCGGTGCTCTGGGGCGACGGCGGCACCTTCTGCGCCGGAGCCGACCTGAAGGGGCTCGGCACCGAACGCTCCAATGTCGTCACCGAGGACGGCGACGGCCCCATGGGCCCCACCCGCATGATCCTGTCCAAGCCGGTCATCGCCGCCGTCTCCGGCTACGCGGTCGCGGGCGGACTGGAACTCGCGCTCTGGTGCGATCTGCGAATCGCGGAGCAGGACAGTACTTTCGGCGTTTTCTGCCGACGCTGGGGCGTCCCGCTCATCGACGGCGGCACTGTCCGGCTGCCCCGCATCATCGGCCACGGCCGCGCCATGGACCTGATCCTCACCGGCCGCGCCGTCTCCGCCACCGAGGCGCTGCAGATCGGCCTGGCCACCCGGGTCGTCCCGAACGGCGAATCCCGCCGCGCCGCAGAGGAACTCGCCCTGCAACTCGCCGCCCTCCCGCAAACCTGCCTCCGCTCGGACCGCATGTCCGCGCTGGAACAGGACGGCCTGGACGAGCCGACCGCCATCACCAACGAACTCCGCCACGGCCTCAAAGCCCTGGCCGACGGCGCGCTGGAGGGTGCGCAGCGCTTCGCCTCCGGCGCGGGACGGCACGGTCAGCCCAGCTGACTTCCCGGCGCGCGAAGCGCGTCCGAATCGGCTCACCGATACCGGCGAGCCGCCGATGGCCGCGGGCGGGCGGATCCGCGGCCCGGACCGGTACGCTGCGCTGCGATGGATCGGCTGAGCGTGGTGGACGAGATGTTCCTGCGCGCGCATCGGGGCATGGGTACCCCGATCGCGTTGCAGGGCCTTTGGCGTACCGCCGATCCGGTCGATCGGGAATTGCTGGAGCGGATTCACGCGGCCCTGCGGACCGGACCGCTGGGGCGGCGGGTGATCCGATCCCGGGTGCCGGGGGCGCGGCCGCGCTGGCAGACCACCGAGTGGGCGCATCCGCCCGCACTCACGGAGACTGCGATTCCCGCTGCGGCACTGCTGGATTGGGCCGACGCACAGGGCGACGACCTCGATCCGGAGATAGGTCCGGGCTGGCGGGTGTCCGCGACCGAACTGCTCGAGGGCGGCTGCGTGATGTCGCTGACCTGCTCGCACGCCCTCGCCGACGGCCGCGCACTGACCCTGGCCATCGACCACGCACTGGCGGGCACCCCGCTGGCCGCACCCGTTGCGGGACATACGGATTGGGCCGACGCCCGCCGACAGTGGACCACCGTCATCGGCGGCACCGCCCGCGCCCTGCGCCGCGGTTTGCCGAAACGCCCGGAGCCGCCGCGCGATCGGACCGCACCGTGGTCCGATGGTCGTTCCGTGCCGGTCACCCGCAGTGCGATCACGCAGGTATCCGCGCGCGACTGGAATCGGGTCGCGGTCGCCCATGACGGCACCGCGAATAGCCTCTTCGTACACGTCATCGCGAATATGCTGTGGGACAGCGGTTTCCAGGAATCCACCATCACCGCCAGCCTCCCCGTCGACACCCGTGACGAACCGCGCGTCGACAATGACATGGCCATGACGGAAATCGTCATCACCCGCGATGACACCCCCGCCACCCTGCGCCACAAGGCCCGCACCGCCTACGAGCACCGCATGACCAGCCCCGGCGGCATCCCCGAGGAACTCCTCCAGGTAATCCCCGACCGCTGGGCCTACGCCCTGGCCAAGGGCGCGGGCGAACGAGACATCCTGTGCTCCAACATCGGAACCCTCCCCGACTCACTGCTGTCCCTCGGCCCGCACCCCTGCACCGGCGTCGCCGCCCGCGCCATCCACCCCGGCCTGCGCCCAGACCGCCTCCCCCGCACCCGCCTCTCCGGCTACCTCACCCGCATAGCCGACAGCTACACCCTCTCGGTCGTAAGCCTCGACCCCGACGCCGCCCACTCCCCCGCCGCCCTGGCGGACAAGGCTTTGGCAGACCTCGGCCTCACCGGAACTCGCTGGTAGCTCCCCAAATCCACCGACCCCCCCGTCATCCCGGCATGCTTTTGGCCGGGATCCACACCCGCGAATGACGCCCGCTCGCGTCAGAATCCCGCGCTCACGCTCTCCGCCGAACGCGCCCGAACATATTCCGGCACTTCGATTCCCGCCGCGAGATCGGCCGAATCGACCGGCGCATCCCACACCTGACGCAGCGGCAGCACACCCGCCCAGGCCGCACCCGCGGCGATATCGGATTCCTCATCGCGCGGTCCGCCGGTGCGCATTTTCACCGACGCCTCGGTGAGGTCGAGGGCGAGCACCATGGTGGCGGCCATTTCCTTCTTGTTGGGTGAGCGCACCGCATCCCACGCGCCGGGAGCCACGTGTTCCACGATCACCCGTAGTCCGTGCATGCGCTCCTCCGGATCGGTGAGTTCGACCGGGCGGGCGTGGATTACGGCCGACCGGTAGTTCATCGAGAAGTGCATGGCCGACCGCGCGTAGACCACGCCGTCGAGGTGCGTGACGGCCACGGATACGTCCCCGGTCATGGCGGCGCGCAGGTTGCCCGCACCGGTGGAGCCGTGCAGATACAGCGTGTCCCCTTCGCGCCCATAGGTAGTGGGAATCACGACGGGGCTGCCGCCCAGTACCACGCCGAGGTGGCAGAGCAGTCCGGCGTCGAGCACCGCGTCGAGTTCGGCGCGGTCGGTGGCTCCGCGCTCCCTGGAGCGGTTGAGCGCACTGCGCGGGGTGGGTGACAATGGCGTCCGGGTGGCTGGCTCGGTCATACGTCCAGCATCGCGCGCGCATTGGCATTACTGAATAGCCAATTCGAAGCAAGAATGAAAGACCACTTTTCGGGGGAGCACTCGTGCCGTTCACACTCGCGCATCCGGCCGCGGTGCTGCCGCTGGCCCGCAGGCTCTGGCTCCCAGGCCTGGTGGCGGGCAGTCTCGCTCCCGATATGCCGTATTACCTCCCGATCGGCGTGGATGGCGAGCTGACCCATTCACCCGTCGGGCTCCCGATCGATCTGCTGCTCGGAGTGGCCCTGCTCGCACTGGGCCGGATACTCCGCCGCCCGGTCCTGTCCCTGCTCGGCCGGTCGGCCGCGCCGAGCCGAACCAGCTGGTGGCGCGCCTGCGCCGCGATCTTGGTCGGCGCGCTGACTCATCTCGCCTGGGACGCGTTCACCCATACGGACGGTGTGGTGGTCCAGCACTGGGAGCCGATGCGCGAGTCCGTTATCGGCCCGCATCGCGTGTACAACGTCTTCGGCTACCTGTCCTCCGTCGGCGGACTGCTCATACTCACCTGGTTCACCCTGCGCTGGTTCCGCCGCGCCGAGCCCGGACCGACAGCAGCGCAACGGAAGTGGGTAGTCACGGGAATCGCGACGGCCGCGGCGATAGGTGCCGCCATCGCCGCCACCGACCCGGTCGTGGACATCAGCCTCTACGACTGCGTCCGGCACCTGCTGGTCGGCGCAATGCAAGGCGCGGCAATGCTTTTCATCTCCTTGGTAGCGCTTGTCACCGTAAGCGACTGGCGCAAGCGGCGTTTCGCGACTCGGCCCGATCGAAACACCGTCACCGCGCCGGAGTGAACCAACTCGGTTCCGTAAACACCTGCACACCAGAAGATTCCACAGTTATCCACAGCCGCCGTTCGGCACCCCAATGGATTTCGTTGTACACACCCGCTGTGGATCGCGCGGCGGCACCGCGCTCGAACCGCGAAACACCACCCCGCGCTCGAACCAGACCACCCTCGGCAGTGGCAAGCTGAACCCGACTGGATTCCGGACAACGGGGAGACCACTTTCATGACGGAGGCGGGCAAAAACCGTGCGGTGGTGGTCGACGACCTACCGCTGGTTGTCGACCGCGATTCGAGCGTGCCGCTCGCGGTGCAGGTCGCGGACGGTTTACGCGGTGCGGCGACCACCGGTGCGCTGCGCGGCGGAGATCGGCTGCCGTCCTCACGCGAGCTGGCCGCCCGCCTGGGCGTGAGCCGAACCGTGGTCACCGCCGCCTACGACCAGTTGCACGCCGAGGGCTGGCTGAGCGGCCGGCACGGCTCCGGGACATATCTGACGGCCGCACCGGAACCGGTGGCGGCGCAGGCCGCCACCGCCGAGCGGGCCGATCCGACCGTCGGACTCCTCGATCTGGGCGCTGGCGCACCCTGCGTGGAGGTGATCGATCCGGCTGCCTGGCGACGGGCCTGGCGCGCGGTCGCGGATCGAAATCCCTTGGTGCGCAGGGACCGTGCCGGGGAACCGGACTACCTCGCGGCGGTCGCGGAGCATCTGCTCCGGCATCGCGGACTGGTGGCCGGGAGCGGCAGCGTGGTACTGGCGACGGCCGGAACCAGTACGGCGGTGGGCGAACTGGCGGCCGCCCTGCTGCGTCCCGGCGATGTGGCCGCCATCGAGGATCCCGGATATTCGCGGGCCGCGGGGGCCTTCCAGGCCGCGGGCATTCGCCTGGTACCGGTCCCGGTGGATGCCGACGGATTGCGGGTCGATCAACTGCCGCTGGATGCCAAAATGGTGTATTGCACTCCGGCACACCAGTTTCCGATGGGCGCGCGCATGCCCGCAGCCCGCCGCATCGAACTCGTCGAATTCGCCCGGCGCACCGGCGCTCTCATTATCGAGGACGACTACGACGGCGAATTGCGCTATGACACCTCACCTTTGCCGCTGCTGGCGGCCCTGGCCCCGGAACTGGTCGTACACCTGGGCACCACCAGCAAGATCCTCACCCCGACCCTCGGCGTGGGCTGGCTGGTGGCGGCCCCGGCCGTGACCGACGCGATCCGCGCGCATCGCGAACTCACCGGCACCGGCCCCTCCCCCGCCGGTCAGCAGGTGGTGGCGGAATTCGCCCGAAATGGCGACCTGGCCCGGCATCTGCGCCGGTTGCGCCGCGAGATGCCGCCGCGCCGCGCACTCGTCGCCGAGGAATTGCGCCGCCGCGGCCTGGAGGTGCGCGGTGACGACGCGGGCTCCCATCTGCTGGTGCCGCTGGCTACGGCCGCCCAGGAGGAGGCCGTCGTGGCCGCGGCGGCGCAGGCGGGGGTCTACCTCGACGGGCTGGGCCGCTACACCCGCGGCCCGCGCCAGAACTTCGGCATCGCGCTCGGCTATGCCGCCCTGTCCCGGGCCGAACTCCCGGTCGCGGTGCGGTTGGCCGGGGATGCGCTGGCGCACGTCGTACAGTGGAGCCCATGAGCGAACAGGACATCCTCGCGCGCATCAAAACCCTGGTTGACCAGGAACACGAGCTCCGCACCAAGAACACGCAGGGCGAGATCGACCCGGAGACCGAACGCCGTCAGCTCGCCGAGCTCGAAGTCGCCCTCGATCAGTGCTGGGACCTGCTGCGGCAGCGCCGCGCCCGCCTCGACCAGGGCCGCAATCCGGAGGAGGCGCAGTCCAACTCCGCCCGCCAGGTAGAGGGCTATCTGCAGTAGCCCCGAGGGTGGAGCTGGCCGAATTTCGCGGTCGGCGCACCCGCGCACCCCGCTACCATCGGTTGATGGTGGCAACAGTCGATATCAAGACCGCGGACGGCGTCGTGCGCGGTTCCCAGGGCCGCCGCGTGTCACGCTGGCGGTCCATTCCTTTCGCGGCTCCCCCGGTGGGCGAACTCCGTTTCCGGGCGCCGCAGCCCGTGCAACCGTGGAGCGGGGTGCGGGACGCCACCCAATTCGGTTTCGCCGCAATGCAACACCGGCGCGGTGCGCAGATCGGGGCGCGGCAGCAGCAGCCGACGGGTGAGGACTGCCTGACGCTCAATGTCACCGCGCCCAACGCGCCTTCGTCCACACCGCGCCCGGTCATGGTGTTCATTCACGGCGGCGGCTATTTCATCGGCACCTCCGCGCTGGGCCTGTATTCGGGTGCGCGGCTGGCGGTGCGCGGTGATGTGATCGTGGTGTCGATGAACTATCGGCTGGGCGCGTTCGGGTATGTCGATTTCAGCGAATACTCCACTGCCACCGCACAATTCGACACCAACCTGGGCCTGCGGGATCAGGTGGCGGCGCTGGAATGGGTGCGGCGCAATATCGCCGCGTTCGGCGGCGATCCGGGCAATGTCACCATTTTCGGTGAATCCGCCGGGGCGCACGCGGTGCTCGCACTGATGGCCGCGCCCGCCGCCGCGGGACTGTTCCATCGGGGCATCGCGCAGAGTCCGCCCGCGGACTGGGGGCCGTCGCAGGCCGATGCCAAGCTGTTCGCACAGCGCTGTCTGGCCAAACTCGGCGCTGATTCCGGCACGGCCGCCGAAGCGCTGCTCAGCGCGCGGCCCAATGACATTCGCCGCGCGGTGGATCGCGCGGTCAACGAGGTGATGCGGAATCAGCCCGGCATCTTCCCGGCCGCACCCGAGATCGACGGCGATTTCCTCCCGCAATCCATTCCGGATGCTTTCACCAGCGGAAACGCGCATCGGGTGCCGCTGATCATCGGCACCAACCGCGATGAGGGCACGCTCTTCGTACGCTTCGACGACACCCTGCCCACCACGCCCGAACGCCTGCACTGGGTGCTGAAGCAGGTGGGCGGCGATGCCGAATCCCGGGTCACCGCGGCCTATCCGGGCTTCCCGGACCGCAAGACGACGGTGCGCATGGGCGGCGATTTCACCTTCTGGCGGCCGTCGCTCGAGGTCATGGCGGGTCACAGCCGATTCGCGCCGACGTACGCCTATCGCTACGACTTCGCCCCGCGCACCATGCAACTCGCGGGTTTCGGCGCGACGCACGCGCTGGATCTGATCCCGGTCTTCGGTGCGACGACCACGCCGGTCGGCCGGGCGCTCACCGCCGCCGGTGGCGGCCGCGGCTTCCGCGCGGTTTCCCGTCAGTTCCAAGACAATTGGCTGTCCTTCGCCCGCACCGGCGCACCCCTGCCGAACTGGCCCGCCTATACCGAGGACCGTCGCGCCACCATGATCATCGACTACCCGTCGCGAGTCGAGAACGACCCCGAACGCGCGAAACGCCTTGCCTGGCAGGGAGTTCACCTGCCCGCGCTGGTTTAGCCGACCTTCGATACCGCCGAATCATCCGGGTGATTCGGCGGTGTCACTCGACCGGCCGCGAATCTACTTGAGCAGCCGTGACATTCGCCGGTCGGCGAGAATCTTGCCGCCGGTCTGACAGGTGGCACAGTACTGAAAAGACTTGTCCGCGAACGCGACTTCGCGCACGATATCGCCGCAGACCGGACAGGGCAGACCGGTGCGCCCGTGCACCTGCATCCCGGATCGCTTCTCCCCCTTGAGGCGTGCGGCATCCTGCCCAACCGAGCGTGCGATGGCATCGGCCAGAATCTCGCGCATGGTGGCGTACAACCGCGCCACCTGCTCCTGATCCAGCGTCGACGAATTGGCGAACGGCGAGAGCTTGGCGGTGTGCAGGATCTCGTCCGAATAGGCATTGCCGATTCCGGCGATCAGGGTCTGATCGGTGAGCGCGTTCTTGATCCGCTGCGTCGTGCTCTTCAGGATCTCCGCGAATTCCGGCTCCCCCACCACCATGGCATCGGGTCCGAGCCGGGCGATACTCGGCACCAGCAGCGGATCCGGCACGATCCACACCGCCAGCCGCTTCTTGGTCCCCGCCTCGGTGAGATCGAACGCGGGCGTATCCCCCTCCGGAGTGAAGAAATGCACCCGCAGCGCGAGCGGCCCTTTCCCCGGTTTGGGCGGTGTCGCGGACGGATCGTCGAGCCACCGCAACCAACCCCCGCGCGACAGATGCGTGATCAACCACAGCCCATCGCAGTCGAGCCCGAGATGTTTGCCCCAGTGTCCCGCCCCGGTGACATCCCGCCCCGATAGCGCGGTCGCCGGTGGATCGAAGGTCTTCAGCACGCTCAGCGCCGCGATATCGACCCGTCCCACGACCGCACCCACCGCATGCGCGCTCAAAAACTGCTCGAGCGCCACAATCTCTGGTAGCTCAGGCACCCCCGCAGCCTACCGACCTCCACCGACACCCGCAGTGGTCACACGCGCGACCGCAGCGATGCGGCGGCGAAACGTCGGTGGGTATCGGTAACGTCCGGTCTGTGGAAATTGGGGAACGTATCGAAGAGCTCGCGGGCCGGATTGTGGCGCTGCGCGATTCCTACTATCAGGGCTCGCCGCTGGTCGCGGACGCCGAATACGACGCGATCGAGGATGAGCTACGGGGGCTGATCGCGGCGCATCCGGAGCTGACGCCCGATCCGAATCCGCTGGATCAGGTGGGCGCGCCGTCGGTGCTGCACGCCCCGGTACGGCATGCGCGGCCGATGCTGTCGCTGGAGAAGGCGACCAAGCCGGAGCAGGTGGTGGCGTTCTTCGATCGCTTCCCCGGGCAGTCCGTGGTGGTGATGCCCAAGCTCGACGGGCTGTCGCTGTCCCTGGTTTACGAAGACGGCCGGCTGGCGCGGGCGGTGACCCGCGGTGACGGCACCACCGGTGACGATGTGACCCCGCTGGTGCGCGCCCTGGTCGACGGCGTTCCCGAGAAGATCGACGCGCAGGGACGGGTGGAGGTGCGCGGTGAGGCGGTCATGCTGCGTTCGACCTTCACCGCCTACAACGTGGCGCATCCGGACAAGCCGCTGATCAATCCGCGCAACGCCGCCGCCGGCACGCTGCGGGCGAAGGACCCCGCGACCGTGGCCGAGCGACGCCTGCAATTCTTCGGCTTCGACCTCGATACCGAAACCGATGACGCCGCGGTCGATCTGGAGGAGGGCCTGCGCGCGCTCGGCATCGCCGGTGCGCAGATGCGGCATTGCGATGACGCCGAACAGGCGCAGGCCGCGATCACCGCGATCGAGCAGGGCCGCAATGATCTGGACTACGACCTGGACGGCGCGGTGCTGCGACTGGCCGATCGAGATGCTTACGCGGCGGCCGGAACCCGATCGAATTCGCCGCGCGGCGCGCTCGCGTTCAAGTTCGCCGCCGAGGAGAAGACCACCCTGCTGCGCGAGGTCATCTGGGATGTCGGCAAGACCGGCAAGATCGTCCCGGTGGCCTGGCTGGAGCCGGTTTTCGTGGGTGGCACCACGGTCACCAAAGCGACGCTCGCCAATCAGGAGGTGATCCGCGCCCGCGATATCAAGGTCGGTGACACGGTGCTGGTGCGCCGCGCGGGCGATGTCATCCCGTTCGTCGCGGGCGTGCTCGACGCCGCCAAGCGCACGGGTGCGGAGATCGAGATCGTTCCCCCGACCGTCTGCCCGTCCTGCGGGCAACCGGTCACCGAACAGGGCAATAGCCGAGAACTGTTCTGCACCAACGTTTCCTGCCCCGCGCAGACCGTGCGGCGACTCATCCACTGGGCCTCGCGCGCGGCCGCGGATATCGATGCCATCGGCGGGGTGTGGATCGAACGCCTCGCGGAGGCGGGCGATCTGGAGAACCCGTCGGATTTCTACACCCTGACCAAGGAGCGCCTGCTCGAATTCGACCGCGTCGGTGAGGTTTCCGCGCAGCGCATGATCGATTCCATCGATGCCAGCCGCGAGGTCGGCCTGCGCCGCGCCCTGATCGGCCTGGCCATTCCCATGGCCTCGGACGGCACCGCCGCCCGCCTGGCCCGATCCGGATTCGGCTCCCTGGAGGAGGTCGCCGACTCCGATGAGGAACGCCTGGTGGCGGTCGAGGATATCGGCCCCAAGGTCGCGGCCTCGCTGGTCGCCCACCTCACCCGACTGCGCCCGGAACTGGATCGCCTGCGCGGACTCGGCGTCAATCTCGATGTGCGCGAAGAGGATCTGCCCCCGGTCGTCGCCGCGGGCGCACCCCTGGCGGGCAAGACCGTGGTGATCACCGGCGCGATCGCCGACCCCCGCTCCGGCGAGAAGGTCGCCCGCCCGACCTTCCAGCGCCTCTGCGAAAAGGCCGGTGCCACAGCCGCTTCCTCGGTCTCGGCGAACACCGACATGCTCATCACCGGCGCGGGCGTCGGTGACAGCAAACTGGCCAAGGCCGAGAAACTCGGCGTGGAAGTCGTCGACCAGGGCGAGATCTGGAACCTGCTGATCGAGGCCAAGGTCGTCTAGCGGCGCAGCGTGGTCGCATGCCGCATGCCGGAAAGCTTCTCCGGATTGCGCATGTAGTAGAGGCCGACCACGCGGTCACCGTCGACGCGCAGTGACATGACACCGTCGAGCTCACCGTCCAGGTGCAATGCCAGCGCCGGATTGCCATTGGCCACAATGGGTTCGACGGTGAGCACGGCGGTGGATTTGCCGATACCGCCGACGATGAACCGGGACACGTTCTCGAAGCCGATGACGGGCCGCAGCGCCGCCTGCTTGAAGCCGCCGCCATCGCTCAACAGCACCACGTCCGGTGCGAGCACCTCGAGCAGACCCTGCGGGTTCCCGGTTTCCAGCGCCTGACGGAACGATTCCAGCGCCGCCCGGGTCTGACTCGGGGACGCGACAGCCCGCGGGCGGCGGGCCTGCACATGTTCCCGGGCGCGATGCGCGATCTGCCGCACGGCGGCGGGGGTCTTGCCGACCGCCTCCGCGATTTCGTCATGCCCGATATCGAAGACCTCGCGCAGTACGAAGACCACGCGCTCGGTGGGCGACAGGGTTTCCAGAACCAGCAGCAGCGCGGTCGAAACACTCTCGGCGAGTTCGACATCCAGCGCCACATCCGGTGTGGTCAACAGTGGCTCGGGCAGCCACGGCCCGACATAGGACTCCCGGCGGCGGCTCAGGGTGCGCAGCCGGTTGAGCGCCTGCCTGGTGGTGATGCGCACCAGGTAGGCGCGTTGATCGAGCACCTGCCCCAGATCCACCTCGGCCCAGCGGAGCCAGGTCTCCTGCACGATGTCCTCGGCGTCGGCGGCCGAACCGAGCATTTCGTAGGCGACGGTGAAGAGCAGATTGCGGTGCGCGACGAAGGCCGCGGTGGCCGGATCGGTGACGGGGTCGCGCACAGCGGAGTCCTTCTTCGAGGTCGATCAGAAGGGCGCGATACCGAAGCGCCCCACCACAATGAACACGGCGAGCGCGAGGTAGATCAAGTTCAGCACCACCACGGGCCCGTCGTGGTGCCGCTGGTGGGTGATGATCGCGCCGATCATGAGCGCGATCCAGCAGACCGCGGTCACCGGCACCATTACCGGTGCGATATCGAGCACCGCGGGCAGGATCAGTCCGACGGCGGCGAGAATCTCGACCAGTCCGAGCGCCTTGACCGCCCCGGCGCTGACGCCCGCGGTCCATTCCCCGCCCGGGGCTTCGGCCAGTTTCGCCTGCGGCATGACGGTTTTGATCGTGCCGCTCATCAGGGCGACGAAGGCCAGCAGGCCGGTGGCGATCCACAGTGCGACGTTCATGGCGTTTCTCCTCTTTCGGGGTGTTCGGGCACAAGACACCGCGTCGCTGAGCGCTGTGACAGCGGGTGAGCCAGATCACTCGGATCGGGAGAAACGGCAGTTCAGACCTCGGCGTCGCGGCGGGCGGCGTCCAGGAGGGTGTCGAGCAGCCCGGGGAAGCGGGCGTCGAGGTCGTCGCGGCGCAGGGATTGGAAGGTTTCGCGGCCGCACGGGCGTTGCCAGATGAGACCAGCATCGCGCAGCACGCGGTAGTGGTGGGTCAGATTGGACTTGGGAACCCCGTCGATGATCGAACCGCAGGTGTGTTCGCCGCCGTCCTGCAACGCCTGCACGATTTGCAGCCGGAGCGGATTCCCCACGGCGGCAAGGACGTTCGCGAGTTGGATCTGCGATCGTTCCGGATGTGCCGTCATCATGGCCCCAGAATACCTCCACTGTTGACAAACAGTTGAACTGTACGTAAGTCTTTGAACAATTCAACAGTAGGAGGATTCGCCATGTCAGCCAACGGTTCCCGGTTCGACGGCAAGATCGCGCTCATTACCGGCGGCAGCAGCGGAATGGGCCTGGCCACCGCGCGGCGGCTACTGGACGAGGGCGCGAGCGTGGTCGTCACGGGGCGGGACAAGGCGCGGCTCGATGCCGCCGTCGAGCAGTTGAATGCCGGGGATCGAGTGCTGGCGGTACCGGGTGACGCCGCGAACATCGCCGATCTGGAGCTGCTCGCCGATGCGATCGCCGACCGCTTCGGCCACCTCGACGTGGTCTTCGCGAACGCGGGAATCGGTGCGTTCCAAGCGTTCGCCGATGTCACCGAGGCCGAATACCACCGCGTGCTGGACATCAATTTCAAGAGCGTCTTCTTCACCATTCAGAAGACGCTGCCGCTGCTCGCCGACAACGCCTCGATCGTGATCAACGCGTCCTTCGCACTGCACCGCGGCAGTCCGGGCGCGGCGCTCTACTCGGCGACCAAGGCCGCCGTGCACAATCTGGCCCGGACCCTGGCATCGGAGCTGTCCCCGCGCGGTATCCGGGTCAATTCGGTGAGCCCCGGCTACACCGCCACCCCGGCCTTCTTCGCCGAGGCGTCGCCCGAGATCCAGGCATCGGTCACGGTGGGAGTGCCCGCCGCGCGCCTGGGCACCTCCGAGGATGTCGCGGCGGCGGTCGCCTTCCTGGCCTCGGCGGAAGCCTCCTACATCACCGCGCAGGATCTGCTCGTCGACGGCGGCCTGATCACCGCGACCTCGGCGGCGCAGATCTAGCCGCGAGACACAGCCTCGGTCGCGCCGCTCAACCGTCGCATCCGCTCAGCCGTTGCGCCGCAGTGCGTAGATATCCATGATCCAGCCCTTGGATTCGCGCAGCGCGGCGCGGCGGCGGGTGATGCGGCTCTCCACGATGCGCAGCGGGCCCTCGATGATCGCCTCATCCGGCATGCCCAGGTACGCGCCCCACCAGATGTAGATGTCATCACCGGGAATCTGCGTGAACGAGCAATCCCCGTCCAGCATCACCAGCGTGGATTGCCCTGCGGCCAAACCCTCTTCGCGCAATCGCCGCCCGGTGGTGATGTGCAGCGGTTCCCCGATCTCGTGCAACACCATGCGATGCGCGGCGGCCAGCGCCTGCACGCTGGTGATGCCCGGAATCACCTCGTAGTCGAAGCCGATCCGCCCGCGCTCGAGCACCCGTTCGACCACGCGCAGCGTGCTGTCGTACAGCGAGGGATCGCCCCACACCAGAATCGCGCCCACGCCTTCGGTTTCCGCGAAGGCCTGTTCCAGCAGTCCGGCTCGCGCCTCGTGCCAGTCCTCGACGACCCCGCGGTACGCGCTGTCCGCGCCGACCCCGGGCACGCTGCGATCGCGCGGCGGATCGAGCACCTGCACCACCCGGTGCGGCTGATCCGCGTATTCGGCCAGGATGGTCGCCCGGACATCCTCGAGTTCCCGCTTCTCGGCCCCTTTGCCGATCACGAAGAACACGTCCGTGCGGCGCATGGCCTTGACGGCCTGCACCGTCACCTGGTCCGGATCACCGGCGCCGATTCCGATCACATAGAGCTTGCGCACAGCGCCACAGCATGCCAGGCGGGAAGGGTGTCATACGCGAGGGCGGGGCGTGCGTAAGGTTGGCAAGCGTGGACAGCGCCTCTCGAGACCCCCAGAGCATCGCCCCGCATGACACCCAATACGAGGATCTGCTGCGGCTGGTGCTGGATTCCGGCACCCCGAAAGCGGATCGCACGGGTACCGGTACCCGCAGTATTTTCGGGCATCAGCTGCGCTATGACCTGTCCGAAAGCTTTCCGCTGATCACCACCAAGAAGGTGCATCTCAAATCCATCGTGTACGAGTTGCTGTGGTTCCTGCGCGGCGATTCGAATGTGAAGTGGTTGCAGGACCACGGGGTCAGCATCTGGGACGAATGGGCCGACGCCGATGGCGATCTGGGCCCGGTCTACGGCGTGCAGTGGCGGTCCTGGCCGACGCCGGACGGCACCCATATCGATCAGATCTCGCAGGTGCTGCAAACCCTGCGCACCGATCCGGATTCGCGGCGGATGATCGTATCGGCGTGGAACGTGGCCGATTTGGACAAAATGGCGCTGGCCCCGTGCCACGCGTTCTTCCAGTTCTACGTGGCCGACGGCAAACTCTCCTGCCAGCTCTATCAGCGCAGCGCGGACCTGTTCCTGGGTGTGCCGTTCAATATCGCGAGTTATGCGCTGCTGACCCTGATGGTGGCGCAGCAGACCGAATTGCAGCCCGGCGAATTCATCTGGACCGGCGGCGATGTGCACATCTACGACAATCACCTCACGCAGGTGCGGGAACAGCTGACCCGCGAACCGTATCCGTTCCCGGCCCTGCGTCTGCGCCCCGCGCCGACGCTGTTCGACTACGCCTACGAGGATGTGGAAATCCAGGGCTACCAACACCATCCGGCCATCAAGGCCGCGGTGGCGGTGTGAGCAGACGGGTCGGGCTGATCTGGGCCCAAACCCCGGACGGGGTAATCGGTTTGGACAACGCCATTCCCTGGCGGGTGCCCGAGGATATGGCGCATTTCAAGGAAGTCACCTGGGGTCATCCCGTGGTGATGGGGCGGCGCACCTGGGATTCGCTGCCCGAGCGTTTCCGCCCCCTGGACGGTCGCCGCAATATCGTGGTGACCCGGCAAACGGATTGGGCCGCATCGGGAGCCGAGCGCGCGGGTTCCCTCGAGGAGGCCCTGGAAGCGAGCGGCGACGGTCCGGTGTGGGTGATGGGCGGCGGCGAGATCTACCGTGCCGCAATGCCTTTCGCCACCGAACTGATGGTCACCGAGGTGGACGCGACGATCGAGGGCGATTGCTACGCCCCCGCCATCGGCCCGGAATGGTCCGCAGCACCGGAGCCGTGGCGCGAATCGGCGAAGGGTCCACGTTTCCGCTTCCGGCGGTATCACCGATAACGCACGCATTCCACCTCTGCCAATTCCTGCAACGAACGGCCCAATCTGCCGGTCGCTCCGGAAGTAGTCCGGCATACTCACGGATACTCCGGCGAAAGGCAGTCCATGGACAAGAAGTCGCTGACCGCGGTGGCACGTCAGCAGCTCAAGCTGGCCGCGACCGCATCGAGCGGACGCAGTTCGCTCACCATCTACGGCGGGCACGCGCACAGCCTGCGCCAGACGGTGATCGCCATGACCGCCGGGCAGAGCCTGGCGGAGCACGAGAACCCGGGTGAGGCCACCATGGTGGTGCTCAGCGGGGTGCTGTCGTTGATCAGCGGTACGAACGAATGGAAGGGTTCGGCCGGCGATCTGCTGGTGATCCCGAACGCGCGGCACAGCGTGAAGGCCATCGACGATGTGGCGTTCCTGCTCACGGTGGCCAAGTGACCGACGGCACCCGGCCCCGCCACTGATGCCGCGACCTGGCGGTACCGTGCGGGTTTGCGGCTATCGGGCAGACACGGGGCAACCGGGCGGGCGGTCCGTCGGCCCGGCGCTCTAGGCTTGAGCGCATGGGTGAGCCGCAGCCAATCCTCGACCCGCTTACGCCCGCCGCTATCTTTCTCGTCGCCACGATCGACGAGGGTGGCGAGGCGGCGGTACGCGACCTGCTCGCAGATCTGCCCGGATTGCGCCGATCCATCGGCTTCCGGGTGCCGGGTTCCGGACTGGCCTGCAATACCAGTATCGGTTCGGATGCCTGGGATCGTCTTTTCGCCGGTGCGAAACCGGCTGAGCTGCACGAGTTTCCGGGGTACGTGGGCGATAAGCATCAGGCCCCCGTCACCCCGGGTGATCTGCTGTTCCACATCAAGGCCGAAAACCAGGACGCCTGTTTCGAATTGGCGATGGCCATCGGCGACCGGCTGGCCGGTGCGGGGGCGATCGTCGATCAGACGGTCGGCTTCCGGTATTTCGAACAGCGCGATCTGCTCGGATTCGTGGACGGCACAGAGAATCCCGAGGGTCAGCTGGCCGTGGCCTCCGCGCTGGTGGGTGACGAGGATGCCGAATTCGCCGGTGGCAGTTATGTGATCGTGCAGAAGTACCTGCACAATCTCGACGATTGGAAGGCGCTCTCGGTCGAGGAGCAGGAGCGGGTGATCGGCCGCACCAAACTCGACGACTATGAGCTCTCCGACACCGACAAGCCCGCGAATTCGCATGTGGCCGTGAACGATCAGGATGACAACGGCACCGTCATGCGCGCCAATATGCCGTTCGGCAGCGTCAAGGACGGCGAGTTCGGCACCTATTACATCGCGTATTCGGCCACGCCCGCGGTCACCGAGTTGATGCTCGAGCGCATGTTCCTGGGCACCGATGAGGCCGCCTATGACCGCATCCTCGATTTCTCCACGGCAATAACGGGTACCTCGTTCTTCGCGCCACCCCTGGCGTTCTTCGACGCGCTGCCGGACGCACCCGCGCCCGCGGCCGTGGCAGACCGGGAATCACCGGCAACCAATGGTGTTGTCTCCCACGATGGTTCCCTTGGAATCGGCACGTTGAAAAGGAGCTGAAGCATGAACAACCTCCACCGGGAACTCGCGCCGATAACCTCTTCCGCCTGGACGGCGATCGAAGAGGAAGCGACGCGAACCTTCAAGCGGCATATCGCCGGTCGGCGCGTGGTCGATGTATCCGGCCCGCACGGCCCGGATTACTCCGCGGTCGGCGTGGGCCGCACCGCCGAGATCACCGCCCCCGCCGACGGGGTGCAGGCGCGCCAGCGTGTGGTGGTGCCGCTGGTGGAGCTGCGGGTGCCGTTCACGCTGTCCCGCGATGAGCTCGACAATGTGGAGCGCGGGGCCAAGGACACCGATCTGGACGCGGTGAAGGAGGCGGCCAAGCGCATCGCCTTCGCCGAGGACCGGGCGCTGTTCGAGGGCTATCCGGCCGCCGGGATCGTCGGTATCCGGGCCAGCACCTCGTGCGAGCCGGTGAAACTGCCCGGTGATCCGAAGCTGGCTCCCGAGGCGGTCACCCAGGCGCTGAGCAAGCTGCGGCTGGCGGGCGTGGACGGGCCGTATTCGGTGCTGCTGTCGGCCGATCTGTACACGGCGGTCAGCGAGACCTCCGATCACGGTCATCCGATCCGCACCCATATCGAGCGGCTCATCGACGGTGAGATCATCTGGGCCCCGGCCATCGACGGCGCGTTCGTACTCTCCACCCGCGGTGGCGATTTCGATCTCCAGATCGGCCAGGACCTGTCCATCGGCTACCTCTCGCACGATGCGGAATCGGTACAGCTCTACTTCCAGGAGAGCCTGACCTTCCTGGTCTACACGGCCGAAGCGGCAGTCGCCCTGGAGGCGTGAGCAAGAAAGACGAAGGGCCCCGTGCGCGAAACGCGCACGGGGCCGACCGCTTTTTGCGGCAGGTAGCTCGGGGAGGCCCGACCGCGCTATTCCGGGTACCGTGACGCGCAGCACATGAGGTGGAGGCGCGGGATGACGATGGTGCGGGCCGGGGTGGTGCCGGGGCGGCGGGCCGCCTGGTACGGGGTGGCCGGGGTGCTGGTCACCGCCGGGATCTGCGGGATCGTGGTCGGGTTGTTCGGGGTGAATCGGGTGTTCACCGGTTTGCTGCTGGGCGTCGCGGCGGGGATTTCGCTGCTGTTCCTGTTGTTCGGGCGCGACGGCGTGGTGCTGACCGATCAGTCGATCGTGCGGCGCACGCCGTGGAGCGCCTCGACGCTGGCCTGGGATCGGGTGGTGGCGGGCCGGTTCGCGCTCGATGAGAACGCGCGCTGGTCGCTGGCCCTAGACCTCAATGACGGTGACGAGCCGCATCACGAACTGGTGCTGCTGTCCATCCCGCCGGTGGTGAAGCCCGTCGGCAGCGCCTATGACATGCGTAAACGCGAGCAGGTCAATGAGATTCGCGGCATGCTACGCAGCAAGCGCATTCCGATCACCGTGCTGCCGGAGATCGCGGACGCGCTCACCGTGCACTGGCGTTTGGCCCCGCCGACGCGCTGAATCGCGCCTCGGTAGGGTCGATGCCGTGATTCGCACAGCGGCACTGGCCTATATCCGGGATCGTCGTCTGCTGCAGACCAGGTCCACCGGTAAGGACGTCTTCTACATGGCGGGCGGCAAGATCGATCCGGGCGAGACCCCGGAGTCGGCGCTGCACCGCGAGATTCGCGAGGAACTGGGCGTCGGCGCGATCCAGGTCGCCGAACTCGGCATCTTCGAGGCGGAGGCGTACGGGCACGCGCCCGGCACCCGCCTGCATATGACCTGTTTCCTCGGTGAGCTCACCGAGGAGCCGCGGCCGTCCGGGGAGATCGCGGAGCTGCGCTATTTCACCGTCGCCGAATACCGCGCGATGGATCATGTCGCGCCGGGTTCACTCCTGGTCTTTCAGCGGCTGCACGCCCTCGGCCTGATCGACGCCTGATTCGGCACTGTCGGTGTTGCTGTCGGTCAGCGCGTCCGGCGAGCGGTAGGGAATGCGGGTGGCCGCGGCCAGGCCGATCAACAGGAACAGCGCCGCCGCAAGCAGAGTGGTGCGGGTGGCGTCGGTGAAGCCGCGTTCCAGCGCGTCCAGCACCGCGGCCGCCCCGTCGTGATCGCGCACCCCGGAGATCGCGCCGCCCGCGGATTCCCGGGTGGCGGTGGCGAGGGTGTCGGCGGCGCTCGCGGGCAGATCCTTGACGTCGTCGAGGCGTTTCGGCAGATCGTTGCCCAGCGCCACCGAGAGCAGTGCGCCGATCACCGCGATGCCGAAGGCGGAGCCGACCTGCCGCACGGTGCTCTGCGTCGCCGAGCCCTGACCGGAATTCTCGGGCGGCACATCGGCGAGCACGATTCCGGTCAATTGCGCCGAGGCCATACCCAATCCGATGCCGTAGCCGATCAGCAGCACCGCCAGCCACCAGCCGGAGATGTGCGGGGTGACGAACAGCGCCGCCAGCGCGATCGCGATCGCCTCGAAAGCCAGGCCGAGCCGCACCACCCGCACCGGCCCGACCTTGCGCACGATGCCCTCGGCGATGCCCGCCGCCAGGAAGGCGCCGACCGCCATCGCCGCGAGTACGAAACCCGTACCGAGCGTGGAGAATCCGAGCACGTTCACCATGAAAAGCGGTAGTACGAACAGCAATCCGAATTCGCCGAGCGACACCGCGAACGCGGTGAGGTTGCCCCATCGAAAACTGGGGATCAGGAACAACTTCGGATCCAGCAGCGCCGAACGCCCGATCAGATTGCGATGCTGCTCCCAGCGAATGAACAGCACCAGCGCCAGCACCCCGAGCGCGATGAACACCGGAATCGGTGAGATCCACGCGGTCTCGGACCAGTGGAAACCGGGCATCGGGAACTCGCGCAGCGGTTTCCACCAGCCGTAGGTCTGGCCTTCGATGAGCGCGAACACCAGCAGCGCGAAACCGGCCGCGCTGAGCAGGAATCCGTCCACATCGAGTCCGGGCGCGGCCTTACCCATGCGCGTCTCGGGCACGAACAGGAACAGTCCGATGAGCACCACCGCGCCGAGCGGGATATTGACCAGGAAGATCCACGGCCAGGTGAACGAGGTGGTGAGCCAACCGCCGAGCAGCGGTCCGATGGCCGCCACACCGGAGATGACCGAACCCCACACCGCGAAGGCGATGACCCGGTCGCGGCCGCGGAACAGGGCGTTCATGGTGGCCAGGGTGCCCGGCATGACACCGGCCGCGCCGATGCCCTGTACGACACGTCCCCAGAGCAGCGGCCAGGCACTGGTCGCCGACGCCGAGAGCACGCTGCCGATCAGGAAGATCAGCACGCCGAGGGCGAACATATTGCGCCGCCCGAAGCGGTCGCCGAGTCGCCCGGCGGTGATCAGCAGTGCGGCCAGCACCACCGCGTAGATGCTGGTAACCCATTGCGCCTGGGTGAAATTCAAACTCAGCTGGTCGATGATGACCGGCAGTGAGACCGAGACGATGGTGCCGTCCAGCACCACCATGGAGAGCCCGAGCGCCAGTACACCGAGCGTGATCCATTTCTTGCGACCCAGGTCCAGCTGCATTTCCGTCATCCGTCGCTCCCGCCGCGCATGGGACAGCCGTCCGAAAAATCGGTATCTCGCAGTAGCCATCGAGGTGCCGCATGGCCGTTGATAAGTGTATGTGCAACCCGTTGGACAGCGGCCCAAGGTGACGAGACGGTTACCTGTTTCCGGAAAATAGCCAGTTCAGAGCACTGTCAATGACCGAAGTAGGACGGGTAACTGCGGCGCGGCGAGCAACGAGACGATCGATGCCGAATATTTGCCACTGCGTTCAGGGGGCTGACGCCGGGCAGGGCGGACACCCGCGTCGCCGACCGGATCACCAGGACCGAACCGGGACAGCGCATGTCCGAATCGGATACGTTTGAGGGCGTGTCGATGATGAAGGGTTCCAACGTTCCGGTGGCGGCGTCCGCGGTTCGGGTCGAGCTGGGGTGGCAGTCGGGTCCAGGCGTTCCGGACGCCGATGCTTCGGCGCTTTTGCTATCCGGCGGCCGGGTCCGCTCGGACAGTGATTTCGTCTTCTACAACCAGCCGCAGCACGGGTCCGGCGCGGTCCGGCACGAGGGTAAGCGGCAGGGGCCGCAGATCGTCGACGCGCTGTCGGTGAATCTGGGGCAGGTGGAGCCGCAGATCGAGACCATCGTCATCGCCGCCTCCGCCGACGGCGGCACCTTCGCCCAATTGCCCGGCCTGCACGTGCGTTTGGTGGATGCGAGCAGCGGTGCCGAGGTGGCGCGCTTCGATCCCACCGACGCCTCCTCCGAGACCGCCTATGTGCTCGGCGAGCTGTACCGCCGCCAGGGCGCCTGGAAGTTCCGCGCGGTCGGTCAGGGCTACGCGACCGGATTGGCCGGGCTGGCAACCGATTTCGGCATCTCCGTCGATGACGCGCCCGCGCAGTCGTCCGCACCGCAGCCGTCCTTCGGCACGCCCCCGCCCGCCGCGCCGTCGCAGGCGACTCCGCCGCCGCCGGTGCCGCCGCAGACTCCCCCGCCGCCCTATGGCGCACCGCCGCAGCAGACCGGCGCACCCCAGCCGAATTATGCTGCGCCGGGCCAGAATCCGCCGCCGTACGGCGCACCCACCCCGGATCAGCAGCCGTATGGCGCACCGGGTCAGAATCAGCAGTTCGGCGCACCGGGTCAGTACCCGCCGCCGCCCGGGCAGTACCCGCCGCCCGGTGGCTATGCCCCGCAGCCGGGCCAGTACCCGGACCCGGCCGGACAGTACCCACCCGGCGGTCAGCAGCAGGGTTATCCGCCCGCCGGTCAGTACCCGCCGCAGCCGGGCCAGTATCCGGATCCGGCCGGGCAGTACCCGCCCGGTGGCCAGTACCCGCCGCCCGGCGGATATCAGCCGCCGCAGCAGCCGCCGTATCCCGCGCCGCCGAATCCGTATCAGTCCGGTGGGAACCAGATTCCGCCGTATCAGCAGGGTGGCGCGCCGGTGCCGCCGTTCCCGCCGGGCGGGAATCAGCCGCCGCCCCCGCCGTATCAGGGCGCGAATCCGGTTCCGCCGCAGCAGTTCCAGCAGGGGCCGGGCAGCGCGGAGCCCAAGGTGAATCTGGGCAAGATCTCACTGACCAAGGAGGCCCCGGCGGTCTCGCTGACCAAACAGGGCGCGACCGGCGGCATCATGCGGGTCAATCTGAATTGGTCGGTGCCGGGTGCGTCGAGCGGGCTGTTCGGCCGCAAGCGCGGCGGCAATGGCGGCCTGGACCTGGATCTGTGCTGCTTCTGGGAGCTCACCGACGGTTCCAAGGGCTGCATCAGCCCGCTGGACACCATGGGCAATCTGCATCGCGCGCCGTTCATCGAACTGGATCAGGACGATCGCACGGGCGCGAGCCAGGGCGGCGAGAACCTGTCCATCAATCTGGACAACACCGCGCAGTTCCGCCGGATCCTGGTCTTCGCCTCGCTGTACGAGGGCGCGGAGGATTTCCGGGGCGTGCACGCCACCGCGACGCTCTACCCGCGCAATTCCCCGCCCATCGAGATGGAGGTCAGCGGCTGTGTCGACGACTCCCGCGAAATGGTGCTGGCGCTGATCGAGAATGTGAACGGCGAGTTGGTGGTTCGCCGCGAGGGCGTCTTCGTGCGCCCGCCGGACGGCCACCGCTTCTGGGGCAAGCTCGCGGTGGATCAGGCGTACCGCTGGGAACTCAAGTGGGGCACCTCGAAGGGCAAGTCCTGAATCAGGACCACCACTTCGTCATCCCGGCGCGCTTTTGGCCGGGATCCACACCGGTCCGATGGATCCCGGCCAAAAACATGCCGGGATGACGGAGAGCTCAGCCGAGTTCGATTGCAGCTGAGCGGGTCTCACCTAAATCGCCCGAGAAACCGAGTAGCCGGAGCATGGCGTCGGGGATGAGCCGCTCGGCGTACTCCGGCGGCGCGCCCTCGTCGGATCGGATATTGATGACCGATTCGACGAGCCGGAACGGCAGCAGGTCCGCGCCGGGCACCGTCTGGTTCCCGGCCTCGGAAATGACCGCGGCGGCCAGGATTTCGTAGTGCCGGCGCAGTTCGTCGCGCCGTGCCCGGAAGGCGGCGAAGCGTTCGCTGCGCAATTCCGGCAGCAGGTACAGCGCCCCCAGATTCCAGCGTGCGGCGCACAGCTGGTCCACGTCGAATCGAGCCAGCGCGTAGAGCCGCACGGCGGCCGGTGCGTCCGTGATGGCCAGGCGTTCGGCGAGTTCCAGCGGTCCGGTGATGGTTTCGCCGAGCAGCGCGTCGAGGATGTCGTCCTTGGACGCGAAGTGGTGGTACAGCGATGCCTGCCGGATGCCGACGGCATCGGCGATGGCGCGGGTCGAGGTGCTGCCGTAACCGTTGCCGGTGAACAGTTCGGCTGCCGCGTCGAGGATCTCGGCGCGCGGCGTCTGCCCTGCCCTGCGGCGGGGTTCCAGGCGGGGACGTCCAGGTCCGAGTTGGGTCACGCGGTTCATTCTGTCCTACCGCGCCGATGTGAGGTTTCTGTCACTCGATAGAAATACCGGCAATGCAGAAGTTACGGCGGGCCATCCGCCGGATACATCGGCGTCACCGGGCGAGCGATCGGGATTGGAAAACTTTCAATCGATAGATATTCGCCGCCCGAAGGATTCGCCATGGTTGCCTCCGCCGATTCCATCGTTCCCACCCACCCGCCGAACAACGCCGCCACCAGCGCCGATAGCGCCGATCTGGCCAGCTTCGGCTATCAGCCCGTGCTGCATCGCAAGCTCGGGCGCTATGCCTCGTTCGCCGCGGGGTTCTCCTTCGTCTCCATCCTGACCACGATTTTCCAGTTCTTCGGACTGGGCTATTCGTTCGGCGGCGCGGCCTTCTTCTGGACCTGGCCGATCGTGTTCGCGGGTCAGCTGCTGGTGGCGCTGAACTTCGCGGAGTTGGCGGCGCGCTATCCGCTGTCGGGCTGCATCTACCAGTGGTCGCGGCATCTGGCCGGCGAGCTGGTCGGCTGGTTCGCGGGCTGGATGATGATCATCGCGCAGATCGTCACCGCCGCGGCGGCGGCCATCGCGCTGCAGGTGGTGCTGCCCACGATCTGGAGCGGTTTCCAGCTGATCGGCACCGACAGCGCGCTCACCTCGCATGACGGTGCGGTGAATGCCGTTGTGCTGGGCAGCATCCTGCTGGTGGTCACCACCTTCATCAATGTGGTTGGCATCGATTGGATGGCGCGGATCAATTCGCTCGGCGTCACCATCGAGATCGTCGGCGTGCTCGCGGTGATCGCGGTGTTCTTCACGCACGCCGATCGCGGGCCGAGCGTGGTCACCCAGACCGATCAGGCCGCACCGGGGCCGTACTGGGCCGCGTTCCTGGTGTCCGGTCTGATGGCCGCCTACGTCATGGTCGGATTCGATTCCGCCGGTGAGCTTTCCGAGGAGACCAAGAATCCGCGCCAGGTCGCGCCGCGCACCATTCTGACGGCATTGACGGTGTCCGGTATCGGCGGCGGGCTCATTCTGCTCGGCGCGCTGATGGCGGCCCCGAGCCTCACCGACGGATCGCTGAGCACCGGCGGCCTGGCGTACGTGATCGAGGCCAAGCTGGACAGCCCGGCGGGCAAGGTCGTGCTCGCCTGTGTGGCGTGCGCCATCACGGTGTGCACCTTGGCGATTCAGACCGCGGGCTCGCGTCTGATGTTCTCCATGGCGCGGGACGGCAAGCTGCCGTTCGCCGCGAAGCTCGCCGCCGTGCACCCGCGTTTCGGCACCCCGGTGCTGCCCGCCGTGGTGATCGGTGTGCTCGGCATCGGCCTGCTGGTGCTGAATCTGGGCAACGCCGCCATCTTCGCGACCCTGGCCAGTGTCTGCATCGTCACCCTCTACCTGGCGTACCTGCTGGTCACGGTGCCGCTGCTGGTGCGGCGGATCAAGGGCTGGCCCGCCGATGACGCCACCACCGAGAACGGCAAACCGCTGTTCGGGCTGGGCCGCTACGGGATTCCGATCAACGCGCTGGCCGTGGTGTGGGGCATCGCCATGGCGGTGAATCTGGCCTGGCCGCGCGCCGAGGTCTACATCCCGACCGGCGGCAGCTGGTGGATGCAGTGGGCCGCACCGCTTTTCGTGATCGTGACGGTCGCGGTGGGCGTGCTGGTGTATCGACTGGTGACGGCCACGCGTACGGCCACCGCTACCGAGCCGATCATCCAACCCGCCTGAGCGACACCCGGCAGAGCATCGCACCGGCCGCCCGCGGCGGCCGACGGAAGGAGTACCGATGACAACCACCGCAGACACCTCGGGAGCGCGAGCGCATGCGAGGTCGCAGGCCGCCGCCGCCGCGATAGCCGGTCCGGCAGCGCCGGAAGGCGTCGAAACAGCGAAAATCACCTTCGCACAGCGGATTCCGTCCGGTGGCTACGCCAATATGGTGCTCGGCCGGGGCACCCGGGTGCGGATCTCGGATCCGGCGGGTTCGGGCTGCGCGCATCTGCTGCTGGTGCGTGCCGAATCACCTTGGGAGCGAATGAATGTCGCCGACACGGTGAAGGTGCCGTGGCAGGCGTACCTGGGGGCCGGGCATCCGCTGCTGTCGGATCAGGGGCGGGTGCTGGCCACGGTGGTCGCGGATTCCTCCGGACACCACGACACCCTGTGCGGAACGTCCGCGCACGCCCGGGACCGGTTGCGGATGGCCGGGGTCAAACAGGGACTGGAGCCGCGCGATATCGCGCAGACCATTTCGTTCTTCCGGGGTGTCCGGGTGGAATCCGATGGCGGGCTGACAGCCACCGGCAGCGCCGGTGCGGGTGCGGCGGTGGAATTGCTCATTCACCTGCCGGTGACGCTGCTGCTCGCCAATGCCGAGCATCCGCTCGACCCCACCCCGACCACGGACATCGATCTGGTGGCCTGGGCGGCCCCGGAAGACCTTGCCGGCCAATTCAATTCCGATCCCGAGTATCTGCGCGCGGTGGAGAACACCGAACTGGATTGGCACGCACGCACGCTGGAGGCAATCGCATGACCATCTCTTCGGACACCATCGCCGCCGCCCGCACCGTCGTGCTCGATGAGACCGTGCCCGCCCGCGCCCCCTGGTCGACCGTGGTGCGCGCCGGGGACCTGCTGGAGATCATCGATCTGCACGGCAATCAGGCGGTGGACTGCCTGCTCTACGCGGCGGACGATCACACCGAGCGGTACAGCGCGCAGGCCACCGTCACCGCGCAGCGCAATATCTTCCTGAGCACCGGCAGCGTTCTGCTCACCGACGGCGGCACCGCGCTCATGACGGTGGTCGCCGATGAGGTCGGCAATCACGACACCGTCGCCGGGGCGTGCTCGCAGGAATCCAATACGCTGCGCTACGGCCATCACACCCGGCATCAGCACGCGTGTGTGGAGAACTTCCTCGCCGAGGGCATGAAATGGGGCCTCGGCAAGCGTGATCTGGTCTCGAATATCAACTGGTTCATGAATGTTCCGGTGGAGGCCGACGGCACGCTCGGCATCGTGGACGGGCTCTCCGCGCCGGGTAAGAAGATCACGCTGCGCGCGGAGGTCGACACCCTGGTGCTGGTCTCGAACTGCCCGCAGATCAACAACCCCTGCAATGGTTTCGATCCCACCCCGGTGCGCATGGTGGTGACCCGATGACCGCCCTGCTGCCCGAACCGCACGCCATCGCCCTCGATACCGAACTGCCCGCTGTCACAACCGCTTCCATGCATGTGGTGCGGCCGGGTATGCAGACCACGGTGCAGGATTGGCCCGCGCGGATCGGCTACTGGCACGTGGGTGTGCCGCCGTCCGGGCCGATGGATGATCTGTCGTTCCGGCTCGGCAATCGGGCGCTCGGCAATCCGGAGGGTGCGGCGGGGCTCGAATGCACGCTGGGCGGACCGGCTCTGCGGTTCGATGCGCCCACCTGGGTGTGTGTGACGGGTGCGCCGGTACCGGTCACGGTGAACGGTGAGCCGGTACGGCAGTGGCGCAGCGTGCTCGTGCCCGCCGGTGGCGTGCTGGACGTGGGTATGGTGCGCGGTCCGGGTATGCGGTCGTACATTCTGATCGCCGGTGGTATCGAAGTGCCCGAATACCTGGGCAGCCGTTCGACTTTCACGCTCGGCAAGTTCGGCGGCGGCACCGGGCGGGCCTTGGCCGCCGGTGACGCCCTCGCGCTCGGCGTTCACGATGTACCCATGCCCGGCGGAACCGGGCGGGTCACGGCCGGGGTGCCCGGTGACGATCAGCCGGTGTTCACCCGGCGCTGGGAACTGGCGGTTACCGAGGGGCCGCACGGTGCCCCGGAGTTCTTCACGCGCGGCGATTTCGACACGATCATCGGCACCGATTACGAGGTGCATTTCAATTCCGATCGCACCGGGGTGCGGTTGATCGGGCCGAAGCCGCAGTGGGCCCGCCAGGACGGCGGCGAGGCCGGACTGCACCCGTCGAACATTCACGACACCGCGTATTCCATCGGTGCCCTGGACTTCACCGGCGATACCCCGATTCTGCTCGGCCCGGACGGTCCGAGCCTGGGCGGTTTCGTCTGCCCGGTGACCGTGGTGGCGGCCGATCGCTGGAAGCTGGGTCAGCTCACGCCGGGCGATAAGGTGCGGTTCGTGCCGGTGCGCGCGGATCGCGCGGCCTCGCTGCGTGAACTGGGGGCCGAGCGGCGCGCGGCCTGGCCGGTGGTGCTCTCCGCCGGAGGTGACGGCGATGACGGGGTGCTGGCGCGCCGCGAAGGCTCCGAGACCGCGGTCACCTACCGCCGGGCGGGCAATGACGGCATGCTCATCGAATACGGTGATATGACACTGGATCTGGAGTTGCGCGCCCGCGTGCACGCACTGCACCAGGCATTGCTCGAGCGTGCCGAACCGGGGGTCACCGAGCTGACCCCGGGCGTGCGCTCATTGCAGGTGCGCACCGATCCGGATCGCCTGCCGACCGGCAAGCTGCTGGATCTGCTCGGTGAGGTGGAGGCCGAACTGCCGTCCGCCGATCAGCTGGTGGTGCCGAGCCGCACCGTCTCGCTGCCGCTGTCCTGGGACGATCCCTCGACCCGGGAGGCGATCACCCGCTATATACACGGTGTGCGCGCCGATGCGCCGTGGTGCCCGTGGAATATCGAGTTCATCCGCCGGATGAATGGATTGGCCACGGTGGACGAGGTTTTCGATACCGTCTTCGCGGCCGAGTACCTGGTGCTCGGACTCGGCGATGTGTACCTGGGCGCGCCGGTCGCCACCCCGACCGATCCGCGGCATCGGCTGGTCACCACCAAGTACAACCCGGCCCGCACCTGGACGCCGGAGAACGCGGTCGGCATCGGCGGGGCGTACCTGTGCATCTACGGGATGGAGGGGCCGGGCGGCTATCAGTTCGTCGGCCGCACCACCCAGGTGTGGAATCACCGCTCCACCGGTATCGGCGAAGATCCTTGGCTGCTGCGGTATTTCGATCGCATCAGCTGGTATCCGGTGAGCGGTGAAGAGCTGCTGGACCTGCGCGCCGATGTGGCCGCCGGGCGCGGTGAACTGCGGGCCGAGGACGGCGAGTTCAAGATCGCCGACTATCGCCGCTTCCTCGCCGACAATGCCGCGTCCATCGATTCGTTCCGCGCAATGCAGGCCGAAGCCTTTACGGCGGAACGCAATTCGTGGCGCGAAGCGGGCGAGCTCACCGAAACGCCCTGAACTCGAAGCATAAGAGGAGATCGAGCATGTCCGTATGGATCCAGCGCCGCCCCGACTCCGAGGTTGCGGCCGAAATCGCTTCCGCCACCGGAACATTGGCCGGTTTACGGTTGGCCGTCAAGGACAATGTGGATGTGGCGGGGCTCGCGACGACCGCCGGGTGCCCCGACTACGCCTATACGCCGGAACAGGATTCGGCGGTGGTCGCCGCGCTGCGCGCCGCCGGTGCGGTGGTGGTCGGCAAGACCAATCTCGATCAATTCGCCACCGGTCTGGTCGGCACCCGCTCGCCCTACGGTGCGGTGGAGAACGCGTCGCGCCCCGGATACGTCTCGGGCGGTTCGAGTTCGGGCTCCGCGGTGGCGGTGGCGCGCGGTGCGGCCGATATCGCCATCGGCACCGATACGGCCGGTTCCGGCCGGGTACCGGCGGCGCTGCACGGCCTGGTGGGCATCAAGCCGACGATCGGCACCGTCGCCACCGACGGCGTGGTCCCGGCGTGCCGCTCCTACGACTGCGTGACCATCTTCGCCGCCACCCTGGAACTCGCGAACCGCGCCATGGGCGTCATGGCATCGGGCGCACCCCACCGCCCCTGGCCCGCCGATGTCCGCCTGGCCGCTCCGCCCAACCCGGTGGTGGCGATCTTCAGCGAACTGCCCGATCTGGATCCGGAGTGGCACAGTGCTTTCGAACGCACCGTCGCCGAGCTGCGCGAGCGCGGCGCACGCATCATCGAAATCGACCCGGAACCCTTCCTCGCCGCCGCCAAACTCCTCTACAACGGCGCACTGGTGGCCGAAAGGTACTCCGCCGTAGGCGAATTCGTGGACGCTCACCCCGACTCCATCGATCCCACCGTCGCCTCGATCGTCCAGGCGGCGCGGGATATCCCCGCCCACCAATTGGTTTCGGACCTGGCCGAATTGGAGCGCCTGCGCACCCGGGCCATGGCGAGCCTCGCGGGCGCGGACGCCCTGCTCACCCCCACCGTCCCCGGCCACCCCACCATCGCCGAGGTCGCCGCCGACCCGATAGCCGTGAATTCCCGCCTCGGCACCTACACCAATTTCTGCAACCTCTTCGACCTCTGCGCGGTGGCGGTCCCCGCGGGCACCGCCGGAGACGCCCACTTCGGCGTCACGATCCTGGCCCGCCCCTTCGAAGACGCCGTAGCCTACGACATCGCCACTCTCATTACGGCCCACCAGGATTCCCTGCCCGCCCCCGCCTGGCCCCTCACGGTGGCCCCCGTCCGAGACCTGATCGTCTTCGGCGCACACCTGCGCGGCCAGCCCCTGGAACACCAACTCACCACCCTCGGAGCCCGCTGGGCAGGTCCCGTCCGCACCTCCCCCAACTACCGCCTCGCCGCCCTCGACACCACGCCACCCAAACCCGCCGTAACCCGAGTCCCCGAAGGCGAACAGGGCATCGCGGTAGCCGCCGAACGCTGGCTCCTCTCCCCCGCCGCCCTCGGCACCTTCCTCACCACCCTCCCCACCCCCATGCAACTGGGCGCGGTAGAACTCGAAGACACCACCTGGACAACAGGCTTCAGCTGCACCGGCGCAGCCGCCACCACCGCCAAGGACATCAGCGAATACGGCGGCTGGAAAGCCGCCCTCACCGCCGGCGCGCTCTGATCCGCGAGAGCGCCTGGCGCTACTGCGGTTTGGTCCAGGTGAGGGAGTAGCGCCAGTAGAGGTGGCGGCGGTAGGTGGCGGCGGGGAGGAGGGAGTGGGCGAGGGTGCGGATTTCGGTGTAGGTGTGGGGTGGGGGCCAGACTATGGGGGAAGGGTGTTCCCAGCGGGGTTTGGTGAAGCGGTACCAGTTGTAGGCGATGCCTGCTGCCAGTTCTCGGGGGAGGTCGGCGGGCCAGTTGGGTTTGGCGAGGCCGGTCAGGGCGAGAGTGCCTCCGGGCCTCAGTAGTTCGGCCATTCGGGTCAGAGCCGCGGTGGGGTCCATGTGGTGGAGGGTGGCCACCGAGACTATGCCGTCGAAGGATTCGGGGGTGAAGGGGTGGGTCAGGAAATCGGCGTGGATGTAGGTGATGTCCGCCGGGGGTTGGGTGCGGGCCAGGGTGATGCTGGGCTCGTGCAGGTCGATGCCGGTGACGTGTGGGATGTGTTGGCGCAGACGGCGACTGAGCATGCCTTCGCCGCAGCCCACGTCCAGGACCGTGTCGGATCCGGCGACCGCGTCGACCAGTAGGCCGTGGTACTGGATATTGGTGTTCCAACGGTCGGCGTCCGGGGTGTCGATCGACCTGTTGATCATGCCGAAAAGCCTAGCGACGGCCGGTGATGCGCGCCGCTAGTCCGAGGTGTGGGTGGCTTCGGGGTTGGTGGTGTCGCGGATGACCCGCAACGCCGCGGTGAGGGCGTCGAGCTGTTCGGGTTCGAAGAGTCCGGTGAACCACTGCTCGACGCCTGCCAGATACGCGGGCAGCACCCGTGCGACGCGGGTGGCTCCGGCGGCGGTGAGCACGGCGTACGAGCTGCGGCGGTCGCCCGGATCCGCTTCGCGGCGGACGAAGCCATTGCGTTCGAGCCGGTCCACCAGGCGGGTGACACCGCTGGTCGAGAGATTGGTCTGCACGGCGAGATCGGTCATGCGCAGTTTGCGGCCGGGCGAACGACTCAGCCGCATCAGGGCATTCAGGTCCAGTCCGGAGAGCCCATTGCCCTTCCAGGTGGGTTCGAGCCGAGCGAGCAGACCGTCGTGCGCCTCGTACAGCAGGCCGACCGCGGTGAGACGGGGGTCGTCGAACAGATGCTTGGGATCCACGCTGAGCAGCGTAAACCACATGACTGCAATGCGGATAGTTGACACGCGGAACAAATCCGGTATGTTGTTGCCAACGCAATATTCCGCACCGCAACAAAATGGAGAAGACGATGAGCACACAGCGCTGGGTGGCCGGATTCCGTGCACCGCTGGTGAATCCGGCCGAACAGATCCGGCTCGCGGAGCCCCGCGAATTCGCCGCGGAGTCCCTGCGCCAGGTGGTGCGGGTGGCCGGGGCCGGATCGCAACTGCGGGTGCGCCTCACCAACCGGTACTCCGACCGGGCATTGGTCATCGGAGCCGCCCGCATCGCGCTGAGCAAGAGCGGCGGGGAGATCGCTGCCGAGACCGATATCGAACTGCGCTTCGACGGATCCCCCGAGGCACGCGTTCTGGCGGGCGCGGATCTGGTCAGCGACCCCATCCATCTGCCGGTCACCGCCGGTGATGAACTGGCACTGAGCCTCTACCTGCCCGAGCCGACCGGCTTCGCCGCCTACGCGCACCTGCCCGCCCAGCCCGGCTGGATCGTCCCCGGCGATCGGACCGGCGAAACCGCTTGGCCCGACGCCCAGGAGACCGTCTCCCGTTTCTTCCTCACCGGCATCGACGTGCTGACCGACGCCGTCGCCCCGGTGCTGGTGGCCTTCGGCGACTCCTGGTTCGAAGGCGTCGGTTCCACCCCGGGCGCAAACCGGCGCTCGGTGGACGTGGTCGATGAGAAGCTGGCCACCGGCTGGGCCGTGAACCAGGGCATCGGCGGAAACCGTTTGGTCACAGCGGAAGTCGGCGAATCCGGGCTGGATCGCTTCGAGCGGGATGTGCTCTCGGTGCCCGGCGTGGCGGGCGTGTGGGCGAACTTCGGCATCAATGATCTGATCGTCGGCGGCACCACCCCGGCCGAAGAACTCATCGCCGGATACGTCGAACTGGCGCGGCTCGCGCATGCGGCGGGCCTGCCCATCTACGCCAATACCATCGGCCCGTTCGCGGGCGTGATCTACCCGGATCTCAGTGTCGCAGAGGGCATCCGGGTCCGCCGCGAGGTGAACGACTGGCTGCGGAATACCGATGTCTTCGACGCCGTCTTCGATATCGCCGCGGCGGTGCAGGATTCGGAGACCGGCGATTTCATTCGCGCCGAATTCGACAGCGGCGACGGCCTGCACCTCAATGACGACGGACACCGCGCCATGGCCGGGGCCGTGGATATCTCGGCGCTGACGGCACATCGCTGATCGGCGCACACGGAGCCACGCGCCATTGCGTGGCCGAGTGCCCTGGCGGGCAACCCCGCAGGTCAGGACAGACGCGCGGCCGCGGCGCGATCCTGTTTCAGGCCGTTCGCCCACACATTGTCGGCCACCTCGCGGCCGAGCCGGACGCCGCCGATATTCCGGGTCAGATCCATCCCGCCCCGGGCATCGGCGGCGTAGGCATCGAAAGACCAGTGCACGCCCAGGAATACCCGACTGCGGGCATTCTCCCGCATCATCTGCCAGAGCCCGCCCGGGAAGCAGCGCACATGCCGGGTGCGCACCACGCCGCGATTGTCGGCGGCCAGCCCGTCGAGTTCATCGGAGACGAATCCCATTCCGTTGGTGAGAGTGTCGGGCCCGTCGGCGTCGAAACCGTAGAAACGCCTGAGGATTTGGAATGCGGTACCACCGAGCGTCGCATGCCCGGATGGGTAGGACGGGTACGGCGGCGTGAAATTCGGGGCGATCTCATTGCTGCGCGGTGAGCCGTGCGGCTGCCAGAACGGATCGCAATCCGGATCGAGATCATGTCCGGGCACGGCATCGGGACCGGTGGCCGGATCGTATTCGCGGATGCCGAGAATCGGCCGCCACAGATTGTGCCGGTACTTCTCATCCCAGCACAGGATGGCCGCATCCGCGATCCCCGCATTGATCAGGGCGAACAGCCGGGCGTTCTGTTCCACGGTATTGGGTTGCGCCAGTGCGAGTTCGCGGGCGATCTGGTTGTAGAGCCGGGGCGCGGTGCCGATGTGTTTCGCGCCGTCGTACGCCCAGAATACCGCGGTGAGGTTCTCATCGGGGGTGCGGGCGGCGGATCGAGCCGGTTGTGCCGCAATGGATTCCACGGTGATGCCCTTGGCGCGCACCTCGCGCAGCGCCGCGAGATAGGCGGCGTCATTGGCCTTGGGCGGCGCGTCCAGCGTGTAGCGGTCGGTCACCGCGAAACACCGTGAGCGCGACCCGTAATGCGGTGCGTAATACCCCTGTCGCGGTTGCGCCGGATCGGGCCGGTGACCGGTCGGCGCGACCTCCGGCTGATAGTCGTGGTCCCCGAGCCCGGGATCCCCCATACGCGCCCGCAGCACCGCACCGCCGATGGCCTGCCCGTGCGCCCCGCCCCGCCCGATGCCGGGTCCGTGTAATCCGGCCTCGCGCAACGCCTTGTCCAATCGTGCGGTCTGCGCCGGATAGAGCGCGGTGAGCGTGCTGTGCGCGGCGACCGCGATGGCCGCCTGATAGGACGAGCCGTTGGCCGCCACCGGCGGGGACGCCAGCCAGGTCCCGTGTGCCGCGCCGATAATGCTGAAGTAGGCGTCGTGCATGGCCAGGTGCACCATGGCGAGCGCCCGGGAACTGCCTACCGGACCGCGTGACCCGCGTTCTACGGGTTTGATTTCGGTGTGCGCCACGCGGTCCGATTCCAGCGCCACCGAATTCCAATACAGGATCTGATCCACTTCCGCTGTCTCCCAGTACTGTCCGAGCGAGCGCGGCCGAGTCCACCGCTCGCCGTTTTCAGCGTGCGGGTTCGCCGCCCGAATTGCGGCAGTAGTGCGCTACCCGAATACCGCGCGGTGCGCGCACTTCGGGCAAGTAGCGCCGAATCATCGGTCTGTTCAAGGGAAATGGCTGCTCAGCGCGGCTTTACCTCGGCCAGCAGTTCGGGGCCGCGGGCCTCCAGCCGGGTGGTGGCGAGGCGGATTCCGGCGGTCGCGGCTAACCCGCCGATGATCAGACCGACCGGTAGTGCCGCCCACTGCACGAATGGATTGTCCAGGGCCGTACCCACTCCCAGAATCACCAGCACCGGGACCGATATCAGCAACTGACCGAGCCCCGCGGTCAACTGTATGAGTACCTTCGCGCACCCCGGATTCCCATTGCCCGCGAACGGATTACCGCGCTGCGGCGGCAGTGCGAAGGCGGCGTGCGTGGACAGGAACACCACCACCGCGACGCCGACGCCGAGCAGTACCGGCAGGGTGCACAGCACCCACGGGTACAGCCGCGGCTGACCGAGCACACCCGGCAGGATGACCGCGGCCAGCAGCGCGACCGGGGCGACCAGCATCGTCCAGGCGATGGCCCGCCCGCGCACATCGGCGCGCGCCGCGCCCGGGGTGACGATGGTCTGCCAGA
This sequence comes from Nocardia sp. NPDC056000, assembly GCF_042269265.1. Lineage (NCBI taxonomy): Bacteria > Bacillati > Actinomycetota > Actinomycetes > Mycobacteriales > Nocardiaceae > Nocardia > Nocardia sp. NPDC056000. Next base: position 403,453 of record NZ_JBHJXS010000008.1, on the reverse strand, counting down.
CCGAGGTGCCGTCGAAGCCGTACAGATTCGCCGAGCCCATGGTTGCCATCCACACCACGAAACCGCCCGAGAACGCGATGGTCCCGGTGCCATTGTTCTGGAAGGACAGGAACGCGGGCAGCGCGAAACCGATGAGCAGGAGCGGCAGCAGCGCGGCGCGGCGGCGACCGTCCCGCCACCAGCTGCGCAGTTCCTTGGCGACCACCGCGCCGACGGGCGTGGCGGGCAGATAGCGGTCCAGCAGTCCGGTGGAACTGTCGAGCACCTGCCCCGCCGGTGCGGGCGGCAGGGTGAGCCGTCGATGCAGCAGCACCGCCCACGCCTGCCACAGCGCCAGGCAGAGCGCGGCCAGCCCGAGCAGCGGCAGCACCGCCCACAGCGCATCGCCGCGCACGGCGGATTCCACCGCGTACGGCGCCCAGCCCGACGGTGCGGCGCGCAGCGCGGTGGGCAGCCCGCCTTCCGAATTCTCCAGTGCCGGGCCGAGATTGGTGATCAAGAGATTGAGCGGGTAGTAGGCGAGGCCGAGCAGCGCCGCCAGCAGCACCCCCAGATCCCGTCCGCGCCGCGATCGCATGGCCGCGCCGAGCCAGGCCACCATCACCCGGGACAGCAGCACCACGAAGATCAATTGCAGCACCGCGCCGATGAGCGCGATCAGCACCGGCACAATGCCTTTCGGCCCGGCCAGGATCGCGAGCCCGAGAAACGCGAGCAGATTGACGACCGCGGCCGGACCCGCGAACGCGGCGGCCGCCAGCCCGTATGCCAATTGCCGATCGGTCAGCGGCAGCAACCGGAACTGCTCCGGTTGCAGGGTCTCGTCACTGCTTCCGGTGAGCACCGGCCCGCAGATCCAACCCAGCGTCCAGCCCGCGAAAAGCGCTGCGGCGATGGTGATTCCGCCGTGAAAGCTCTCATGCGCGAACCCGATCAACGCCGCGGTGACCAGTGCGGCGGCGAGCCCGAACAGGCTCCCCACCCAGAAATTCACGGCCGCTCGCCCCTCGCGCATGGCTCTGGCCGTGAGCCGCAACCGCATCCGGATCAGGACGCCAACCACGACAGCCCCTCCTCCCCGCCCACATGCCCGCCGACCAGCCGCACGAACGCCTCCTCCAGCGTCCCCTCCCCGCGCACCTCGGCCACGGTTCCGCCTGCGACCACCTGCCCGCGATTGATCACCGCCACCCGATCGCACAGGTTCTCCACCAGCGCCATCACATGACTCGACAGCACCACCGCCCCACCGGCCGCCACGAATCGCTGCAGGATGGTCCGAATGGTCCCCGCCGACACCGGATCCACGGCCTCGAACGGCTCATCCAGCACCAGCAGTTTGGGTGCGTGCAACAGCGCGGTGGCCAGCCCGATCTTCTTCCGCATACCGGCCGAATAATCAACGACGACGGTATTCTCCGCGCCGGTCAACTCCAGCACCGCGAGCAGCTCGGACGCCCGCTCCCCCACGGTCGCCTTATCCATCCCGCGCAGTAATCCGGTGTAGGTCAGCAACTCTCGCCCGGTCAGCCGTTCCGGCAGGGCCAGCCCATCGGGCAGCACCCCGACCACGGTCTTCGCCGCCACCGGATCCGCCCAGACGTCATTTCCGAAGATTCGAGCCGTCCCGCGATCCGGTCGCAACAACCCGACAGCCATGGACAACGTGGTCGTCTTCCCGGCCCCGTTCGGCCCGACCAGCCCGAAGAACGAGCCGGGCGGCACCGCGAGGCTGACCCCCTCCACCACCCAGGGTCCCCCGAAAGCCTTGAACAACCCGCCCAGCTCGAGCGCCCACTCAGTGCCCGCTGCGGTCATAACCCCTCCAAGCCCGCCGAAGCCAAAGTTCTCGCTTCACGATACGGACCGGCCCCGCGCCGGGTTCGATCCCGATTCACCCGGATATGGCGAACGCCGGGCGGAGGCGGTCCGTGCGGACCGTCCTCCTCCCAGCGTCGTCGTTTCGGCTACCCGGCTAGGGGGCCGGGATGATGCGCACTTCTTCCGGAGCCTCGTCGGTGGAGTCGGCGGCCGTGGTGAACCAGTGCGTGACTTCACCTTCGTCGAGATCGGCCGCCAGGTCCTCGGTGGGCAGGACCGACAGCGCGCCCGCCGTCGCGGAGGTGAGGAATTCGTCTATCGCGGGCAGGCCGACGGTCGCGGTCGTGAATGTGGTCGATTCGTAGTCGATCTCATTCTCGGTGCGCAGCGCGGTGGCGCGGTCGAGGGCTTCGGCCTGGGTGAGGGTGGCCCAGGTGTCGGAGGCGTCGCGGTAGATGAAGGCCGGATCGGATTCGGTGAGGGGACGGACCCGGTCGGTGTAGGTGACCGGGTGGGCGGGACGGGTGGCGAGATCGGCCTGGACCTTGGGGTCGGCCGGGACCAGCCAGCGCACCGAGCTGGCCGCCGGGTCCTGCGCGATGCCGAAGTTCGCACCCGCGGCGAGGATATCGCCGAAGGACAGACCCTCGGCGAACAGCGTTGCCGCGCCGGCCTTCTGGATGGCCCAGACCGCCACGACCGCATCGGCGGAGCGCGGCAGGGCGACGGCGACGATATCGCCGGGGCCCGCACCGCGATCGATGAGCAGTCGCGCGAGCTGGGAGGAGCGGCGGTCCAGGACGTGGTAGGCGAGTTCCTGGCCGTTATCGAGCAGGGCCGGGGCCTGGGGGTCCTCTTCCACCACTTCGGCGAGCACGTTGGCCACGGTGCGAGCACCGACGCGGGCCGGTTCCGCCGCCGAATCCGCCGGGGTGACGGCACTTTCGGCGAGGATGCGGGCGCGTTCGGTGGCATCGAGGATATCGATATCGCCGACCAGTGCGGACGGTTCACCCAGCAGCGATTCCAGCACCCGGTTCAGGCGCGCGGCGAGGGTTTCGACCTCGTCGGCGGTGAAGCGGGTGTCCAGGTAGCGCATGGAGATCTCGATGGTCTCGCCCGCCATGACCACCAGCGTCATCGGGTAGTGGGTGTCATCGTTGATGCCGACGCCGTTCACCGACATACCGTCGATGGAGCTGGCGGCGGCGATGGCGTCCTTGTCGACCGGGTAGGACTCGAACACCACGAGGGTGTCGAATTCCGCTGCGGCGCCGGCGAGTTGCTGGATCTCGGCCAGGCCGATGTAGTGGTGATCCAGCAGATCCGCCTGCTCGTGCTGCACCCGCTCCAGCATGCCGCCCACGGTGAGGCGGTCGTCGATGCGAATGCGCACGGGCACGGTGTTGATGAACAGGCCCACCATGGATTCCACGCCCGCCAGATCGGCGGGGCGGCCCGAGACGGTCGCGCCGAACACGACATCGCCACGGCCGGTGAGCCTTCCGACCAGGATGGCCCACGCGGTCTGCACCAGTGTGTTCACCGTGACGCTGAGTTCGGCGGCCCGCTTGCTGAGCTGACGGGTGCGCTCGGCGTCGATTTCGAGCACGTGCCGCCCGACCTCGTACTGCTCGTCCGCGCGTCCGGCGGGTGCGAGCTGGGTCGGCTCGGATACACCGGTGAGCGCACGCGCCCACGCCCGCAACGATTCCTGGCGGTCCCGCCCGGCCAGCCAGGCCAGGTAGTTCCGGTAGGACACCGCGCGCGGCAGGGCGGACAGATCACCGCGCACCGCGTACAGCACCAGCAGATCGCGCATGAGCAGCGGCATGGACCAGCCGTCCACCAGGATGTGGTGGGTGGTGATCACCAGGTTGTACTGCTCCGGCGAGGTGCGGAACAGCGTGAACCGCATGAGCGGTGCGGCCGCCATGTCGAAGTGCCGTGCCCGGTCGACGTCGATGAGTTCGCGCATGCGCGGAACCCGTTCGCCCTCGGGCAGATCGGTGAGATCGACGATGCTCCACGGCGCTTCGACGCGATCCAGTACGACCTGGTGCGCCTGGCCCGCGGCATCGGTGACGAACGCGGTGCGCAGGCTCGCGTACCGGTCGACGATGGCCTGCGCGGCCGCGTGCAGCCGATCGGTGTCCACGGTGCCGTGCAGGTCCAGGACGGCCTGCATGGTGTAGACGTCGATCGCCTCCCGGCTCTGCGACATGAGCGCCTGGAACAGCAGACCGGACTGCAGCGGCGACAGCGGCCACACCTCGGTCATGGCCGGATAGGCCCGCTCCCAGACCTCGATATCGCCCTGGGTCACCTTGACCAGCGCCATATCCGACGGCGTATAGCCGCCCGCGTCCGGCCGCCTGGCGTGTTCGGCCAGCGCGGTCAGCGCCGCCACGAACAGATCGGCGAACTCCTGCACCCGCTCGCGCGAGAGCAGCCCGGTCGGGAAGGCGAAGGCCGCGCCCAGCTGCGGGCCGTCCTCGCCATCGGTGACGATGGCGTTGATGTCCAGGGTGGCGTTGGCGGGCATATCGAGATCCATGTCCGCGTCCAGCTGCCCGAGATCGGCGACCGGCACCCAGCCCAGCTCCGAAAGCTGTTCCGGCACTTCACCGGTCGATACGCGACCGAGGTAGTTGAAGCTGATCTGCCCGACACTGCGCAACTGCGGCGCGGTCTCGGCGTTCAGGTAGCGCAGCAGACCGAAGCCCAGACCCTTGTCGGGTACCGAGAGCAGCTGCTCCTTCACCGATTTCACGATGTGGCCCAGAGCTTTTCCGCCCGCGAACGCATCGTCGAGATCGGCCCCGGCCAGATCCAGCCGCACCGGGTAGGCACTGGTGAACCAGCCGACGGTGCGCGAAAGATCCGCGCCCGGAACGACTTCCTCTTCACGACCGTGACCCTCGAGCTTGATGAGGGCGGCATCGCTGCCGTCGCCGCGCCAGCGCGCGACCGCCATGGCCAGCGCCGACAGCAGACCGTCGTTCACGCCGCCGCGGTAGCGCCCCGGAATCGAGGTGAGCACCGCGTCGGTGACCGCGGCCGGAACCGTGACCTCGACGCGTTCGACCGTGGCGAAGGTATCCACCGCCGGATCGAAGGCCCGCGAGCCCAGCAGCGGATCGGCGGTGCCGACCACGCCCTGCCAGAACGGCAGTTCCGCAACGCGTTCCGGTGCGGACGCCGCGTCGACGAGGGCGTGCGCCCACCGCCGCATGGAGGTGCCGTTGGCCGGGAGCGCGACCGGCTGACCGAAGGCCAGCTGCGACCACGCCACCGCGAAGTCCGGAATCAGGATGCGCCAGGACACGCCGTCCACCACGAAGTGGTGCGCGGCCAGCAGCAGCACATCCGGGCGGCCCGCGCCGAAGGCGAACCATACGAACTGGATCATCGAGGCATTGGCCGGATCGAGTCGGCCCAGGGCCGCGTCGAGCTGAGCGCTCGCGACCCGCGACAGCTCCTCGTCGGAGATATCGGCCGCGACCTCGACGCGATGCACGAGCGCGTCCACATCGACACCGCCGCGCGGCAGTGCCTCGAATTCCCAACCCGCCGTGGCATTTCCGCGCAGGCGCGAACGCAGCACATCGTGGTGGTCGAAGACCGCCGAGAGCGTGCCGATCAGCAGTGCCCGGTCGATATTGTCCGGCAGGCGCAATGCCATGGACTGCGAGAACCGCTGGTACGTCGAACCACTCGACAGAATCGCCGTCATGATCGGCGTCAGCGGAATATCGCCGACCCCGCCACCGGGCAGTTCCGCCAGCCGCTCCTGCTCGTTATCTCCGCCAAGCACAGCGATTTCGGCCAGTCCGGCCACGCTGCGCTTCTCGAAGACCTCGCGCGGGCTGAACAGGATGCCGCGTGCCTTGGCCCGCGACACCAGCTGGATCGACAGAATCGAGTCGCCGCCGAGCGCGAAGAACGAATCGTCCAGGCCGACCTGCTCGACACCGAGCACCTCGGCGAAGACCTCGGCGATGGCGGCTTCGATATCGCTGACCGGAGCCCGGAATTCGCGTGGTGCGAGCACCGGTTCGGGCAGTGCGCGCCGATCCAGCTTGCCCGCCGGGGTCAGCGGAATCTGGTCCAGCACCGTGATGGCGGTGGGCACCATGTATTCCGGCAGTCGCGCGGCGGCGTGCTCGGTGAGCGCGGCGATATCGATGACGGCACCGGCGACGGGCAGTACGTAGGCCGCCAGCATGGTGGTGCCGACTTCGGTCTTATGACCCACGGTGACCGCGAAGTCCACGGTCTCGTGCGCCATCAGCGCCGCGTCGATCTCGCCGAGTTCGATGCGGAAACCGCGCACCTTGACCTGGAAGTCATTGCGGCCCACGTATTCCACGGCCGGAGCGCCCTTGGCGTCGCGCGTCCAGCGCACCACGTCACCGGTGCGGTACAGGCGTGAGCCCGGTTCACCGTACGGGTTGGCGACGAAGCGCTCGGAGGTCAGACCCGGACGCGCGTGGTAACCGCGCGCCAGCTGCTGACCGGCCACGTAGAGCTCACCGGCGACGCCTTCGGCGACCGGCTGCAACCGCGCGTCGAGGACGAGCGCCCGCATACCGCGCACCGGACCGCCGATGACGACCTTGTCGCCCGGATTCAGCGCATCGCTGATATTGGTCGCGATGGTGGCCTCGGTCGGACCGTAGGCGTTGTGGAAACGGCGCGGCCCAGCCGGATTCACCGACCACTTGGCGACGAGGTCGGCCGAGACCGCCTCACCACCGGCGATGATGACCTCCATGCCCGCCAACTGCGACGGTTCCAGCGAGGCCAGCACGGACGGCGTGATGAGACCGGCGGTGACCCGCTCGCGGGCGATCAGCTCACCCAGTTCATCGCCACCGTAGGTGCCCGGCGGCACCACCACGAGCGTGCCGCCCGCGCCGAGCGCGAGCAGCAGCTCCAGGATGGAGGCGTCGAACGACGGCGAGGCGAAATGCAGTGCGCGCGAGGAGGAGTCGAGACGGTAGCGCTCGACCTGCTCGCGGGCGAAGTTCGCCAGACCCGCGTGGGTGACGACGACGCCCTTGGGCAGGCCCGTCGAACCCGAGGTGTAGATGACGTAGGCGGCGTGCGCGGCCCGGATGGCACCCCACCGCTCGGTATCGGAAACCGCCGCGGGCGAATGCGATTCGATCTCCGCGATGACCATCGGGTCGTCGAGGGAGATCCAGCCGGCCAGGCTCGCCACCGGCGGCAGCGCCGCCAGTTCGGCATTGGTGGTCAGGCCGAGCATGGCACCGGAGTCGGAGATCATATGCGCGATGCGATCGGCCGGATAGGCCGGATCGACGGGCACGAACGCCGCACCGGACTTGGCCACCGCCCATACCGCGAGCACGGATTCGAACGAGCGCGGAATGGCAACGGCCACCCGCATATCCGGTCCCGCACCGCGCTCGATGAGCATGCGCGCCAGTCGCGAGGACGCCGCGTCGAGTTCGGCGTAACCGAGCACCTGACCGTCGAACACCACGGCCTCGCCGACCGGGTTGGCGGCCACGGCCGCGGCCATGATCTCCGGCAGCGTCCGGGGCTCGACCGCCGCGGCACCGTTGCGGGACAGCAGATCCGCGCGTTCGGCCGCGGACAGCAGTTGCAGATCGCCGACCGCCTGCTGCGGCCGCGCGGTGATCTGCTCCAGCAGGCGGGTGAAGCGCTGCGCGAACTTCTGCACCGTGGCGTCGTCGAACAGGTCACGGGCGTACGCGAATTCGGCGTACATGCCCTCACCCGAGGTACCGGCCTCGGTAATGGTCAGCGACAGATCGAATTTCGCGGTGTCGTTCTCGAAATCGACGGCGGCGACCCGCAATCCGGGCAGTTCGAACGTGCTGTCCGGCAGGTTCTCGAACGAGAGCACCACCTGGAACAGCGGGTGACGAGCGGTGGAACGCTCCGGGTTGAGGATTTCCACCAGTCGTTCGAACGGGATATCGGCGTGCGCGAAGGCTCCGAGGTCGGCGTCCTTGGCGTTCGAGAGCAATTGCGCGAAGGTCAGATCCGGGTGCACGTCGGTGCGCAGCACCAGCGTGTTCACGAACATGCCGATCACATTGTCGAGTTCGGCCTCACCGCGACCCGCGATCGGCGTGCCGATGGCGATGTCCTGGGTGCCGGACAGGCGCGCCAGGAAGACCGCGAGCGCGGCGTGCACGACCATGAACATGGTCGCGTTCTGCTCACGCGCGATGGCCTGCAAGCCGCGATGCAGTCCGGCCCCGATCGGGAAGTGCACCTTGCCGCCGCGGAACGACTGCGCATTGGGGCGCGGGCGATCCGAGGGCAGGTTCAGCTCGTCCGGCAGATCCGCGAGTGTGGTCCGCCAGTAGTCGGCCTGACCCGAAATGAGGCTCTCGGGATCGGTTTCCGAGCCGAGCACCGCGCGCTGCCAGATCGAGTAGTCGGCGTACTGCACCGGCATGGGAGCCCAGCCCGGCTGCACTCCCGCGGCCCGGGACGCGTACGCGATCATCACATCGCGGGTGAGCGGGCCCATGGACCAGCCGTCCGCGCTGATGTGATGCGCCACGAATACGAGCACATGCTCGATCAGCGGCGCGGCCGGAACCTTGGTCCGGACGCCGACCACACCGGCGGCCTGTGCGCCGACGGCGCGCAGGGTCGCGGCCTCGAAGGCGTCGGCCACATCGAGCACCGCGGCTTCGTGCGCGCCGAGCTCTTCCACGACCGGGGTTTCGACGCGGAACAGCTTGGCGCGCAACGGCACCTCGGTGGTCACGTCGAATCCGGTGGAGATGAGTTCGGCAATGCGATCGCGCACCGTCTCGGCCCCGACCTCGATCGGGGTGAGGTTCGGGACCGCCTGTGCGGCGGTAACGATGACCTGCGATGCCGCACCGTCGACCTGCGGGTAGATGGTGCGCAGGGTCTCGTGGCGGGCGATTACATCGGCGACCGCCTGTTGCAGTGCGGCGGTATCCAATTCGCCGGTGAGGCGGACCGCGACCGGGATGTTGTAGGCCGCCGAGGTGGTGTCGAACTGGTTCAGGAACCACATGCGCTGCTGTGCCAGTGACAGCGGCACCGCCGCCGGGCGCTCCTGTGCGACCAGCGGCTGCCGATCGCCGCTGCCCGCGTGCACCTCGAGCTTGACGGCCAGTCCGGCGACGGTGGACGCCTCGAACAGCAGTCGGACCGGGACGCGAGCGTCCAGGGCCGCACCCAGCCGGGCCGCGACCTGCGTCGCCAGCAGCGAGTTACCGCCGAGGGCGAAGAAATCGTCGTCCGCGCCGATGCGCTCGGTACCGAGCACCTCGGTGAACACGCCCGCCACGATCTCCTCGATCGGGGTCGACGGTGCACGGAAGGCGGTGGTCTCGAACTCGGGCTCGGGCAACGCCTTTCGATCCAGCTTGCCGTTGACGTTCAACGGCAACGCGTCCAGCACCACGAACGCCGAGGGCACCATGTACGACGGCAGACCCGCCGACAGCGCCGCCTTGGCCTGCGAAATCTGTACGCCCGCGGTGAGATCGGACGGCACCAGGTAGGCCACCAGTCGGTCACCGGTGCGCTGATCGGACTTGGCCAGCACCGCGACCTGTGCGATACCGGGCAGCGCCAGCAGCGCCGCCTCGATCTCACCCAGCTCGATACGGAAACCGCGGATCTTCACCTGGAAGTCGGTGCGGCCCCGGTACTCCAGCTCCCCATTGCCCGCCCAGGCAACGAGGTCACCGGTGCGGTACATGCGCTCACCGGTGGCGAACGGGTTGGCCACGAAGCGATCCGAGGTCAGATCCGCGCGACCGTAGTAGCCGCGCGCCAGCTGCGCACCCGCCAGGTACAGCTCACCCTCGACCCCGGCCGCGACCGGGTGCAGGCGGGCGTCGAGCACGTACACCTGGCTGTTCCACTCGGGCAGGCCGATGGAGACCGAACCCTTGTCGGCGTCGGTGACCAGGTGGTTGGTGATGGAGACCGCGGCCTCGGTCGGGCCGTACAGGTTGAACAGCTGCGCGGCCGGGTTCGCGGCACGGAAGCGCTGCGCCACCGTGGCGGGCAGCGCCTCACCGATCGCGAGCACGCGACGCAGTGAACCGGTCAGTGCCCCACCGGATTCGGTCAGCAGCGCATCGAGCATCGACGGCACCACGTGCAGCGTGGTGACCAGCTCGCGCGCCATCAACTCGTTCAGGTACGCCGGATCACGATGACCATCGGCCGAGGCGATCACCAGACGACCACCACTGGCGGCGGCCGACCAGAACTCCCAGACCGAGAGGTCGAAGGTGGCGGCAGTCTTGAGCAGCACCGCGTCATCGGCACCGAGACCGAATTCGGCCGTCTTCCACTGCAACTGGTTGGCCACCGCGGCATGCGGCAGCGCCACACCCTTGGGGCGACCGGTCGAACCGGACGTGAAGATCACGTACGCGGTATTCGCGGGCAGCAGCGGGGCGACCCGCTCGGCATCGGTGATCGGCTCGGCCGCAACGGTTTCCAGCGTCAGCTGATCCAGGCGCACCAGCGGTGCGGTCTCGGTCGTGAAGCGGGCTTCGGCATTGGTGAGCACGCAGACCGGTGCCGCGGTCTCCAGGATGTAGTCGGTGCGCTCGGCGGGCTGATCCGGATCGACCGGGACGTACGCGCCACCGGCAACCGACACCGCGTACATGGCCACGACCAGATCCACCGAACGCCGCAGCGCCAGCGCCACCCGGGACTCCGGACCCACACCCATCGAGATCAGGTGCCGCGCAAGGCGATTCACCCGAGCGCTGAGCTCGGCGTAGGTGAGCACCTCGCCGTCCGGGCCGATGAGCGCCACGGCGGTCGGGATGGCCGCCACGGTGGCATCGAGCAGCGAGACCAGGGTCGCGGAGCGGTCGACCTCGTGCGCGGTGGCGTTGCGCGCCAGCACCAGATCGGCGCGCTCGTCACCCGCGAGCAGTTCGATATCGCCGACCGCGGTGCGCGGTGCGGCGGTGATCGCGCCGAGCAGTCGCACGAAGCGGTCCACGAAGCCCTGCACGGTCGCCTGATCGAACAGATCGGTGGCGTAGGTGAACAGGCCGGTGATGCCGACCGGCGCACCCGACTCGTCGTATCGGTCGGTGGCGATGAGATGCAGGTCGAACTGCGAGATCTGGGTGTCGATATCCAGACCCGAGACCGTCAGGCCGGGCAGTTCCAGGCTGGACTGGGCCAGGTTCTGGAAGGACAGGCCGACCTGGAACAGCGGATGCCGCGCGGTCGAGCGCACCGGGTTGAGCACCTCGACCAGGCGCTCGAACGGCACATCGGCATTGGCGAACGCCTGGATATCGGTCTCGCGCTGGCGGGCCAGCAGTTCGGTGAACGGCGCGCCCGCGTCGACCCGGGTGCGGAACACCAGGGTGTTGACGAACATGCCGATGAGGTCGTCCAGTACGGCCTCGCCGCGACCGGCCATCGGGGTGCCGATGGCGATGTCATCGGTACCGGACAGGCGGGCCAGCAGCACCGCGAGCGCGGTGTGTACGACCATGAACAGCGTCGCACCCTCGGCGCGCGCCAAATCGACCAGCGCACGGTGCGTTTCGGCATCGATGCGCACCTCGACCCGGTCACCGGCGAAGGTCTGCACGGCCGGGCGCGGGCGATCGGACGGCAGATCCAGCTGATCCGGGAGCTCGGCCAGCGCCTGCTTCCAGTAGGCGACCTGCTTGGCGGACAGCGATTCCGGATCGTCCTCGCTGCCGAGCAGATCGCGCTGCCAGATGGAGTAGTCGGCGTACTGCACCGCGAGCTTGGACCAGCCCGGCCGCTCCCCGAAGGAGCGGGCGGCGTAGGCGGTCATCAGATCGCGGGTCAGCGGCGCGACCGAGGAACCGTCACCGGAGATGTGGTGAATCGCCAGTGCCAGTACGTATTCCGTGGACTCGTCGGAGCCGATGCGGAACAGCGCGACCTTGAGCGGCACCTCGGTGGTGACGTCGAAGACGGTGGAGGTGAGCGCCACCACCGCGCCGGTGACCTCATCGGCCGAGACGGTGCGCACCTCGAACTCCGGGACCGCCTGCGCGGCGGGGAGCACGACCTGGACCGGACCCTGTTCGGTCTGCGGGTAGATGGTGCGCAGGATCTCGTGGCGGGCGACGACATCGGTGATGGCGGCGCGCATGGCCTCGATATCCAGTGCACCGGACAGGCGCACCGCGACGGGCACGTTGTAGGCCGCGGACTGGTTGTCGAAGCGGTTGAGGAACCACATGCGCTGCTGTGCGAGCGAGAGCGGAATGTGTTCCGGCCGTTCACCCGCCGTGAGTGCCTTGCGGCCCGCACCGGCGTCGAGTTCCACCCGGGCGGCCAGTGCGGCCACGGTGGAGGCTTCGAACATCAGGCGCACCGGCACCCGGGTGTTCAGTGCCTCGCCGAGGCGAGCGGCCACCTGGGTGGCGAGCAGCGAGTTGCCGCCCCATGCGAAGAAGTCGTCATCGAGACCGATGCGCCCGCCCTCGATGCGCAGCACATCCGCGAAGACGCCGGCCACAATCTGCTCGATCGGGGTGACGGGTGCGCGGAAGACCGCCTTCTCGAAGGTGGGTTCCGGCAGCGCCTTGCGATCCAGCTTGCCGTTGGCGTTCAGCGGCAGCGCGTCGAGCTGCATGAACACCGACGGGATCATGTAGGACGGCAGTTCCGCGGCGAGCGCGGATTGCAGCGCCTGCTTGTCGAGATCCCCGTCGATACCGACGACGTACGCGACCAGGCGATCACCGAGCGCCGAATCCTGGTGCGCCACAACGGCGGCCGAGGCCACCGCGGGCTGACGCAGCAGGGCGGATTCGATATCGCCGAGCTCGATGCGGAAGCCGCGGATCTTCACCTGGAAGTCGGTGCGGCCCCGGTAGTCCAACTCGCCCTTGGCATTCCAGGCCACCAGGTCACCGGTGCGGTACATGCGCTGCCCGGTGGCGAACGGATTCGCCACGAAGCGGTCGGCGGTCAGATCGCTGCGGCCGTAGTAGCCGCGCGCCAGCTGCGCACCGGCCAGGTACAGCTCACCGGAGACCCCGACCGGCACCGGGCGCAGATGCGCATCCAGCACATAGACCTGGCTGTTCCATTCGGGCGCGCCGATGGATACCGACACCTCGTCGGCGGTGGTCACCCGGTGGTTGGTGATGGAGACCGCGGCCTCGGTGGGGCCGTACAGGTTGAACAGTTCGGTACGCGGACGCTCGGCCAGCACCCGCTGGGCCAGCGGTCCGGGCAGCGCCTCACCGATGGCGAGGATGCGCCACAGCGAATCCGGCAGACCATCGGCCAGCAGCGCGTCCAGCATGGACGGCACCACGTGCAGGGTGGTCACCCATTCACGAGCCATGAGCTCGTTCAGGTACGCCGGATCCTTATGCCCGCCGGGCTGCGCGATGACCAGGCGGCCACCGCAGGCCACGGCCGACCAGAACTCCCACACCGAGAGATCGAAGGTGGCGGCGGTCTTGAGCAGCACCGCATCGGCCGGATCGAGACCGAATTCGGTGACCTTCCAGAGCAACTGGTTCACCACGGCGGCGTGCGGCAGCGCCACACCCTTCGGGCGACCGGTCGAACCGGAGGTGAAGATGATGTACGCGGTATTCGCGGCCGTCAGCTCTCGCACCCGCTCCTCGGCGGTAATCGGCTTGGCCGAGTACTCCGACAGCTCGAGCTCATCGATCTTCAGCACCGTCGCGGTGTCGTGCACGAAAGCATCCGCGACAGTCGTCAGAACCACTGCCGGAGCGGCGGTTTCGAGGATATAACCGGTGCGATCGGCAGGCTGATCCGGATCGATCGGCACATAGGCCGCACCGGACTTTGCCACCGCGTACATCGCGACCACGAGATCGGTCGAACGCCGGATGGCAAGCGCCACACGGTCTTCCGCACCGATACCACGCGCGATCAGCTCACGCGCTAAACGGTTCACTCGGGCATCGAGCTCGGCGTAGGTCAGGTTCTCCACCCCGTCGGCGGTATCGGCCACAATGGCCACCGCCTTCGGGTCGGAAGCCACGGCCGCGTCGAGCAGCGAGACCAGGGTGGCCTCGGCCCCCTCCGGGAACACCTGCGCCACATCCTGCGCGGTGTTGTTCCAGCGCTGGAGAATCCGCTCGTTCTCATCGGCGTCGAGCAGATCGATATCGCCGACCGTGATGCCCGAATCGTCCAGCACCGCGTCCAGCACCCGCAGGAACCGGTCAGCGAAGGCACGCACGGTGCTCTCGTCGAACAGATCTGTGGCGTAACCGAATTCGGTGAGGATCTCGGCGGGCGCGCCGTCATCGGTGTACCGGTCGTACAGCGTGACGTGCAGATCGGTCTTGGCCAGCTGCGATTCGAACTGGACCGCGCTCACGTGCAGGCCGGGCAGTTCGAACGCGGTCTCGGCCAGGTTCTGGAAGGACAGGCCGACCTGGAACAGCGGATTGCGGGCGTTGGAGCGCACCGGGTTGAGCACCTCGACCAGGCGCTCGAACGGCACCTCGGCATTGGCGAAGGCTTCCAGATCGCGTTCGCGCACCTCGGCCAGCACATCGGCGAACGGCACCCCGTGATCGATCTTCGTGCGGAAGATCAGGGTGTTCACGAACATGCCGATGAGATCGTCGAGTTCGCGCTCACCGCGACCCGCGATCGGGGTGCCGACCGCGATGTCATCGGTGCCGGACAGGCGCGCCAGCAGGATCGCCAGCGCGGCGTGCACGACCATGAACAGCGACGCGTTATTGGCGCGCGCCAGCTCATGCAGTTTGGCGTGCCGTTCGGCGTCGATATCGAAGCGAATCGCCTTGCCGTGGAACGACTGCGCGGGCGGGCGCGGCCGATCGGTGGGCAATTCCAGCTGATCGGGCAGCTCGGCCAGCGCGCGGGTCCAGTAGGCGACCTGCTGTGCGGCAAGCGATTCCGGATCGTCCTCGGTACCGAGCACCTCGCGCTGCCACAGCGCGTAGTCGGCGTACTGCACCGGAAGCGCCGCCCACTGCGGGGATTCGCCATTGGCGCGGGCCACGTACGCGGCCATCACATCGCGCGCCATCGGGCCCATGGAGGAGCCGTCGGCGGAGACGTGGTGGATGGTGAAGGCCAGCACATGCTGTTCCACCGCACTGTCCGAGATGCGGAACAGCTTGACGGCCAGCGGCACCTCGACGGTGACGTCGAAGGTGGTCATCGCGAATTCGATGACCTTGCCCAGCAATTCGCCCTCGGTGACCGGCTCCGGCACCAGACCCACATCGGTCTGGGTCGCGGGCAGGATCACCTGGTGCGGTCCGTCGGCGGCCCGCGGGTACACCGTGCGCAGCACCTCGTGGCGGCTGAGCACATCGCCGATGGCCAGACCCATGGCGTTCAGGTCCAGCGCACCGGTGAGCCGCACGGCGAGCGGAATGTTGTCCACGGCCGAGGTGCTGGTGTCGAACTGGTTCAGGAACCAGTACCGCGCCTGTGCCGGGGACAGCGGCAGGTGCTCCGGGCGCTCCCCCGCGACCAGGCGCGGGCGGGTGCGGCCGGAACCGGCGTGCCGTTCCACCCGCGCGGCCAGTGCCGCGACGGTGGAGGCTTCGAACAGATCGCGCACGGCGAGCTGGATTTCCAGCGCCGCGCCCAGTCGCGCGGTGACCTGCGTGGCGATCAGCGAGTTGCCGCCGAGTTCGAAGAAATCGTCGTCGACGCCGACGCGGCCGACACCGAGGACATCGGCGAAGGTGCCCGCCACGATCTCCTCGATCGGGGTGGACGGGGCGCGGAAGACCTTGGCCTCGAACACCGGAGCGGGCAGCTGCTTGCGATCCAGCTTGCCGGAGGCATTGAGCGGGAAGGCGTCCAGCACCACGAACGCGGTCGGGACCATATAGCCGGGCAGCGCGTCCTGCAGTTCGGCGCGCACACCCTCCACATCGACACTGCGCCCGGTGGCCGGGATGACATAGCCGACCAGCTGATCGCCGAGGCGATCATCGCTGCGCACCACGACAACCGACTGGGCGATGGAATCGATTGCCGTCAAAGCGGATTCGATTTCGCCGAGCTCGATGCGCAGACCACGCAACTTCACCTGGAAGTCGGTGCGGCCCAGGTACTCCAGTTCACCCGCGCCGGTCCACTTGACCAGGTCGCCGGTCCGGTACATGCGCTGGCCACCGTGGAACGGATCGGCGACGAAGCGGTCCGAGGTCAGTTCCGGACGCGCCACATAGCCGCGCGCCAGCTGCGCGCCCGCCAGGTAGAGCTCACCCGCGACCCCGGCGGCGACCGGGTGCAGGCGCGAATCCAGCACGTACACGCGGGTATTGAAGACCGGGCGGCCGATCGGCACGGACAGCGTGTCCGCGGCGGTCACCTCGTGATAGGTGACGTCGACCGCGGCCTCGGTGGGGCCGTACAGGTTGTGCAGCTGCGCACCGGTCAGTTCCAGCAGCTTCTGCGCGGTCGGTGCGGGCAGGGCTTCACCGGAGGCGAAAACCTGTCGCAGCGAGACGCATTCGGCGGCCTTGGCCTCAGCCACGAACACCGACATCATCGACGGCACGAAATGCGCAGTGGTGACGTCGTATTCGGTGATCAGATCCGCCAGGTAGGCCGGATCGCGGTGACCGTCCGGCTTGGCGACGACCAACTGCGCACCGACCTGCAAGGGCCAGAAGAACTCCCAGACGGACACGTCGAAGGTGGCCGGGGTCTTCTGCAACACCACATCGTCGTCGAACAGGCCGTATTCGGTCTGCATCCACACCAGGCGGTTCACGATCGCGGCGTGCGAGACGGCCACACCCTTGGGGCGGCCGGTGGAACCGGAGGTGAAGATGACGTACGCGGTGTTCGACTCCCGCAGCGGCGCGATGCGATCCGCGTCGGTGAGCGGGGCGTCCGAGTATTCGGACAGATCGAGCTCATCGATGCCGACGGTGGCCGAGCGGGCGGCGTCGAAGCCGTCGCGGGCGGTGGTGAGCACGCACACCGGCTGTGCGGTGTCGAGCACATAGCCGTTGCGCTCGTCCGGGTGATCCGGATCCAGCGGCACGTACGCGCCACCGGCGGCGATCACCGCGTACATGCCGATCACCAGATCCAGCGAGCGGCGCATGCCCAGTGCGACAAGCGAATCCGGTCCCACACCATTGGCGACGAGGTGCCGGGCCAGCTTGTTCACCCGGGCGGCCAGTTCGCCGTAGGACATCGTCGTCCCCTCGAACGCCACGGCCGGGGCCTTGGGCGTCTGAGCGGCCTGCACCGCGAACATCGACGCGAGGGTGACATCGGCGGCGGATTTGCGGCCCGCCAGCGCGACGCGGGTGACGTCGTATTCGGTGGCGTTCCAGGACCGCAGCACGCGGCGGCGCTCCAGGTCGTCCAGGAGTTCGATATCGCCGACCAGGGTGGTCGGCTCCAGCACGATGGTGGTCAGCGTGCGCAGCAGGCGATCCGCGAACGCCGACACCGTGGCGGCGTCGAAAATATCGGTGGCGTAGGCGAATTCGCCGGTCATACCGGCGGCCGTGCCGTCCGCGCCGACCCGTTCGGTCAGGTTCAGGTGCAGATCGAACTTGGCGGTCACCACGTCCAGGGGCACGCCGGCCACTTCCAGACCCGGCAGCGTGAAGGTGGCTTCACCGGTGTTCTGGAACGACAGCATGACCTGGAACAGCGGATGCCGGGCCTGCGAGCGCGCCGGGTTGAGGATCTCCACCAGGCGTTCGAACGGCAGATCGGCATGACCGAACGCCGACAGATCGGTGTCCTTGGTGCGGGCCAGCAGTTCGGTGAACTTCTCGCCGCCGTCCACCGCCGTGCGCAGCACCAGGGTGTTGACGAACATGCCGATGGCATCGTCGACGGCCGCTTCACCACGACCGGCGACCGCGGTGCCGATGGCGATGTCATCGCCGCCGGACAGGCGCGCCAGCAGGGCCGCGAACGCCGCGTGCACCACCATGAACAGCGACGCGCCGTGTTCGCGGGCGAGGTTGTTCAGGCTGTTCAGCAGTGCGGTGTCGATGGCGAACTCGTGCACGCCACCGCGGTTCGAGGCCACGGCCGGGCGCGGTCGATCCGAGGGCAGATCGATCTGATCGGGCAGACCCGCCAGTTCGGTGGACCAGTACGAGACCTGCTGGGCGATCAGCGATTCGGCATCGGACTCGTCGCCGAGCGTCTCACGCTGCCACAGCGCGAAGTCCGCGTACTGCACCGGCAGCGGTTCCCACTGCGGGGCAACACCATTGGCGCGCGAGGCGTACGCGAGCATCACATCGCGGGCCAGCGGTCGCACCGACCAGCCGTCACCGGAAATGTGGTGCACCACGAAAACCAGCACGTGCGTGGCGATCTCGGCATCGGCGACCCGGAACAGACCGGCGCGCACCGGCGGGGCGACCGTCACGTCGAACCCGGTGAGCACCAATTCGGCCACCCGGTCGCGCAATTCGGCCTCGGACACCGTGATCGCGCCAAGGCCGGTGCCACCGGCCACCTGGCCGGTGACGACCGTATCCGTCCCATCGTCGGCGACCGCCAGACCGGCGGTCAGCCGCACCGCGTCGGCGGGCAGGATGACCTGCATGCCACGGCCTTCGGCGTTCTCGGGGTAGACCGTGCGCAGCACCTCGTGGCGCTCGAGCACATCGCCGACGGCCAGGCGCAACGCATCCGCGTCGAGATCGCCGGTGAGGCGGACCGCGAGCGGAATATTGTTCACGGCCGAGGCGGTGTCGAAGCGGTTCAGGAACCACATGCGCTGCTGCGCCAGGGACAGCGGAATCTCTTCCGGCCGTTCCTGCGCCACCAGCTCGCGGCGGCGACCGGTACCGGACTGCGCCTCGACGCGGGCGGCCAGGGTGGCGACCGTCGGGGCGTCGAACAGGGTGCGCACCGGCACGCGGGTATCGAGCGCCGCGCCCAGTCGCGCGACCACCTGGGTCGCGATGAGCGAGTTTCCGCCCAGCTCGAAGAAGTCGTCGTCCGCGCCGACCGGGTTCTCCAGTCCGAGCACCTCGGCGAACACGCTCGCCACGATCTCCTCGGCGGGCGTTGCGGGAGCACGGAATTCGCGAGCCGCGAACTCCGGCTCGGGCAGCGCCCGGCGATCCAGCTTGCCATTGGCATTGAGCGGGAACTCGGCAACGGCCACGAACGCGGCCGGAACCATGTACGACGGCAACTGCGCCGTGAGGTGCTCGCGCAGAGCGTCCACATCCACCGCACCGACGGGCAGCGCCACGGTGCCGGGAGCAGCCGATACGGCGTTGTCACCGGCAGCCGGAGCACCGGGGTTCCCCGGCGTCGCGGCGGCAGCGTCGGAATCGGTGAGCTGCGCGGTGGCACCGGCGGCGGCCGACGCGGCACCGGACGGGACCACGTAGGCGACCAGTTGGTCACCGGTGCGGGCGTCCGAGCGCAGCACCACGACCGCCTGGGAGACGGCGTTGTGCGCGGTGAGCGCGGCCTCGATCTCGCCGAGCTCGATGCGCAGACCGCGCAGCTTCACCTGGAAGTCGGTGCGGCCCAGGTATTCCAGTTCGCCGGCGGCGGTCCAGGTGACCAGGTCACCGGTGCGGTACATGCGCTTGGACGCGCCGAAGGCCGCGAACGGGTTGGCGACGAAGCGGTCGGCGGTCAGGTCCGGGCGCGCGACATAGCCGCGTGCCAGCTGATCACCGGCGAGGTAGAGCTCACCCGCCATACCCGGCGCGACCGGGTTCAGGCGCGCGTCGAGCACGTAGACCTGGGTGTTGAACACCGGGCGGCCGATCGGCACCGTCTCGGTATCGGCGTCCACCACGTGGTGGTAGGTGACGTCGACGGCGGCTTCGGTCGGGCCGTACAGGTTGTGCAGCTCCGCACCGGTCAGCGCCCGCAACTGCTGCGCGGTGGTGGCGGGCAGCGCCTCACCGGAGGCGAAGACCAGGCGCAACGGCAACGATCCACCACTGGCCCCGAGCTCCGCGGTGAACACCGCGAGCATCGAAGGCACGAAGTGCGCGGTGGTAATCCCTTCGGCGGCAATGACTTCCGCCAGGTAGGCCGGATCGCGATGACCGTCGGGCCTGGCCACGACCAGGCGCGCACCGACCTGCAGCGGCCAGAAGAACTCCCACACCGACACATCGAACGTGGCCGGGGTCTTCTGCAAGACCACGTCTTCGGCGGTCAGGCCGTATTCGGCCTGCATCCACACCAGGCGGTTCACGATCGCCGCGTGGCTGACCGCGACACCCTTTGGGCGACCGGTCGAACCCGAGGTGAAGATGACGTACGCGGTATTCGAAGGACGCAGCGGCGCAACACGATCCGCATCACCCAGCGACGCGTCCGAGTAGCTCGAAAGGTCGAGCGTGTCCACCGCGAGCACCGGAACGCTCGCGTGGGTGAACCCATCGCGCTCGGTGGTCAGCACACATACCGGCCGCGCCGTCTCGAGCACGTAGTCGATGCGGTCCGCGGGCTGATCGGGATCCAGCGGCACGTACGCGCCACCGGCCTCCAGCACCGCGTACATGGCCACGACCAGGTCGAGCGAGCGGCGGATACCCAGCGCCACCAGGCTGTCCGGGCCGACTCCGGCCTCGATCAGCTTGCGCGCCAGCTGATGTACGCGCCCGGCGAACTCGCCGTAGGACAGACCTGTGCCCTCGAAGCCGAGCGCGGCGGCGTCGGGCGTGCGCGCGGCCTGCGCCTCGAACAGCGCGACCAGCGTGTTCGCGGCGTCACCGGTCTCGGGCAGCTGCCACAGGTCGTGCCGGGACGCGCCCGGGACTTCCAGTGCGGCCCAGTCGATATCGTCGCGCTCGACCGCATCGGTCTGCTCGGCGACGACCTCGTCGACGGAGTAGTAGGTGCGGTTCCAATCCAGCACGACCCGCGACCGCTCACCACCGGCGAGCAGATCGATATCGCCGACCGGTGTTTCCGGCTGTGCCGCAATGGCTTCCAGCAAACGGTTGAACCGCGCCGCGAAGCGTTCCATCGTGGCCGCGTCGAACAGGTCGGTGGCGTAGATGAGTTCGGCGGTGATGCCGGACGGGGTGCCGCCGAAACCGTTGCCGGACACATTGTGCGCGGCGGTGGCCTCGGTGAGGACCAGTTGCAGATCGAACTTGGCGGTGTCCAGCGGCAGATCCACGCCGCTCACGGTCAGACCCGGGAGCTCCAGTTCGGCCGGTCCCATGTTCTGGAACGAGAGCATGACCTGGAACAGCGGATGCCGGGCCTGCGAGCGGGCCGGGTTGAGGATTTCCACCAGCCGCTCGAACGGCAGATCGGCATGACCGAACGCCTGGATATCGGTGGCGCGCACCGATTCCAGCAGCTGGGTGAAGCCCGCGCCGGCGTCGATCGGGGTGCGCAACACCAGGGTGTTGACGAACATGCCGATCAGATCGTCGAGGGCGCGTTCACCACGGCCCGCGACGGGCGTGCCGATGGCGATGTCCTCTTCACCGGACAGGCGGGACAGCAGCACCGCGAGCGCGGTGTGCGCCACCATGAACAGCGTGGCCCCGCGCTGACGCGCCAATTCGACCAGCTTGGCATGGGTTTCGCCGTCGATGGCGAAGGTGTGCGTCGCACCCTTACCGGTGGCGACCGCGGGACGCGGCCGGTCGGCGGGCAGGTCGAGCTGATCCGGCAGTCCGCGCAGCGCCCGGCCCCAGTACGAGATCTGCCGTGCGATAACCGATTCCGCGTCGGCCTCGTCGCCGAGCACCTCGCGCTGCCACAGCGCGTAGTCCGCGTACTGGACTTCCAGTGGCTGCCAGGCGGGTTCGCCGCCCTCGACGCGAGCGCCGTAGGCGGTCATGACATCCCGGGTGAGCGGGCCCATGGAGAAACCGTCGGCGGAGATGTGGTGCACCACCAGTGCGAGCACGTGTTCGGTGGGGCTCACCTCGAACAGGCGGGCCCGGAACGGCACATCGACGGTGACGTCGAAGCCGGTGCTCAGGAATTCCGAAAGCGCCTGCGGCAGTCCGGCTTCGGTGGCGTCGACGGGCGTCAGGTCCGGGATGACCTGGCCGGTGGGCACGATCTCCTGGTACGCGGTGCCGTCGATCTCGGGGTACCGGGTGCGCAGCGATTCGTGCCGCGCCAGCACATCGGCGACGGCGATCTGCAGCGCCTGCCGGTCGACCAGACCCGAGAGGCGCACGGCGGCGGGGATATTGTCCACGGCCGATTCGGGATCGAATCGGTTCAGGAACCACATGCGCTGCTGGGCCAGCGACAACGGCAGGCGTTCGGGGCGTTCCCGCGCGATCAGGGCCTGACGCGCGTTCGTCCCGGCATGCGATTCGGCGCGCGATGCCAGCGCGGTGACGCTGGACGCCTCGAAGATCTCCCGCACACCCAAATGGGTGTCGAGCGCGGCGGACAGGCGCGCCGCCACCTGGGTGGCGATGAGCGAGTTACCGCCGAGGGCGAAGAAGTCATCGTCCAGGCCGACCCGTTCCAGGCCCAGGACCTCGGCGAACACACCCGCCACGATCTGCTCGATCGGGGTGGTCGGGGCGCGGAACACCGCGGCCTCGAAGACCGGTGCGGGCAGCGCGCGGCGGTCCAGCTTGCCGGAGGCGTTGAGCGGGAACTCGTCCAGGACCATGAGCACCGACGGCACCATGTACGCGGGCAGGCGTTCGGCCAGTTCGGCACGCACGCCCTCGATGTCCACGGTGCGGCTCGGCGCGGCGATGACATAGGCGACCAGCTGGTCACCGGTGTGCTGATCCCCGCGCACCACGACCACCGACTGGGCGATCGAACCCAGTGCGGTGAGCGCGGATTCGATCTCACCGAGTTCGATGCGCAGACCGCGCAGCTTCACCTGGAAGTCGGTGCGGCCGATGTACTCGATCTCGCCGTCGGCGTTCCACACCACGAGGTCGCCGGTGCGGTACATGCGCTCGGAGGAGCCGAACGGGTTGGCCACGAAGCGATCCGAGGTCAGATCAGGGCGCGCCACATAGGCGGTGGCGAGCTGATCGCCCGCCAGGTAAAGCTCACCCGCGACACCCACCGGAACCGGGCGCAGCCGCGAATCCAGTACGTAGACCTGGGTATTGAAGACCGGGCGGCCGATCGGCACCGAGTCCACATCCACGGCCGTCACATGGTGATAGGTGACGTCGACGGCGGCTTCGGTGGGGCCGTACAGGTTGTGCAGTTCCGCACCGGTGATCTCGCGCAGCTTGTGCGAGGGCTTGGGCGAGAGCGCTTCACCGGAGGCGAAGACCATGCGCAGGCTGGTGCAGCGCACCGCCGCTTCCTCGGCCACGAACACCGCCAGCATGGACGGCACGAAGTGAGTGACCGTGACGCCTTCGCCCGCGATGAGTTCGGCGAGGTAGGCCGGGTCGCGATGGCCGTCCGGCTTGGCGATGGCCAGGCGCGCGCCGATCTGCAAGGGCCAGAAGAACTCCCACACCGAAACGTCGAAGGTGGCCGGGGTCTTCTGCAGCACCACGTCATCGGCGGTGAGCCCGTATTCGGACTGCATCCACACCAGGCGGTTCACGATCGCCGCGTGCGGCACCGCCACACCCTTCGGGCGACCGGTGGAACCGGAGGTGAAGATGACGTACGCGGTATTCGAAGCCCGCAGCGGCACAACGCGATCCGCGTCGGTGAGCGGAGCGGCCGAGTAGCTGGACAGATCCAGCAGATCGATCCGCACCTGCGCGGTCTGCACCGGCAGATCCTCACCGGAGGTCAGCACGGTCACCGGATCGGCGGTGGCCAGGATGTATTCGGTGCGCTCGGCCGGATGATCCGGATCCAGCGGCACGTACGCGGCACCGGCCACGGTGACGGCATACATGCCGACCACCAGGTCGACCGAGCGCCGCATACCCAGCGCCACAAACGATTCCGCGCCGACACCGCGCTCGATGAGCCAGCGCGAGAGACGATGCACCCGCTCGGCGAACTCGCCGTAGGACAGACTTGTGCCCTCGAAGCTGAGCGCGATCGCATCGGGTGTCCGCTCGGCCTGCGCCTCGAACAGCGCGACCAGCGTCTTCGCGGCGTCGGGCTCCGCCCCCGTCATCCCGGCGTGCTTGTGGCCGGGATCCACACGATCGGTGTCCGCCAGCCCGTAGGTCACGGCCAGGGCGGTGTCGACGTCGTATCCGGTCTCGTTCCACTCGGTGGTGACGAGCGCCAGCTCATCGGCATCGAGCAGTTCGATATCGCCCACCGCCGCTTCGGGTTCGGTGGTGATCGCGGTGAGCACCCGAATCAGGCGATCCGCGATCCGGTGAACCGTGTCCTCGTCGAACAGATCGCGCAGGTAACCCGCGCGAACGCGCAGGCGGGTGTCGAGCTGGGCGATCAGGGTCAGCGGGTAGTGCGTGGCATCGGCGGCGTCCAGGCCGGTGACGGCCATACCGTCGATATCCGCGGCCTGCGCCCGAATGCCTTCGGCGTCAACGGGATAGGACTCGAACACCACCAGGGTGTCGAACAGCCCGCCGATCCGCGCCGCGGACTGGATATCGGCCAGGCCGATGTAGTGGTGATCGAGCAGATCGGCCTGCTCGCCCTGGGTGCGGTTGAGCAGCGCCCGCGCCGATTCGGCCGGATCGAACGCGACCCGCACCGGCACGGTGTTGATGAACAGGCCCACCATGGATTCCACACCGGACAGCTGCGCCGGGCGGCCCGACACGGTGGTGCCGAACAGCACGTCCTCGCGGCCGGTGAGGCGGCCGAGCAGAATGCCCCACGCCACCTGGAGCACCGTATTCGGCGTGACGCCGATATCGGCGGCCAGCGCGGTCAGGCGCGTGGTCGCGGCCTCGTCCAGATCGAAGAAGTACTCACCGGACAGCGCGGTGATCTCGCGGCCCGCGTCCGGGCGGGTCAGCAGCGTCGGCTCGGACACCCCGCGCAGCGCCTGCTTCCAGGCGTCGAGCGAAGCCGAACGGTCCTGCTGCGCAACCCATTCCAGGAAGTACCGGTAGGACCGCACCGGCGGCAGCACGCTCACGTCCGAATGCGTGGCGTACAGCACCAGCAGATCCTGCATGAGCAGCGGCATGGACCAGCCGTCGAGCAGGATGTGATGGTTGGCCACGGCCAACTGCCACTCATCGGCGGCGGTCCGCACCAGCGTGTAGCGAATCAGCGGCGGCGCGGTGAGGTCGAACCGGGTCATGCGATCGGCGTCGATGACCTGTTCCGCAGCGGCGCGGCGAGCGTCCGCATCGGCGATATCGCTGAAATCGTGCGCGGACCAGGCCACGTGCACGCCGTCCAGCACCACCTGCACCGGAACGCCATTGGCGTCGGAAACGTATGCGGTGCGCAGGATTTCGTGCCGATCCAGCAGCGCCTGGGCGGCCGCGCGCAGGCGGTCGCCGTCGACGCGACCGGTGAGGGTGAGCACCGCCTGCGCGGTGTACACATCCACCGAGGTGGCGGCGAGCTGGGCGTGGAAGAGCAGACCGGCCTGCAGCGCGGACAGCGGCCACACCTGGTCGATCGCGCCGAAACGCTGTTCCCAGCCGTCGATATCGCGCTGGGTGATATTCACCAGACCGAAGTCGGACGGGGTGTGCCCACCGGCCCGCGCCGATTCCGCGTGGTGCGCGACGGCATCCAGCGCGGCGACCCACAGTGCGCCGAATTCGGCG
This sequence comes from Nocardia sp. NPDC056000, assembly GCF_042269265.1. NCBI lineage: Bacteria > Bacillati > Actinomycetota > Actinomycetes > Mycobacteriales > Nocardiaceae > Nocardia > Nocardia sp. NPDC056000. Next base: position 377,975 of record NZ_JBHJXS010000008.1, on the reverse strand, counting down.
ACGGCGGCCGCGTCGAGCAGGGTGCTCGGATAGCCGATATTCGCGGTCAGCTTGTCCCCGACCACGATCGCGTTGATATCGATCGGGGCCATGGCGGGCATATCGGCGTCGTACGCGCCGCCCAGATTGCCGAGCTCGGGAGCCGGAATCCAGCCGAAGCCGCGCAGCGCCTCGGGCACATCGCCCTCGTTGACGCGGCCCAGGTAGTTGAAGCTGACCTGACCGGGCAGCTGTTTGGGCAGCTGATCGGCGGTGGCCTGGTTCAGGTAGCGCAGCAGGCCGTAGCCGATGCCCTTGTCCGGCACCGCGAGCAGCTGCTCCTTGACCGCCTTGATGGCGCGGCCCATGGCGTCGCCGCCGGTGAGGGCGGCGTCCACATCGATCCCGGAGAGATCGAAGCGCACCGGGAAGATGGCGGTGAACCAGCCGACCGTGCGGGACAGATCCGCGCCGGGCACGACCTCTTCTTCGCGGCCGTGGCCTTCGAGCCGAACGAGGGCTGTGTTCTGGCCCCCGGCCTTCTCCCCCGCCGCAATCCCCTTGTCCGAGCGCCACTTCGCCACGGTCAATGCCAGCGCGGTCAGCAGACCGTCATTGACACCGCCGTGGAACAGCGCGGGCACGGTGGTGAGCAGCGATTTGGTGGTCTCGGCGGAAACCTCGACCTTGTGCTTCTCGACGACGGCGGTGACATCCACCGCCGGATCCATGGCGCGCTCGGTGAGCAGCGGATCCGGTCCGTCGACGACGCCGCGCCAGAAGTCGAGTTCGGCGAGCCGCTCCTCGGTGGCGGCCTCCCGCTCGAGGGCGTGCGCCCAGGTGCGCATGCTGGTCGCCGGGGCGACCAGTTCCGGGGTCTGCCCGGCGGAGATCTGTCCCCAGGCGGCGACGAAGTCCGGCACCAGGATGCGCCAGGTGACGCCGTCCACCACCAGGTGGTGCGCGGCCACGATGAGGCGACCGGCACGCGACTGATCGGTACCGGATTCACGGCCCGCCGTGGCCGGTGCCAACCAGACGAAGCGCACGACGACACCGGCGGTCGGATCCAGCTTGTCCAGCGTGGCATCCAGTGCGGCCGAGGCGATGTCGAGGAACTCCTCCGCGCCGACGCTCGGATCGAATTCGGTGCGGTCGATGAGCGAATCCACATCGATCGCGCCCGCCGCGGCGGTCTCCACGATCCAGTCCGCACCCGGCACCCGCCGCAGGCGCGCCCGCAGCATGTCGTGCCGGTCGATGACCGCGCCGACCGTGGCGGCGATACCCGCCCGGTCGATGCCGATCGGGAGTTCCAGCGCCATGGTCTGGTTGAAGCGCCCGAACTCGCCCGGCCGCTCCACCATGAACCGCACCACCGGGGTGAGCGGCATGACACCGACGCCGCCGCCGGGCAGCTCCAGCAGCTGCGGAGCCGAATCGCCCTGACCGTCAGCGGTTTCCGCGATGGCGGCCAGACCCGAGACCGTGCGCTGTTCGAAAACGTCGCGCGGACTGAAGATCACACCGCGCGCCTTGGCCCGCGACACCAGCTGAATGGAGACGATGGAATCGCCGCCGAGGGCGAAGAACGAATCGTCGATGCCGACCCGCTCCAGGCCCAGCACCTCGGCGAACACCTCGGAAATGGTGTGCTCGAGGGTATTTCGCGCGGCGCGGAACACCACCTCGGTGGCGAACACCGGTTCGGGCAGCGCCTTGCGGTCCAGCTTGCCGACCGGGGTCAGCGGCACCCGATCGATGATCATGACCGAGGACGGCACCATGTACGCGGGCAGGCGCTGTTCGACATGCGCGGTGACCGCGGCGATATCGACCGAATGACCCGGCGCGGCAACCACATACGACACCAGCGAGGTCGCACCGGCGGCGTTCTTGTGGCCGATGGTGACCGCGAAGTCCACGCTCTCGTGCGAGGCCAGCGCGGCGTCGATCTCACCGAGCTCGATGCGGAAACCGCGCACCTTGACCTGGAAGTCCGAACGCCCGACGTATTCGACCTCACCCGTGCGGGTCCAGCGGACCACGTCACCGGTGCGGTACATGCGCTCGCCGTCCACGTACGGGTTGGCGACGAAGCGGTCCGCGCTCAAGCCCGGACGCGCGTGGTAGCCGCGCGCCAGCTGAATGCCGGACAGATAGAGCTCACCCGCGACACCGACCGGCACGGGACGCAGCCGGTTGTCCAGGATCAGCGACTGCATACCCCGGGTCGGGCCGCCGATGGTGACCAGATCGCCCGCGACCAGCGGATCGCTGATATTGGTCATGATGGTGGTCTCGGTCGGTCCGTAACCATTGTGGAAGGCGCGAATCGTGCCGTCCGCCAACGGAATAGCCCACTTGGCGACCAGATCGGCCGGGACCGCCTCACCGCCGGCGGACAGTACGCGCAGCGTATCCAGTCCGGCCGGATCGAAGGTGGCCAGCGCGGCCGGGGTGATGAACGCGTGCGTGACGCCCTCGGAGCGAATCAGCTCCGACAGCTCGTCACCGCCGTAGACGCCCGGCGGCACCACCACGAGCGCACCGCCCGCGCCGATGGCCAGCAGGAACTCCAGCATGGAGGCGTCGAATGACGGCGAGGCGAAATGCAGTGCGCGCGAAGCGGAATCGAGGCCGTAGCGCTCGACCTGCTCCACGCTGAAGTTGGCCAGACCGGCATGCGAGACCACGACGCCCTTGGGGACGCCGGTGGAGCCGGAGGTGTAGATGACGTACGCCGGATGCTCCGGGCGCAGTGGGCGCACCCGCTCGGCATCGGCAATGGCGTTGGCGGAGAGGGCGTTCAGGTCCAGTTCGTCCAGGACCAGCCACTCCACCGACTCCGGCAGATCGGCGCGCACCGCGGCGACGGTCAGACCGACCGGGGAACCCGAATCGGTGACCATATGCGCGATGCGGTCGGCCGGATAGTTCGGGTCGACCGGGACGAACGCCGCACCGGACTTGGTGACCGCCCATTCGGCGAAGTAGGAGTCATCCGAACGCGGCACCGCGATGGCGACCAGGTTCTCGGTACCGATACCGCGCTTGATGAGCAGGCGCGCCAGGCGATTCGAGCGCTCGTCGAGTTCGGCGTAGGACAGACCTCGCCCCTGGAAGCGGACGGCCACAGCCTGCGGATCCCGCGCCACGGCCTCAGCCAGCAGCTCGGGCAGGGTGCGGCCCGCGATGGCCGGAGCACCGAAACGCGCCACCAGATCGGCGCGCTCGGACTGATCGAGGATATCGATCGCCCCGACCGTGACCTCCGGATCGGCGGCGACGGCCTCGAGCACCCGCAGCCAGCGCTGCGCGAACCCGGCGGCGGTATCCGCGTCGAACAGATCCGTGGCATAGGTCAGCGCCAGCGCCATACCGGCGTCCTGCTCGGACAGCGTGAATTGCAGATCGAACCGCGAGATGTTCTCGTCGAGATCCAGCGCCGCGACGGTCAGCCCCGGCAGTTCCAGGGTGGCGCGATCCAGGTTCTGGAATGCCAGCATGACCTGGAACAGCGGGTTCCGGGCCTGCGACCGCTCCGGTGCGAGCAGTTCCACCAGGCGCTCGAACGGCACATCGGCATTGCCGAAGGCGTCGAGGTCGGTATGCCGGGCACGATCGAGCAGATCCGAGAACGATTCCGCCGGATCGATTCCGGTGCGCAGCACCAGGGTGTTGACGAACATGCCGACCAGATCGTCCAGCGCGGCCTCACCGCGACCGGCGACCGGGGTGCCGACGGCGATGTCATCGCCACCCGACAGCCGGGCCAGCAGCACCGCGAGCGCGCTGTGCATAACCATGAACAGCGACGAACCACGCTTGCGCGCAATGTCTTCCAGCGCGCCGATGAGTTCGGGGCTCAGGCTGCGCTGCAAAGTCGCGCCGCGATGGGTGGCCACGGCCGGGCGCGGGCGATCGATCGGCAGCGCCAGCTCATCGGGCACACCGTCGAGGGTCCGCTGCCAGTAGCCCACCTGGCGGGCCATCAGCGAGGACGAATCCTCTTCGCTACCAAGGACTTCGCGCTGCCAGACGGCGAAGTCCGCGTACTGCACCGCGAGCGGAGCCCAGCCCGGCACCGCACCCTGGGTGCGCGCCGAGTAGGCCACCATGACATCGCGCGTCAGCGGGGCCATCGAGAAACCGTCGCCCGCGATGTGGTGCACCACGACCACGAGCACATGTTCGGACGCGTCCTCGGTGCCGACCCGGAACAGCCGGGCGCGCAGCGGAACCTGGTCCGCCACATTGAATCCGAGGGTGGCGAAGGCGGTCACCGTCTCGGTGAGCTCACCCGCGGCGACCGTGACCGGGCGCAGATCGAGGGCGATCTGCTCGGCCGGGACGACCACCTGCATCGGCGTGCCGCCGTGCTCGGGATAGCGGGTGCGCAGCGACTCATGCCTGCGCACGACATCGGCGACCGCGAGTTCCAGTGCGGCGGTGTCGAGTTCACCGGTGAGGCGAATCGCCAGCGGCAGGTTGTAGGCCGCCGAGGAGGTGTCGTACTGGTTCAGGAACCACATGCGCTGCTGCGCGAACGACAGCGGCGCGAGCTCACCCGGCACGCGCGGGCGGGCCACCAGCTTGGCGCGCGACGCGCCGTCAGCATGGGATTCGATGCGGGCCGCGAGGGCCTCCACCGTGCTCGCCTCGAACAGCGTGCGCACCGCGACCGTGGTGTCCAGGGCCGCGCCGATGCGCGAGACCACCCGGGTGGCGATGAGCGAATTGCCGCCCAGATCGAAGAAGTCGTCATCCAAGCCGACCCGGGGCAGGTCGAGCACCTCGGCGAAGACGGCGGCGACCGTCTCCTGGATCGGGGTCTCGGACGCGCGGAAGGCGCGCGCTTGCACCGCGGGGGCGGGCAGCGCACGGCGGTCGAGTTTGCCGTTGACGGTCAACGGGATTCGGTCCATGGCCACCATGGCGGCCGGGACCATGTACGACGGCAGGCGTTCGCCCGCGCCGTCGCGGATCTCGAGCAGGCGGATATCGGTCGGCTCGACACCGACCTCGGGCACCACGTAGGCGACGATGCGCTGATCGCCCGGGGCGTCCTCGCGCACGATGACCGCGGCCTGGGCGACGCCCGGCTGGGCCAGCACGGCCGCTTCGATCTCACCGAGCTCGATGCGGAAACCGCGCACCTTGACCTGATCATCCGCGCGGCCGAGGTATTCGAGCTCACCGAAGCGGTTCCAGCGCGCCACGTCACCCGAGCGGTACAGGCGAGAGCCGTGCGCGCCGAACGGGCTGGCCACGAAACGAGCCGAGGTCAGGTCGGGGCGACCGAGGTAGCCGCGCGCCAATTGCGCACCGGCGACATACATTTCGCCCGCGACGCCCACCGGGACCGGGTGCAGGCGCTCATCGAGCACGTACACGCGCAGACCGGCGATGGCGCGACCCACCACGCTGCCGGTGGCGGCGGCGATGGTGTCGGCATCGAGGACCCGATGCGAAACGTGCACCGTGGTCTCGGTGATGCCGTACATGTTCACCAGGTACGGCGACGAATCACCGTGGCGCGCAACCCAATCGCTCAGGCGGCGCAGCTCCAGGGCCTCACCGCCGAAGACCACGTAGCGCAGCGCGAGCGACTGTTCGTCACCCGCCGCGGCGGCGATCCGCTCGGCCTCGGCCAGCTGATAGAACGCCGACGGGGTCTGGTTGAGCACCGTAACCCGTTCGCGGCGCAGCAATTCCAGGAACTGCTCCGGCGAGCGCGAGACGTAGTAATCGACCACCACGAGCTTGCCGCCGTAGAGCAGCGGTCCCCAGAGTTCCCACACCGAGAAGTCGAACGCGTAGGAGTGGAACAGCGTCCACACGTCATCGGCGGTGAATCCGAACTCGCGATCGGTATTGGCCATGAGCCGCACCACATTCCGGTGCGCCACGGCCACGCCCTTGGGGCGGCCGGTGGAACCGGAGGTGTAGATGACGTACGCGACGTGATCGGGCCGCAGCGCGGCGGTGCGATCGGCATCGGTGATCGGCGAATCGTCGGCGTCCACCACATCGCCCGCTTCGACGGTGTACCCGTCCAGCGATACGGTCGGCAGTCCGGCGGGCAGTTCCACCGTCACGGTCGAATCCACGACCACGCTGGTCGGCTTCGCATCGGACAGCACGTATGCGATGCGATCGGCCGGGTAGGTCGGATCGACCGGCACATAACCCGCACCGGTCTTGATGACCGCGAGCAGCGCGACAACCAGATCCAGCGAACGCGGCAGCAGCACCGCGACCAGCGATTCCGGACCCGCGCCGTCCTCGATCAGCCTGCGCGCCACCACATTCGAGCGCCGATCCAGATCGTGATAGGTCAGCTCGTCCTCGCCGAACCGCACCGCGATCCGCTCCGGATGCGCCGCGACGGCCCGATCGAACAGGCTCGACAGCGTGGCGTCCGCGTCCACGAACGGGCTGGACAGCGCCGCCACCGGATCGGTGAACAGTTCGCCGACGGCACCGAGCACGCCACCCGGCGTGAGGACCTCGGCCAGCTCTTCGGCCGAGATATCGGCGTTGCCGGTGTGCGCGATCGCGACGCCGTTCGTGCCCGCGGTGTGCGCGGCACCGTTCGTCTCGACGGCGATCTCGTTGGCGCGCACGGCGGCACGGGCGACCGCGGCCAGTTCCACGATGTCGTCACCGGCGGAGACCCAGCGCTCGGACACCTCGTGGCGTTCGACGCCGCCGAGCAGATCGATATCGCCCAGCAGCACCGAGGGATCCTCGGTGACCGCTCGCAGGATACGGACCAGGCGCTCGGCGAACGAAGCCACGGTCTCGGGATCGAACAGATCGGTGGCGTAGTTCCAGGACAGGCTCAGCGAATCGTCGGCGCGTTCGCCGACGGTCAGCTGAATATCGAATTTGGCCGTGCCGGGATCGAATTCGACGGCTTCCAGCTCCAGGCCGGGCAGCGAGACCGCACCCGCGTCCTTGGCACCGGCGGCCTCGAAGGTCAGCGCCACCTGGAACAGCGGGTGATGCGCCTGTGAGCGCACCGGGCTGAGCACATCCACCAGGCGTTCGAACGGCACATCGGCGTGCGCGAAGGCGGCCAGATCGGTGCGGCGCACCTGCGCGAGCAGTTCGCGGAAGGAGGCGTCCGGCAGCACCGGGGTGCGCAGCACCAGGGTGTTGACGAACATGCCGATCAGATCGTCCAGCGCGCGATCGCCGCGACCGGCGATCGGGGTGCCGACGGCGATATCGATGGAGCGGGACAGGCGCGCGGACCAGGTGGCCAGCGCGGCGTGCAGCACCATGAACAGCGTGACATCGTGCTCGCGGGCGAGCCCGGTGAGCGCGCGGCGCAGCTCGGCGTCGATCGAGAAGTCGTAGGTGCCACCGGCATTGGTGGCGACCTCGGGACGCGGCCGGTCGGCGGGCAACTCGATCTGCTCGGGCAGATCGCGCAGCTGTTCGCTCCAGTAGTGCACCTGCTGTGCGGCAACCGATTCCGGATCGCGCTCATCGCCGAGCACCTCGCGCTGCCACAGCGCGTAATCCGCGTACTGCACGGGCAGCGGCGTCCACTCGGGAGCCGAACCGCCACTGCGGGCCAGGTACGCGCCCACCACGTCGCGCAGCAGCGGACGCAGCGAGAAACCATCCGCGCTGATGTGGTGCAGCACCAGTACCAGCACATGGGTGGCGCGGGCGTGCTTGCCCTCCGGGGTCACCGTGAGCACGGTGGCGCGGAACGGCAGCTCACGGGTGACGTCGAAGTAGACACTCGCGAGTTCGGTGATGCGCGAAGGCAATTCGGCCACGTTGACCGTCTCGGTGCGCACCTCGAAATCGATCTCGGACAGTTCCAGCACGCGCTGGAAGCCGTCACCGGCGACCTCGGGGTAGACGGTGCGCAGCGCCTCGTGCCGCGCCAGCACATCGCCGACGGCGGCATTGAAGGCCGCGAGATCGACCTCACCGGTCAGGCGCAGCGCCACCGGGATGTTGTTGACGGCGGTGCGGTTGTCGAAGCGGTTCAGGAACCACATGCGCTGCTGCGCCGGGGACAGCGGTGCGAGCGCGGCGGTCTCACCGGTCGGCAGCGGCACCGGGGCGGGGCGCTCCTGCGCGACCAGCGGTGCGCGGCTGCCGGTGCCGACGCGCGATTCCAATTGCGCCGCGAGGGCGGCCACGGTGGTGGCCTCGAACAGCGTGCGCAACGGCACATCGGCGTCGAGCGCGGTGGACAGGCGCGCCACCACCTGGGTGGCGATCAGCGAATTGCCGCCGAGTTCGAAGAAATCGTCGTCCAGGCCGACCGTATCGCCGCCGAGCACATCGGCGAAGACACCGGCGACGGTCTGCTGCACCGGGGTCTCCGGGGCGCGGTACACCTTGGCCGCGAAGGCCGGGGCGGGCAGCGCCTTGCGATCCAGCTTGCCGGAGGCATTGAGCGGGAAGGCGTCCAGCACCATGAAGGCGGCCGGGACCATATAGGCCGGAAGCTGCTGGGACAGTGCGTCTTTCACGGCGTCGAGGTCGATATGACCGTCCGCCGTGACCAGGTACGCCACCAACTGATCGCCGGTGCGCTCGTCATTGCGCACCACCACGACCGACTGCGCGACCGAGTTCAGCGCGGTGAGCGCCGATTCGATCTCACCGAGTTCGATGCGCAGACCGCGCAGCTTGACCTGGAAGTCGGTGCGGCCCAGGTATTCCAGCTCACCCGTACCGGTCCAGACCACGAGGTCACCGGTGCGGTACATGCGAGCACCGGCCCCGAACGGGTTGGCCACGAACCGATCCGAGGTCAGATCGGGACGCGCCACGTACGCGGTGGCGAGCTGATCGCCCGCCAGATAGAGCTCACCCGCCACACCCACCGGAACCGGCCGCAGCCGCGAATCCAGCACGTACACCTGGGTATTGAAGACGGGCGCGCCGATCGGCACCGTGGCGGTGTCGGCATCGGTGACCTCGTGGAAGGTCACGTCGACCGCGGCCTCGGTGGGGCCGTACAGGTTGTGCAGGCGCGCACCGGTCAGCGCGCGCAGCCGCTGCGCGGTCGGCGCGGGCAGGCCCTCACCGGAGGCGAAGACATTGCGCAGGCTGGTGCAGTCGGCCGCACCCTCGGCGGCCACGAAGACCGCCAGCATGGACGGTACGAAGTGCACCGTGGTGACGTGCTCGGCGGTGATGAGCCGCACCAGGTAGGCGGGATCGCGATGACCGTCCGGCTTGGCGACGACCAGGCGCGCGCCGACCTGCAAGGGCCAGAAGAACTCCCACACCGACACGTCGAACGTGGCGGGGGTCTTCTGCAACACCACGTCGTCGGCGGCGAGGCCGTACTGGGCGTGCATCCAGACCAGGCGGTTCACGATCGCGGCATGGCTGACCGCCACACCCTTCGGGCGACCGGTGGAACCGGACGTGAAGATCACGTACGCGGTGTTCCGCGGCCGCAGCGGGGCGATGCGGTCGGCATCGGTGAGCGGGGTGTCCGCGAAACCGGACAGATCCAGCTGATCGATCCGAACCCGGCGTGCGGCAGACCCTTCCAGATCCGCGACGCCGTCCAAATCATCCCCGGAGGTCAGCGCGCACACCGGCCGCGCGGTCTCCAGGATGTACTGCGTGCGCTCGGCCGGATGATCCGGATCCAGCGGCACGTAAGCGCCACCGGCGACGGTGACGGCGTACATACCCGCCACCAGATCGATGGAGCGCCGCATACCCAGCGCCACAAAGGATTCCGGGCCGACGCCCTCGGCGATGAGCCAGCGCGCGAGCTGCCGGACGCGTCCGGCGAACTGCGCGTAGGACAGACTCGTCCCCTCGAAGGTGACCGCGGTCGCGTCCGGAGTCAGTGCGACCTGTGCTTCGAACAGCGAAACCAGGGTCGCCGCAGCGCCTTCCGCGATCTCGGGCAGCGCCGCGTCCAGCTCGAACGCGGTGTCGTTCCAGCCGCGCAGCACGCGCTGGCGCTCACGATCGCCGAGCAGCTCCACATCGCCGACCCGCATCGTGGGATCGGCGACCAGGGCGGTGAGCATGCGCTCGAACCGCTGCGCGAAGACCTCGGCGAACGGACCGTCGAAAAGGTCGGTGGCATAGACGAGTTCGGCGTCCATGCCGGCCGGATTCTCCGAGTCGGCACCGGCGGCCGGCACCTCGGACAGCGTCAGTTGCAGATCGAATTTGGCCGACTGCTGGTCGATGCCCAGCTCGGACACGCTCAGCCCGGGCAGTTCCAGTGCGGTGCGGCCCAGATTCTGGAACGACAGCATGACCTGGAACAGCGGATGCCGGGCCTGCGAACGCGCCGGGTTCAGCACGTCCACCAGGCGTTCGAACGGCACATCGGCGTGCGCGAAGGCGGCGAGATCGCGCTCGCGCACCTTCTTCAGCAGTTCGGCGAAACTCTCCTCGGTATCGACCGGCGAACGCAGCACCAGGGTGTTGACGAACATGCCGACGAGATCGTCGAGCGCCTGCTCACCGCGACCGGCGACCGGAATGCCGACCGCGATGTCATCGGTGCCGCTCAGGCGGGCCAGCAGCGCGGCGAAAGCACTGTGCACCACCATGAACAGCGTGGTGCCGTGCGATTGCGCGACCCGCTGCAATCCGGTGATCAGCTCACCGGACACCCGGAAGCGGTGCGTGCCCGCCTCGTAGGTGGCCACGGCCGGGCGCGGCTTGGCGGACAGGCGCAGCTCGTCCGGCAGTCCGGCCAGCGTGCGCCGCCAGTAGTCCAGCTGTTCGGTGATGAGCGAGCGCTGATCATCCTCGGAGCCGAGGGTTTCGCGCTGCCACAGCGCGTAATCCGCGTACTGCACCGGCAGTTCCGGCCAGCCCGGGGCCTCGCCGTTGTTGCGCGCGACGTACCCGGTCATGAGATCGCGAACGAGCGGGTTCATCGAGAAACCGTCCGCCGCGATGTGATGCGCGACGAGCACAAGTACGTGATCGTCTTCGGCCAGGCGGAACGCGCGCAGGCGCACCGGCGGTTCGGCGGTGACGTCGAACCCGCGACCGGCGAAATCGTAGACGGCGGCGAACAATTCGCCCTCGGCCACGTCCAGCACGTCGAGCTGCGGAATCGCGCGGGCGGTGGGCAGCACCTTCTGATAGGCGACGCCCTCGTAGGACGGGTAGATGGTGCGCAGCGATTCGTGCCGCGCCACCACATCGGCGATGGCACCGCGCATGGCGGCGAGATCCAGTGCGCCGGTGAGCCTTACGGCCGCCGGGATGTTATTGGCGGCCGAATCGGTGTCGAACCGGTTCAGGAACCACATGCGCTGCTGTGCGAGCGACAGCGGCGGATGCTCGGGCCGGGTGCGCACCGTAAGTGCCTGGCGCACACCGGTTCCGGCGTGCGATTCCACGCGGGCGGCCAGCGCGGCCACGGTCGGGGCCTCGAACAGCACGCGCACGCCGATCTCGGCATTGAGCGCGGCGGACAGCCGGGCGACCACCTGGGTGGCGACCAGCGAGTTGCCGCCGAGTTCGAAGAAGTCGTCGTCGACGCCGACCCGGTCGATGCCGAGCAGTTCGGCGAAGATCGAGGCGGTGATCTCCTCGATCGGGGTGGCCGGGGCGCGGAAACGCCTGGCCTCGAAGACCGGTGCGGGCAGCGCCTTGCGATCCAGCTTGCCGGAGGCGTTCACCGGGAAGGCGTCCAGCACGATGATCGCGGCCGGGACCATATAGCCCGGCAGCGAACGACCGAGCGCGGCCTTGACCGCGTCCAGATCGATGACCGCCTCCGGCTCACGGACCACGTAACCGACGAGCTGATCACCGGCATGGGCATCGGCGCGGACCACCACGACGGACTGCGCGACACCCTGCTGCGACAGCAGGGCGGCCTCGATCTCACCGAGTTCGATGCGCAGACCGCGCAACTTCACCTGGAAGTCGGTACGGCCCAGGTATTCGATCTCCCCCGCGCCGGTCCACTTCACCAGGTCGCCGGTGCGGTACATGCGAGCACCGAGAACGCCGAAGGGGTTGGCCACGAAGCGATCCGCGGACAGATCGGGTCGGCCCAGGTACCCGCGAGCGAGCTGATCGCCCGCGAGATAGAGCTCACCCGCGACACCCGGCGCGACCGGGTTCAGGCGGGCGTCCAGGACGTAGGTGCGGGTGTTCCACACCGGGCGGCCGATCGGCACGAAGACGGTGTCGGCGTCCACGACCTCGTGGTACGTGACGTCGACGGCGGCTTCGGTGGGGCCGTAGAGGTTGTGCAGGCGAGCGCCGGTCAGCTCGCGCAGCTTCTGCGCGGTCGGGGCGGGCAGCGCCTCACCGGAGGCGAAGACCTGCCGCAGCCGCGGCGCGGCAACGGTGGAGTCACCGTTCTCATTGCCGAGGGTGGCGACGAAGACCGAGAGCATCGACGGCACGAAGTGCGCCGTGGTGATGCCCTGTTCGGCGATGATCTGCGCCAGATACACCGGATCGCGGTGGCCATCGGGCTTGGCGACAACCAGACGCGCACCGGTCTGCAAGGGCCAGAAGAACTCCCACACCGACACATCGAACGTCGCCGGAGTCTTCTGCAGCACAGCGTCATTCGCGTCGATCGGGTACTCGTGCTGCATCCACAGCAAACGGTTCACGATCGCACCGTGCTCCACCGCCACACCCTTGGGGCGACCGGTCGAACCCGAGGTGAAGATGACATACGCGGTATGCGACGGGCTGATCGCCTGTCCGCGTTCGGCATCGGTGATCGGCACGGCCGAATAGCCCTCGAGGTTGAGGGAATCGATCTCCAGCACCGGCACATTGCGGCCGGTGACGTAGTCGTCCCGGCCGGTGGTCAGGATGGCGACCGGGCGGGCGGTGTCGAGGACGTAGTCGATGCGCTCGGCGGGCTGATCGGGATCCAGCGGCACGTACGCGCCACCGGCCTCGAGCACCGCGTACATGGCGACCACGAGATCCACCGAACGGCGGATGGCAAGGGCCACCAGCGATTCCGCGCCTACGCCCTGGGCAATGAGCTTGCGGGCCAGGCGATGTACGCGGCCCGAGAACTCGGCGTAGGACAGACCTGTCCCCTCGAAAACGACGGCAATCGCATCGGGGCTGGTCACAGCCTGTGCTTCGAAGAGCGAAACCAGCGTCGCCGCATCGCCTTCGGGCAGTGCGGGCAGTACCTCGGTGAGGTCGAAGGCCGTGTTGTTCCAGCCCTCGAGCACCCTGTCGCGCTCACCGTCGATCAGCAGATCGATATCGCCGATCGGCTGCGCCGGATCGGCGACAACGGCCGCCAGGATCAGATCCAGCCGGTGCGCGAACGCCGCGACCGTGGCCTCGTCGAAAAGGTCACGGGCATAGGAGAACTCGGCGGACATGCCCGCGTTCTCACCGTGCGCGTCCTGCGCCTCCTGCAAGGTCAATTGCAGATCGAACTTGGCCAACTGGGCGTCGTAGTCGATGCCGTTGACCGAGAGTCCGGGCAGTTCCAGGCTGGCCTGCCGGGTGTTCTGGAAGGTCAGCATGACCTGGAACAGCGGGTGGCGGGCCTGCGAGCGCGCCGGGTTGAGCACCTCGACCAGGCGCTCGAACGGCACATCGGCGTGCGCGAAGGCGTGCAGATCGCTCTCGCGCGCCTGCGCCAGGAGATCGGCGAAGGTCTTCTCCGACTCCACCTCGCTGCGCAGCACCAGGGTGTTGACGAACATGCCGATCAGATCGTCGAGCGCGGCCTCACCGCGGCCGTGCACCGGTGTGCCGATGGCGATATCGCTGGTGCCCGACAGGCGGGCCAGCAGGACCGCGAGCGCACTGTGCAGCACCATGAACAGCGAGGCATTGTGCCTGCGGCCCAATTCCACCAGGCGCTGCTGCGTCTCGGCGGAAATAGCGAACGGGTAGGTGCCGCCGCGATACGAGGCGGTGGCCGGGCGCGGGCGATCAGAGGGCAGCACCAGCTCGTCCGGCAGATCGGCCAGGGTGTCGGCCCAGTACCGAATCTGCTTGGCGATCAACGAGTTCGGATCATCCTCGGAACCGAGCACCTCGCGCTGCCAGAGCGCGTAGTCGGCGTACTGCACGGGCAGTTCCGCCCACGCCGGGGCCTCCCACGAGGTGCGGGCGGCGTAGGCGACCATGACATCGCGCGCGAGCGGTCCCATGGACCAGCCGTCGGCGGAGATGTGGTGCACCACCATGCCCAGTACGAACTCGGATTCGCTGAGTTCGAACAGTGCGGCGTGCATCGGCACCTCATCGGTGACGTCGAACGCCATCGACGCCAACTCGACCAGATGGTCGATGAGGTTGGCCTGGGTGACCGGCACCGGGGTCAGGTCGGGCACGATCTGCGCGGCGTCCAGCACCCGCTGAACGGGTCCGTGCGCGGTCTCCGGGAAGACGGTGCGCAGCGATTCGTGCCGGTCGATGACATCGATGACCGCGACCTGAAGGGCCGCCACATCGAGTTCACCCGAGAGCCGGATGGCGACCGGGATGTTGTTGACCGCCGAGGCGGTATCGAAGCGGTTCAGGAACCACATGCGCTGCTGCGCAAGGGAAAGCGGGATATCGGCGGGCCGCTCGCGGGCCACCAGGGCCTTGCGCGCACCGTCACCGGCATGCGATTCCACCCGGGCCGCGAGCGCGGCCACGGTGGCGGCCTCGAACAGCATGCGCACCGGCACGCGGGTATCGAGGGCCGTGCCCAGGCGGGTCGCCACCTGGGTCGCGATGAGCGAGTTGCCGCCGAGTTCGAAGAAGTCGTCGTCGACGCCGACGCGTGCGATACCGAGCACCTCGCCGAAGATCTGCGCCACGATCTCTTCGATAGGCGTTGTGGGAGCGCGGAATTCGCGCACCTCGAACACCGGAGCGGGCAGCGCCCGGCGATCCAGCTTGCCCGAGGCATTGAGCGGGAAGGCTTCCAGCACAACGAAAGCCGACGGCACCATGTACGCGGGCAGCGTGCGGTGCAGCAGCGCCTTCACGCTGTCCAGGTCCACCGGGCCGCGGGTCACCACGTAGGCGACCAGCTGATCACCGGCGACGGTGTCGATGACCAGCACCACGGCCTGATTGACCGACGGGTGGCCGAGCAGGGCGGTCTCGATCTCGCCGAGTTCGATGCGCTGACCGCGGAACTTCACCTGGAAGTCGGTGCGGCCGATGTACTCGAGTGCGCCGGAGGCGTTCCAGCGCACCAGGTCACCGGTGCGGTACAGGCGCGAACCCGGGGTGCCGAACGGGTCGGCGACGAACCGCTCGGCACTCAGGTCGGGGCGGCCGTAGTAGCCGCGCGCGACCTGGGTGCCGCCCAGGTACAGCTCACCCGGGACACCGGCCGGGACCGGGCGCAGGCCCTCGTCCAGGATGTAGGTGTGCGCGTTCCACACCGGACGCCCGATCGGCACCTGCGCCGGGGTCGGGTTGGCGATCGCGGCGTAGGTCGCGTGCACCGTGAACTCGGTGGGTCCGTACAGGTTGTGCACGGCCGCGGTGGAGAAGCGCCGGAACGCGGTGACCGTGGCGGGCGGCAGGGCTTCACCGGCGACCAGAACCGCACGCAGGGAAAGGCATTCGGCCGCCGAGGCACTGCTGGCGAACACGCTCAGCATGGACGGCACGAACGAGGTCATGGTGACCCGGTGCCGTCCGATGACCTCGGACAGGTACATGGGATCGCGGTGTCCGTCCGGGGCCGCGATGACCTGCTGTGCGCCCACGGCGAGCGAACCGAAGAGCTCCCACACCGACACGTCGAAGGTGACGGGGGTCTTCTGCAGGATCACATCGGTGTCGTCGATGCCGTATTCGCTTGTGATCCAGGCGATCTGGTTCAGTACCGCGCCGTGCGGGACCGCGACGCCCTTGGGGCGGCCGGTCGAGCCGGAGGTGTAGAGCACGTACGCGGTGTTCGACGGGCGCAGCGGAGCCAGTCGATCGGCGTCGGTGATCGGCGCGGCGTCGAATTCGCTCAGATCCAGCGAATCCAGGTGCAGCACGGTGCATTCGGCGTTCTCGACCGCGTCATCGGTGGTGGTCAGCAGGACCACGGGACGCGAGCTGCCGAGGACGTAATCGGTGCGCTCGGCCGGATGATCGGGATCGACCGGTACGTAACCGCCACCGGCGGTGAGGGTGGCGTAGATGGCCACCAGCATGTCGATGGAACGGCGAATGCCGACCGCGACCAGCGTCTCCGGACCAACGCCCTCGGCAATGAGCTTGCGCGCCAGGCGATTCACCCGGTCGGCGAAATCGGCGTAGCTGAGTTCGGCGGCCGCGCCGAACATGCTGCCGCTGCGCTCGCCCGGATCGAAGATCAGGGCGGTGCCGTGCGGGCGCACCCGGACCTGTTCCTCGAACAGATCCAGCACGGTGCGCGCGCCGGGCAGCGTGTGTTCGTTGCGGCTCCAATCGCCCAGCACCTGCGCGCGCTCATCCTCGTTGAGGATGTCGATATCGCGGACCACGGTTTCCGGTGCGGTGACGGCGGTTTCGAGTACGCGCACGAAGCGGTGCCCGAACTCGGCCACGGTCTCGGCATCGAACAGATCGGTGGCGTAGGACAGCACCACCGACAGTCCGGCGGCAGCGCCGGACAGGTCACGCTGCTCGGTCAGGGTCCACTGCAGGTCGAACTTGGCGATATCGACCTCGAGCTCATCCGCGGACACGGTGAGCCCGGGCAGCTCCATGGAGCCGTGCGACATCTCCTGGAAGGACAGCATCACCTGGAACAGCGGATGCCGCGCCTGCGAACGGGTCGGGTTGATGACCTCGACCAGGCGCTCGAACGGCACATCGGTGGCCGCGAACGCCGCGAGATCGGTTTCCCGGGTGCGCGAGAGGAATTCGGAGAAGCTCTCCGCCCCGCGCACTTCCGACCGCAACACCAGGGTGTTGACGAACATGCCGATCAGGTCGTCCAGGGCCTGCTCGCCACGACCGGCGACCGGGGTGCCGATCGCGATATCGGAGGTCCCGGACAACCGGGCCAGCAGCACCGCGAGCGCGGAGTGCATCACCATGAACAGCGAAACACCCTGCGCGCGAGCCAATCCGGCGAGTTTGCCGTGCAGCTCGGCCGGGATCTCGAAGGTGACCCGGCTACCCCGGAACGACTGCACCGGCGGGCGCGGGCGATCCGCGGGCAGGTCCAGCTGATCGGGCAGACCCGCCAAAGACGAACGCCAGTAGGCGATCTGGCGTGCGGCCATGGATTCGGGATCGGATTCCGAACCCAGTACCTCACGCTGCCAGAGGGAGAAGTCCTGGTACTGCACCGGCAGCGGAGCCCACGCGGGCTCCTGCCCGCCGACCCGCGCCAGATAGGCGGCGGTCATATCGCGCGAGAGCGGACCGAAGGAGAAACCGTCCGCCGCGATGTGATGCACCACGAAAGCCACGGCGTAATCGGCCGATTCGGCCGTCGCCTCGCCCACCTGGAACACCCGCACCCGAATGGGCAGCTCGCGTGAGACATCGAAACCGCGCGAGGCGAATTCGGCCAGCGCGGAGAACAATTCGCTCTCGGCGATGGGCTGGACCTCGATGCCGAGATCCACCTCGGACATCGGCAGCACCTGCTGCAGACCGCCGTCACCGGATTCCGGGAAGACGGTGCGCAGCGATTCCTGCCGCTCCACCACATCGTGCAGCGCCGACTGCAGCGCGTCGAGATCGACGCCGCCGCGCAACCGCACCACGAACGGCAGGTTGTAGGTGGGCACATTGGGGTCGAACTGGTTCAGGAACCACATGCGCTGCTGCGCCAGCGACAGCGGCACCCGCTCCGGTCGCCGCTGCGCCACCAGCGGCAGTCGCGAAACCTCGGACGGGGCGGTGTTCTCCATGCGGGTGGCGATGCCCGCGACGGTGGGCGTCTCGAACAGCGCGCGCACACCCAGGCGGGTGCTGAACGCGGCCGAGATGCGGGCCACCACCTGGGTGGCGACCAGCGAGTTACCGCCCAGATCGAAGAAATTGTCATCGATGCCGACGCGCTCGTGGCCCAGGACATCGGCGAAGATGCCCGCCACGATCTCCTCGGCGGCGGTGCGCGGGGCGCGGTACCCGGCGGCGTCCACGCTGAACACCGGATCGGGCAGGCCCTTGCGGTCCAGCTTGCCGGAGGTGTTGAGCGGGAACGCCGCCAGCACCATGATCGAGGCCGGGACCATGTAGGTCGGCAGCTTCTCGGCGGCGAAACGGGTCAGCTCGGCCGGTTCGATGCTCTGGCCGGGCATCGGCACCACGTACGCGACCAATTGCTGACCGGTCGCGGTGTCCATCACCAGCACGGCGGCCTGGCTGACCGACGGATGCGCGAGCAGATCGGTCTCGATCTCACCGAGTTCGATGCGCTGACCGCGGAACTTGACCTGGAAGTCGGTGCGGCCGATGTACTCCAGCGCACCGGAAGCATTCCAGCGCACCAGGTCACCGGTGCGGTACATGCGTTCGCCGGTGTCCGACAACGGATTCGCGACGAAGCGATCCGAGGTCAGATCCGGGCGGCCCTTGTACCCGCGCGCGAGCTGACGCCCGCCCAGGTAGAGCTCACCGTGCGCACCGATCGCGGCCGGGCGCAGGCGCGAATCCAGTACGTAGACATCGACATTCCACTCCGGCACGCCGATCGGCACGGTGACGGTGTCGGCATCGGTGTTCTCCCAGTACGTCACCGAGACCGCGGCCTCGGTGGGGCCGTACAGGTTGTGCAGGCCCGCCGAACTCAGCGACCGGAAGCTCGCGCCGGTCTCCGGCGGCAGCGCCTCACCGATGACGAAGACGGTCTTCAGCGAAACACACTGCGCGGCACTGGCATGCGAGACGAACACGGTCAGCATCGACGGCACGAAGTCGGTGACCGTGACCCCGTGGCGCTGAATGGTTTCCGCGACGTACACCGGATCGCGATGCCCGTCCGGGGTCGCGATGATCATCTTCGCGCCCACCATCAGCGGCAGGAAGTAACCCCACAGCGAGACGTCGAAGGTGGTGGCGGTCTTCTGGAGGTAGACGTCGTCGGCGGTGAAGCCGTACTCGTCCAGCATCCAGAGTTCCTGGTTGACGATGGCGTGATGGGTGACCGCGACGCCCTTGGGGCGGCCGGTGGAACCCGAGGTGTAGATGACGTACGCGGTATTGAGCGGGCGCAGCGGGGCGATCCGATCCGCGTCCGTCACCGGATTGTTCGAGTAGCCCGATACGTCGAGGGTGTCGATCTCCAAGCGCCGCACCGAATCCGGCAGCGCGAGTTCATCGCGCGCGGTGGTCAGTACGCAGACCGGTGCCGCGGACTCGAGGATGTAGGCGGTGCGATCGGCCGGATGATCCGGATCGATCGGCACGTACGCGCCACCGGCGCGCAGCACCGCGTGCATACCGATGACCAGTTCCAGCGAGCGCCGCATGCCAAGGGCGACAAGCGATTCCGGGCCGACGCCGTCGGCGATCAGGAACCGCGCCAGGCGGTTGACGCGCTCGCCGAATTCGGCGTAGGTCAGCGTCGCGCCCTCGAACTCCAGGGCGATATTGTCCGGCGTCAGCGGGATCTGCGCGTCCAGCAGATCGGGCAGCGTGGTGGTCGGGACCTGATGTCCCGCCGAATTCCATTCCACCAGGGTGCGAGTGCGTTCGGCGGTGGTGGTGATGGGCAGACCCCACACCCGCTGCTCGGCGCTCGCGGCCAGGAAGTTGTCGAAGAACTCCAGGAAACGCGAATGATGCTGACGCGTCTCGTCTTCGGTGTACAGGTTCGGGTTGGTCTCGAAGTCGATGTGGTTCCGGGTGCCCGCCACCGACTGGTAGAAGTTGATGCCCAGATCCTCGATGGAACCGGTGGACAGCACGCTGTACTCACCGGTGACCGGGCCCAGGGTCACCTCGTTGTGGAACAGCATGATGTTGACCCAGGGTCCGAAGAACTCCCGGTTCACCACGCCCTCGCCCGCGCTGTCGCGGCGAATGTCCTCGTGCCGGTAGCGCTGATGCCGCAGCGCGCCGGAGATCTCGACGGTGACCTGTTTGACCAGCTCGTCGATGGTGGTGCCGTGCCCGACCCGCAGGCGCAGCGGCACGATGTTCGACGCCGCGCCACCCGAGCGGCGCATGGCCGCGGTGGTGCGTGCGGTCACCGGCAGCGACAGGATGACGTCCTCGGTGCCGGTCCACTGCGCCAGATAACCCGCGAAACCGGCGACCAGCAGCACCGCCGGCGACGAATCATGAACGGCCACCGCGGTATCGAGCAGTGCGCTCTGATCATCGGTGAGCGAGGCGGAGGCGACGCTGTTCATCGCGGCCGGGGGCGCGCTGCGCCCGGACAGAGATGTCCCCTCTTCCAGACCGGCCACTCGCTCGGCCCAGTGCGCCTTGTCCCCGGTGAAGCGGGTGCTCTCGCGGTACGCGAACTCCTGCTCGACCATGGTGCGCAGCGGGGTCGCCTTGGAGGCGGCGGGTTCCTCGCCGTTGTAGCGCGCGGTGTAGATCTCCGCGACGCGACCCAGGTAGGTCATGGCGCTGAAGCCGTCGAGCACGATGTGGTGCACGCGGGCGTACCAGTAGTAGTGGTCCTCGCCCACCTGGATCATCGCCGAGCGGATCAGCCGATCCTCGGTGATGTTCAGCGGCCGGCTGTAGTCGGCGCGCATCCACTCCAGGGCGGCCGCGCGCGGATCCTCGGCATCGCGGACATCGACCTGATAGATCGTGCGGTCCAGCGACTCGTCGATCAGCTGCAGCGGTTCGCCATTGCGCTCGATGATGCGCAGGAAGCCCGAACCCACCTCGAGCGAGCCGTCGACCATGGCCTGCTCCAGCAGCGGAACGTCGATCACACCGCGCAGTTCGACGTACTGCGCGATATTGATCGGCACCTGCGGGTCGAGATGCTGGGCGTACCAAATGCCCAGCTGAGCAGGCGACAGCGGAAACGCCTCGCCCGATCCCGGCGCGATTTCGCTGCCAGCTTCGCCGTTGCCGCCGAAATCTAGCCGGTCCAACCCAAACCTCGCTTCTGGAACACCACAGCGCTCCCCACCGAAAACCCGAACAGGACGCCACACCAGCCAGGGTGGCGTCCGATGCTCGGGGCTCACTTCACGTATTTTTGAGATCCCCTGGGCTATCTACCCAGTCGACCGAACTTGTTACATGGGCGTACGAACGTCCAATGGACTTCCGGCCGCTATCGGCACAATGCTGCTGAACACCCGGACCAATCTACCGGCAGCTTGCAACCCCTAACGAAGAAGCACCATAGCTGCGAACTATCACCGCATTTCGCGGTCTCAGCCAGTGATATGCGTCCTGTCCCGGGCGGGGTCATAGAGGTGTGACTGGGCGCAATCCACCGATTTCGCCAGTGCGCGACCGACCAGGATGACCGCCGCCTGACGCAGATCGGCGGCCTCGACGCGGTCCGCGATATCGGTCAGCGTGCCGCGCAGGACCAGCTGATCGGGCTGACTGGCCCGGTAGACGACCGCGACCGGACAGTCGTTCCCATAGTCGGGAATCAGCTCATCGGCGAGGGCTCGGATGCGGGTGATAGCGAGATGCAATACCAGGGTCGCGCGGGTGCGGGCGAAGTTGGACAGCGCCTCGGAGTCGGGCATCGCGGTGGAACGCGCCTGCGTGCGCGTGAGTACGACGGACTGGGTCAGCTCGGGGACCGTCAGTTCGGTGCCCAGCAGCGCCGCCGCGGCCGCGTAGGCGGGAACGCCCGGGGTGACATCCCAGGGCACACCGGCGGCGTCCAGCCTGCCGGTCTGCTCGGATAGCGCCGAATATATGGACGGATCACCCGAACACAGCCGGGCGACATCCTTGCCCGCGGCCGTGGCGCGCACGCAGTGCTCGATGATCCGATCCAGATCCAGGCCCTGGGTATCGATGAGTTCGGCATCGGGCGCGCAGTGCGCCAGCACCTCGGGGTCGAGATAGGTCCCGGCGTAGAGACAGACGGGCGACTCGCGCAGCAGACCCACCGCGCGCACCGTCAGCAGGTCCGCGGCTCCGGGTCCGGCCCCGATGAAGTGCACAGTCATGCCGCCGAGTCTGGCATTGCCCCGGCCCGCCGCCGTCTCGCACCCCCGGGGCCGGGCGTGCGGACGGGTCTCAGTCGCTGACGTTGAAGGCGGCGGTCACCTTGGTGGGCACCAGGCGCACCACCAGCTCACCCGCGACCCCATTGCGTTTGCCGAATTCCTCGGCCCGGTCCGCTCCCATATAGCGAGCGCCTATGAGCGTGGCGGTGCGCACCAGTTCGCCCAGATCCTCGGAGACCTCCGCCTTACCCTGCACCTGGACGTAGCCGTAGGGGGCGGCCTCGAGATCGACGACCATGGTCAGGCGGCCGTCGCGAGCGATGGACCTGCCCTTGGCCGAGGTCGCACCGGTATTGAAAACGACGGCGTCACCATCGAGGACGAACCAGACCGGGGTGACGAGCGGACGTCCATCGGCCGCGATGAACGCGACCTTGCCGGTGCGGGTGCCTTCGGAGAGGAATTCGCGCACTTCGGGATCGGAGAGGGAAGCCATGAACCCACCGTAGGGTCAGATGGCCCCGCGTTCGCGAGCACGCGCCACGGCGGAGGTCCGCGATTTCACGCCGAGCTTGGCGTAGATGTGCACGAGGTGCGATTTCACCGTGGTCTCGCTCAGGAACAGGCGGCGGCCGATCTCACGATTGGAGTGCCCGTCCGCGACCAGCCGGAGCACCTCGATCTCGCGCGGGCTCAGCGTGGTGTCGGGTTTGCGGACGCGGGTCATCAGCCGCGAGGCCACCGACGGGGACAGCACGCTCTCACCTTCGGCCGCTGAACGGACCGCGGCCAGCAATTCCGAGGGCGGGGTGTCCTTGAGGATGTAGCCGACCGCGCCCGCCTCGATGGCGCCGAGGATATCGGCGTCGGTGTCATAGTTGGTGACCACCAGCACATTCGGCGGATCGGGCAGTTCGCGCAGGGCCGCGGTGGCGTCCGCACCGGACTTGCCCGGGCCGAAGCGCAGATCCATCAGCACCAGATCGACCCGGGTGGTGGAACAGAACGCGACGGCCTCCTCGGCGGTGGCGACCTCGCCGATCACATCGATCTCCGCACCGGAATCGCTTTCCGCCGCACCGGAATCCAGTAGGGCGCGCAGGCCCGCGCGCACGATGGCGTGATCGTCGGCGAGCAGGATGCGAATCATTCGTCCTCCAGCGGAAGTCACTGCTCCTCCAGCGGGAACGAGACGGTGACGGCGGTATGACCGGGTTCGGACTCCACCTCCATGGTGCCGCCCTGCTGCTCCACTCGATTGCGCATGGCGGTGAGACCGAAACTGCCGGAAGGCGATTGGGCCAGCACCTCGGGAGCGATGCCGATGCCGTCGTCGACCACATCCAGGTGGACGGCGTCACCGGCGTAGGTGAGGGTGACCCGCATACGCTGCGCCTGCGCGTGCCGCACCACATTCGAGACCGCGCCCTGCGCGATGCGTACCAGGGCGGCCTCGATGGGCATGGGCAGCGCGTGCGGATCGCCCTCGACCAGCATTTCGGCGTGCAGGCCGGGGGCGGTGGCGCGCTGCGTGATTCGGGTGAGCGCGCCCGCGAGGGATTGGCCCTCCAGGGCGGCCGGGGTGAGTTCGGCTATGAGATGGCGGGTTTCGACCAGGCTGTCGGCGGCGGTTTCGCGTGCGAGCCGAATCTTGGCCAGTGCCGGGTGATCCGGGGCAGCGCGCTCCACCGCGTGCAGCAGCAACTGGATGCTGCTCAGGCCCTGGGCAACGGTGTCGTGGATCTCCTGGGCCAGGCGTTCGCGCTCGGCCATCTTGCCCGCGGTGCGCTCCTGTTCCGCGAGAGTGTTTCTGGTGGTGAGCAATTCGTCGATCAGGCGCTGGCGTTCGGCGGCCTCGCGGAACAGCGCCTCATAGCCGAGGCCGATGCCGACCGCCACCAGCGCGCCCAGCAGCGGGCCGATGATGCCGCCGAAGGTCCAGCCGCGATGCAGGGCGAAGCCGACCACCGACACCACCGTGGTGACGGTGACCGCCACCAGGCCCCAGTTACGGGGCAGCAGATGCAGATACAGGAAGAACAGGCCGAAGACGAGATAGACCGCCTCGGGCACGAAGGCCACCAGCACCAGCCACAGCACGGTCAGCAACACCAGCCACACCCGCGCGGCCACCAGCCTGCGGCGGAACAGGCCACCGGCGAAGTAGACCCCGAGGAATGCCCCGGACAGCACCACCACCAGATAGGGGTGCGCGTCGGCGATGATGGCCCGCGCCGCCACCACCGCCGTCAGCGCCACCACCAGCGCGTGCAGACCGAGCTGCACGGCGGAAAGGACGGGGGTGAGGGGCGATCGATGCACGTCGACCAGCTTATGCCGGGCAACCGCACCGGCATCCATCGAAAGTAGGAAACGCCGGACCACCGTTGGCTGGGGCCGGATTCGTCCCGCGGCGCGATGGATTCACCGGGCATCCGCACCAGAGTGGAGTCATGTTCGTAGCACTCCGGGATCTGCGGGCCGCCCGCGGCCGCTTCCTGCTCATTGCCCTCGTGGTGACCATGGTCGCGCTGCTCGTCAGCTTCTTGAGCGGGTTGACCGCCGGGCTCGGGCACCAAAACATTTCGGCCATTCAATCACTGCAGACCGGCACGGTCGTCTTCGCGGACACCGGGTCGGCGGCCTCCTTCGACTCCTCCACGCTCAGCGATGAGCAGGTGCGGGCCTGGCAGTCCGCCGCCGGATCGGACGGGACCGTCGACCCGATCGGCATCAGCCGCACCCGGGCCACGCACGATGGGGCCTCCCCCGCGCAAGTAGCACTGTTCGGGGTGCAGGGGACGCCGTTCGGCAATCGCGTGGCAACCGATACCGGGCAGGTGGTGCTGTCCAAGGCCGCCGCCAAGGATCTCGAGGCCGGGCCGGGTGACACCGTCGCGTTGGGCGCGGGGAACTTCACCGTACGGAGCGTGACCGAGGACGACTGGTACGCGCACACCCCGGTGGTGTGGATGACGCTCGGCGATTGGCAGACGCTCAATCCGCGCTCGGGCGCGGCGACCATCATGGCGGTCTCCGGGGTGCACGACGAGTCCGCGATCAACGCGGCGGCGCATACCACCACGACCTCGTCCAAGGGTTCGCTGTCGGCCATGAGTTCGTATCAGGCCGAGAACGGTTCGCTGACCTTGATGACGGGCATGCTGTTCGCGATTTCGGCGCTGGTGATCGGCGCGTTCTTCACGGTGTGGACCGTGCAGCGCACACCCGATATCGCCACGCTGAAAGCCCTCGGCGCGACCACCGGTTCACTGGTCCGGGATGCGCTGGGGCAGGCGCTGGTGGTGCTGGTCGCCGGTGTCGGTGTCGGCGTGGGGATCACCGCGCTGGCGAGCCTATTCCTCGGTGACGCACTGCCTTTCGTGCTCAGCGTGAGCACCACGCTCTTCCCCGCGGCCGCGCTGATTCTGCTCGGCCTGCTCGGCGCGGCCTTCGCGCTGCGCTTCCTCGCCACCACCGATCCGCTCACCGCCCTCAACCAGGCGCGCTGATCACCTTGTCCCCCAGGAGTTTTGCGATGACCAACGCCCTCACGGTCGCCGACCTCACCCTCACCTTCCCGGACGGCGGCGAGCGCATCACCGCGCTGAAGCAGGTGAACCTCGCGGTGCGCGGCGGCGAGATCGCCGCCATCACCGGGCCGTCCGGCTCCGGGAAATCCACGCTGCTGGCCACGGTGTCGACGCTCATCCGCCCCGACTCCGGGCGTATCGAACTCGAAACCTCCGGTGGCACGGTGGATCTGGCGCAGCTGAGCCGTCGCGACGCCACCACCCTGCGGCGGAACTCCATCGGCATCGTGTTCCAGCAATCCAATCTGGTTCCGGCGCTGACCGCGCTCGAACAGCTGGAGGCCATGGTCCATCTCGGGCAGACCTTCTTCGTCTCCCCCGCCCGTCGCCGCGAAGCCCGTTCGCACGCAAGGGAACTCCTCGACGCGGTCGGCCTCGCCGGTCAGGAGAACAAGCGTCCCGCCCAGCTCTCCGGCGGTCAGCGCCAGCGCGTCAATATCGCTCGCGCCCTGATGAACAATCCAGCCCTGCTGGTCATCGACGAGCCGACCAGCTCCCTCGACCAGGAGCGCGGCGCGGCCATCATCGACCTGATCGTGCGCATCTCCCGCGAGCACAATGCCGCCACCCTGCTGGTCACGCACGATCGCGCGCACCTGCATCAGATGGACACCGTGCACCGCATGGTCGACGGCAGCCTGACCCTGGAGTCCGAGCACCGAGCCGCCCACGCGGTCTGACAGGATCGAGCGGCTTCCGCGCGCCGAGCCCGGTAGCCGCGCCGATCCCGAAGGACCGTCATGGAACTCGTGACATCGCTACCCGCCGACACACCCCTGTCGGAGGTGGCGACACGAATCCGCCGGATAGAGGCCCTGGGCTTCGATACCGTGCACATCTCCGAGACCGTGCGCGATCCCTTCGGCGTCTGCGCCCTCGCGGCCGAACACAGCACCGCCCTGACCATCCGGACCAGCATGGTGGTCGCCTTCCCCCGCAGCCCCATGCTCACCGCCTACGCCGCCTGGGATCTGGCCCGCTTCTCCGGCGGCCGCTTCCAGCTCGGCATCGCCTCCCAGGTCCGGGGCAATATAGTCGGCCGCTACTCCACCCCTTGGACCGATCCGGTAGCCCAGTTGGGCGACTACGCCGCCGCCCTCCGCGCCATCTTCGAGTCCTTCCAGACCGGCTCGCGCCTGGACCATCACGGCTCGCACTACGAATTCACCCGCCTGCAGCCATATTTCAACCCCGGTCCCTTGGACGTGACCCCGCCGTCCCTCTGGATGGGCGGCGTAGGCCCGCGCATGTGCGAGCTGGCCGGGGCGGCGGCGGACGGCTTCGTGGCCCACCCGACGGGTTCACATCCGCTCTCCCTCGCCGATCGGGTGCTGCCCGCCCTCCACATCGGCGCGCAGCGAGCCCGGCGCACCGACGGCGGCCCCCGAATCATCGTGGTCCCCAAAATGATCACCGGTCCCGACGCCGAATCCCTGGCGGAGTCCCGCGAGCGGCTGCGCTCGGAATTGGCCTTCCTCTACTCCACCCCGGCCTACCGGGGCACCCTCGACCTGGTCGGCCATCCCGAGACCGCCGATCGCCTGAGCGCCGCCGCGCACGCCGGCGCATGGACCGATCTGCCCGCCATCCTGACCGATGAAGTACTGGAAACCCTTGTCCCCGAAGCGGTCTACGCCGATCTGCCGACGGTGCTTGACCGCTGGTACGGCTCGTACTGCGATGGCATAGCGCTGCAGATCCCGCCGACCACCGACAACGATGATGAATTTCGCGACATGCTCACCGAATTGCGCGGTCCACGCAGCGGCACCTACCCACAGGCGTAATAGCGTCCACACACCGCGGGAACACGGGTGGGAGAATCTGATCGCCTGACCTATCACTACGGCGGGACGGACGTCTCCATGGATTTTCACGTGCCGATCATCGATATCGCGCCGTACGTCGGCGGCGGGGACGCCACAACCCGGCGCGCCGTCGCACGGCGGATCGACGAGGCCGCTCGTACGGTCGGGTTCATGCAGATCGTCGGGCATGGGGTGCCCGGATCGGTGATCGACGGATTCGCCGATGCGCTGGACGAGTTCTTCGCCCTGGATCTGGAGACCAAGAAGCGGTATCGCACTCCGCCCGAGATCAATCGGGGCTATTCGCCGCCCAAGAGCGAGAGCTTGAGTTTGAGCCTGGGGGTGGAATCGGCGACCCGGATGAACGATTTCTTCGAGGCGTTCAATATCGGCGCATCGCTCGCCGATTACCCGGGTCTGGATCTACCGGCGGCCGACTACGCGGAAAACGTGTGGCCGCAGGAGGTTCCGGGGTATCGAGCGCCCGTCGAGGCGTACTACGCCGAGGCCGCGCGGGTGGCGCGCACCCTCACCACCGCCTTCGCCGATGCGCTCGAACTGCCCGCCGGGTACTTCGGTGGCTATACCGATCATTCCCTCGATGTGCTGCGCATGAACAATTACGCGCTCCCGCCCGGCACCGTCGATCTGGACGGCGATCTGATCGGGATGGGCGAACATACCGACTACGGCATCGTCACCGTGCTGTGGGCCGATCAGGCACCCGGATTGCAGGTGCTCGGCGCGGACGGCCGCTGGCATGACGTACAGCCCGCCGACGGCGCTCTCCTGGTGAATCTCGGTGATCTCATGGCCCGCTGGACCAATGAGCGCTGGCTGTCCACGCTGCACCGGGTCAAGCCGCCGATCGTGAACGGCACGATTCAGCGCCGGCGCAGCGCCGCGTATTTCCACGACGGCAATATCGACGCGCTCATCGAGACGTTGCCGTCCTGCGTCGGCGACGGCAGCGAATACGAGCCGGTGACGGTCGCCGACCACATCCGCGCCAAGCTGGCGGGATCGCGTGCGGGACTGCCGAATACCAATGCGGGCCGCGAGGCCGCCCGGGTGCTGGCGGCGGCCGAACCCGAATCCGCGCTGCGCGGCCGGAACGCATGACAGCTCACCCCGGCGTCCGCACCATTCGGATGATCGCGAAATGGGGTGTTGGGGTGGAGGTTACGAGGTGGTCATTTTGAGGGAATAGCGTTCTCGGAATTCGCAGTTCTCGGATGAGGAGGGGTTGCGATGCGGGATACGCTTCCTAGTAAGAGGCAGGTTTTGCTGGCTTGCCGGGGGTCCGGCTTTCCGGGGCATCCGGTACTTAGTGCGGCTCATGAATTGACGGAGTTGCACGGGCGGAAGATGGCTGCCGGGCCGGATGTCTGCGGTGAACTCGATAGTCTGCGAGATGAATTGGTGCACAGCATCGATTGCTGGGTCACCTCGCGGCTGCCACCTTCACATGGGGCGGCGCGGGTGCATACCGAGACCATGGGGGCGGTTATCGACCGGCTCGCGCAGTTGACGGCGCACGCCTATGAGGCGCTCGCCCATGCTTCCGGGCCGGAATTGACCCGCATTTGGGAAAGGCTGGCCGAATTGGCCGTCGGCTATGAGGATTTGGCGTCCGAAGTGTGTTCCGGACGACGGCGGTTACCCGGCGCGCATTGAGCGGCCGGGTCGTCGATTGCGGAAAATTGTTCGGGTTTCCGCTATTTCGGCGGGGTATGTTGCGCATACCAGGTCAGCAATGCCGGATCGTCCACCGCGGTGGGGGCCACCACCCTGGATAGTTCCGCGCCCTGGAAGAGTTTCTTGAGCGGGACTTCGAGTTTCTTGCCGGTGCGGGTGTGCGGAATGCCGGGGGCGGCGATGATTTCGTCGGGGACGTGCCGCGGCGACACCTCGGCGCGAATGGCGGCGTTGATGCGCGCCTTGACCTCATCGGTGAGTTCCACGCCGGGGGCGGGCACCACGAACAGCGGCATCCAGTAACGGCCCTCGGGGAGTTCGATGCCCAGGACCAGCGCCTCGGCCACCTCGGGGAGCGCCTCCACGACCTGGTAGATATCGGCGCTGCCCATGCGGATCCCGTGCCGATTCAGGGTGGAATCGGAGCGGCCGTGCACGGTGATGCTGCCGTGGTCGTTCACGGTGATCCAGTCGCCGTGCCGCCAGACGCCGGGGTACATATCGAAATACGCGTCGTGGTAACGGGATCCGTCGAGATCGTCCCAGAAGTGCACGGGCATGGAGGGCATCGGTTTGGTGATGACGAGTTCGCCGACCTCACCGCGCACCGGATGGCCCTTCTCATCCCAGGCGTCCAAGGCCACACCAAGGTAGGGGGCGGAGAGTTCACCGGGCCACACCGGGACGGTGCGCACACCGCCGATGAAGGCCGAGACCACATCGGTGCCGCCGCTGATGGAGGCGACCGGAATATGCTCACCGACGTTGTCGCGCAACCAGAGTGAGGAGGACGGCGGCAGCGAGGAACCGGTGATGCCGACCATGCGCAGCGCCGACAGATCGTGATCGCGGCGCGGTACCACCCCCGCCTTGATACAGGCCAGCACATAGCCCGGGCTGGTGCCCACCACCGTCGCGCCGGTGCGAGCGGCTATGGCCCACAACGCATCCGTGGTCGGCGCGGACGGGCTGCCGTCGTAGGTGACGATGGTCGCGCCCACCAGCAATCCGGCGATCTGGAAATTCCACATCATCCAGCTCGGGCTGGTGTACCAGAAGAAGGTGTCGTCGCGCCCGATATCGGATTGCAGGGCAACGGCTTTCAAATGCTCCAGCAGCACCCCGCCGTGACCGTGCACGATGCCCTTGGGTTTGCCGGTGGTGCCGGAGGAGTACAGCACCCACAGCGGATGTTCGAAATCCACCGGCGCGATATCGATTTCGCCACCGGGTGCGTCGAGCAGCTCATCCCAGGCGAGTACATCGGGCAGGGTCGCCCCGATGCGCGATACCAGCACGGTGGCGGCCAGTGACGGCAACCCCGCCCGCAGCGCCTCGATATCGGCGGTCTTATCGTGGTCCTTGCCGCCGAAGCGATAGCCGTCGGCGGTGACCAGCACCTTGGGTTTCAGCTGACCGAGCCGGTCCAGCGCGGCCTGCGCGGAATAGTCCTGACCGCAGGCGCTCCAGACGGCTCCGATACTGGCCGTGGCCAGGAACGCGATCACGGCCTGCGGGATATTCGGCAGATAGCCCGCGACCCGATCACCCCGGCCCACACCGAGTTCCCGCAGGGCACGGGCGAAAGCCGCGGTGCCGCTCAGCAATTCGGCCCAGGACAGCTCGATGACGCTGCCGTCCTCGTCCACGCCGAGAATGGCGGGCCGATCGGTGCGCGCCTGCCGCACCACCTGTTCGACATAGTTCAGCTGCGCCGCCGGAAACCATTTGGTGCCGGGCATTTCGGTGGAGACGAGCACCGCACCGGTGCGCTCCCCCAGTTCGAAATAGTCCCAGAGCGCACCCCAGAAGCCCGCCACATTGTCGACCGACCACTGCCAGAGCGAGTGGTAGTCCGGAAACGATTCTCCCGTCCGCGCCGTCACGAACGCCGCGAAATCGGTGACCCGCGCCCCGGCGATATCGGCCGCGGTCGGCATCCACTGTGGTTCCACCTGCACTACCTCCTACGACGCGAATCCGGCGCTGTCCGCGACCTGCGCGCGCTGCACGATTCGCTCGGCATGCCGGATGACCGGCATATCCACCATGCGGCCCTCGAAGGTGAACACACCCCGATGGTTCGGCACCTCGGCCAAAAGCCTTTGCGCCCAATCGACTTCCTTGGGCACCGGTGCGTAGGCGCGCCGGATGACCGGAATCTGATTCGGATGAATGGCGACCTTGGCGTCGAAGCCGACGGCGACCGCGTCCTCGGACTCCGCCGCCAGCCCATCCAGATCCGGGATATTCAGGAACACCGAGTCCAAGGCGAATTTGCCATATGCCTTGGCCGCCAACAGCGATTGCGACCGCACATGCAGCGCCACATCCCGATAACCGCCGTCGGCGTGCCTGCTGGAATTGCCGCCCAGCGCCGCGACCAGATCCTCCGCGCCCCACATGACGCCGATGGCATTGCGCACCATGACCGCTCGCCCGACCGCCATCGCGCCCAGCGGGGATTCGATGAGCGCGATCACCTCGTAATCGGCCAGCCGGGTAATCTGTTCCGCCGATTCGCATTTGGGGAGCATGAGCCGCCGGTACTCGGTGCGCAGCAGGGCGTCCAGATCGAGCATGTGCTCGACGGTGCCCGCCGCGTTCACCCGGATGACGGTGCGTTCGGGATCCTGCGGGGTGGCGATCAGCGCCTCGCGGGCGGCCGCCTTATCCGCTTCGGCCACACCGTCTTCCAGATCGATGATCACCACATCGGCCGCGGCGGCGGCCTTGGCGTAGCGCTCGGGGCGATCCGCGGGACAGAACAGCCACGCCGGTCCGGGCAGCTCCCAGCTCATCTATTTCTGCTTTCTCACCAGGGTTTTGCGGACGGCCGTCGCCACCACGTCCCCGTGTTGATTGCGGCCGGTGTGCGCGAAGGTCACGATGCCCTCCCCGGGACGGCTCTTGGATTCCCGCAGGTCGGTGACCACGGTTTCGGCGTACAGCGTGTCGCCGTGGAAAAGCGGTTTGGGAAAGGCGATTTCGGAGAAGCCGAGATTGGCCACGATGGTGCCCTGGGTCAGCTGCGCCACCGACAGGCCCACCAGGGTGGACAGGGTGAACATGGAGTTCACCAGCACCTGCCGGAACGGCTCCTGGGTGGCCGCGAACGCCGCGTCCAGATGCATCGCCTGGGTGTTCATGGTGAGCGTCGTGAACAGCACATTGTCGGCTTCGGTTATGGTGCGGCCGGGCCGGTGCTCGTACACCACACCGGTTTCGAACTCCTCGAACCACAGGCCGCGCTGAACGATCCGGCGCGCCTGCGAATCCTGTTCGGTCACAGACCCAGCTCCCGCCCGATAAGCATCAACTGCACCTCCGTGGTGCCCTCGCCGATCTCGAGAATCTTGCTGTCGCGATAGTGCCGTGCCACAGCATATTCGTTCATGAAGCCGTAGCCGCCGAAAATCTGGGTGGCGTCCCGGGCATTGTCCATGGCGGCCTCGCTGGCCACGAGTTTCGCGATCGACGCCTGCTTCTTGAACGGCTTTCCGGACAGCATGAGCGCGGCCGCGTCGTAGTAGGCGGTGCGGGCCATATGCGCGCGCACCTCCATGCGGGCGATCTTGAAGGCAATGGCCTGATTGCTGCCGATCGGGCGGCCGAACGCCTCACGCTCCTTGGCGTATTTGACGCTCTCGTCCACGCAGCCCTGTGCCGCGCCGACCGACAGCGCGGCGATGGCGATCCGGCCCTCGTCGAGAATGCGCAGGAAGTTGGCGTAACCGCGGCCGCGTTCGCCGAGCAGGTTCTCGGCCGGGACGCGCACATCGGTGAAGCTCAGCGGATGGGTGTCCGAGGCGTTCCAGCCGACCTTGTTGTACGCGGGCTCGGCCACGAATCCGGGGGTGTCGGCGGGCACGATGATCGTGGAGATCTCCTTCTTGCCCTCGGTCGTGCCGGTCACCGCGGTCACGGTCACCAGCCGGGTGATATCGGTGCCCGAATTGGTGATGAACTGCTTGCTGCCGTTGATGATCCAGCTGTCGCCGTCCTGAACGGCGGTGGTGCGGGTGCCGCCCGCGTCACTGCCCGCGCCGGGTTCGGTGAGCCCGAACGCGCCGAGCGCGCGCCCGCTGGCGAGCAGCGGCAGCCACTCCTGCTTCTGCTTGTCATTGCCGAAGCGGTAGATCGGCATGGCCCCCAGCGAGACACCGGCCTCGAGGGTGATGGCCACGCTCTGATCGACCTTGCCGAGCTCCTCCAGGGCCAGGCAGAGCGCGAAGTAGTCGCCGCCCATACCGCCGAACTCCTCCGGGAACGGCAGGCCGAACAGGCCCATATCCGCCATGCCCGCGATGACCTCGTACGGGAAGCTGTGCTCCGCATCGTGTTTCGCGGCGACCGGGGCCACCACCTGATTGGCGAAATCGCGGACGGTGAGCGCCAGTTCGCGATATTCGTCCGGCAGCGTTCCGGTGGACAGGAAGTCGGTCATGACGCGGTGTTCTCCTGGGAATCGGCGGTGATGATGCGGGCCAGCAGCTCTTCCAGCTTGACCTGGGCACCGGGCTCGACGAGCACCTCCACCCGACCGGCCACGGGGGCGGTGAGGGCGTGCTCCATTTTCATGGCTTCGACAATGACGATCGGGGCCCCGGCCTCGACCTCGCTGCCGTGTACCGCGGGCACGGCGATGACCGAACCCGGCATGGGACTCTTGATTTCGGCATCGCCGACGTGTTCGCCGCCACCGCGGATATCGGCCTCGGCGACCTCGCGCAGCTGGGCGACGCCGGTGGCGTCGGCCACCCAGAGCTGACCGTCACCGGTGGCGACGCGGTAGCGGGTGCGCAGGCCGTCGAGGGTGAGGGTGAGCCATTCGGCATCGGAAGTGGCGGTGAGGGAATGCTTTTCGCCGTCTTCCACCCATGCCAGCGCAGCGCCGGGCGTGCCCGAGAGATAGACGTGCGCGGTGCGATCGCCGCCGGTGAGCCGGAATACGGTGGGCGCGTGCGCGCCGATCCGCCAGCCGTTCGGCGTCGCCCACAGATCGCCCGACGCGCTCGGCCACCGGCGCAACCAGAGATCCGCTGCCGCGGCGATGAATTGGGCATCGGACACCACCGGCGGGGCGTAATCGACCACCCGCCGGTCCAGCAGGGCGGTATCCAGATTTCCGGCCCGCACATCGGTGTCCGCGAGCAGGAAGCGCAGGAAGTCGATATTGTCCCGCACGCCCAGAATCTGGGTATCACGAAGCGCCGCATCGAGTTTCGATATCGCGGTGGCGCGATCCCCCGCGTGCGCGATGACCTTGGACAGCATCGGGTCATAGTCGGTGCCGACCACCGTTCCGGCGCGCAGACCCGAATCCACCCGCACGCCCTTGCCTTCCGGCTCGGACAGCGCGAGCACGGTGCCGCCGGTCGGCAGGAAGCCGCGACCCGGATCCTCGGCGTACACGCGCGCCTCGATGGCGTGCCCGGTCAGCTTGATGTCCTCCTGGCTGACCGCCAGCTTCTGCCCGGCCGCGATGCGCACCTGGCATTCCACCAGATCCACGCCGGTGACCAGTTCGGTGACCGGATGCTCCACCTGCAGCCGGGTATTCATCTCCATGAAGAAGAACTCGTCCGGCTTATCGGCCGAGACGATGAATTCCACGGTGCCCGCGCCCACGTAGTCGACGCTGCGCGCGGTATTGCAGGCCGCCGCGCCGATGCGGGCGCGGGTGCGCGGGTCCAGCAGCGGTGACGGCGCTTCCTCGATCACCTTCTGGTGGCGGCGCTGCAGACTGCATTCGCGCTCGCCCAGATGCAGCACCTGACCGAATTCATCGGCGAGGATCTGCACCTCGATATGCCTGGGGCGGTTCACGAATCGCTCCAGGAACAGGGTGTCGTCACCGAAGGCCGAACCGGCCTCGCGGCGCGCGCTGAGCAGGGCCTCGGGCAGCAGCGCCGGATCCTCGACCCGGCGCATACCCTTGCCGCCACCACCGGCGGACGGCTTGACCAGCACGGGATAGCCGATTTCCGTTGCCGCCTCGATCAATTCGGCATCGGTGAGACCGGGGCGGGCGATACCGGGCACCACGGGGACGCCGTACGCGGAGACCGCGTTCTTG
This sequence comes from Nocardia sp. NPDC056000, assembly GCF_042269265.1. Classification (NCBI taxonomy): domain Bacteria; kingdom Bacillati; phylum Actinomycetota; class Actinomycetes; order Mycobacteriales; family Nocardiaceae; genus Nocardia; species Nocardia sp. NPDC056000. Next base: position 342,787 of record NZ_JBHJXS010000008.1, on the reverse strand, counting down.
GCGGCGATCTTGTCACCCATGATCTCGATGGCCCGGGCGGGCGGACCGAGGAAGACGATGTCGGCCGCGTCCAGCGCCGCCGCGAAAGCCGCGTTCTCCGAGAGGAATCCGTAGCCCGGGTGCACGGCCTGCGCGCCCGAGCGCACCGCCGCGTCCACCACCTTGGCGATATCCAGATACGACTCGCGAGCCGGGGCCGGCCCGAGCCGGACCGCGATATCGGCCTCGTGCACGTGCCGGGCGTTCACATCGGCATCGCTGTACACCGCGACCGAGCGAATTCCCATGGCGCGCAAGGTGCGGATGACCCGCACCGCGATTTCCCCGCGATTGGCGACCAGCACCGTATCGAAGGCGACGGGGTGAGCTTTGTTCATCAAGGCGATCACATCCTGAAGACGCCGTAGGAGACGTCCTCCAGCGGCGCTTGCGCGCACGCCGAAAGCGCCAGGCCGACAACTGTTCTGGTATCGGCGGGATCGATGACGCCATCGTCCCAGAGCCGGGCGGTGGAGTAGTACGGATTGCCCTGCGCCTCGTACTGATCGCGGATAGGGGCCTTGAACGCCTCCTGATCCTCGTCCGACCACGGCTTGCCGGAGCCGTCCAGCTGATCGCCGCGCACGGTCGCGAGCACGGAGGCGGCCTGCTCGCCGCCCATCACCGAGATGCGCGCGTTCGGCCACATCCACAGGAAGCGCGGCGAATACGCGCGCCCGCACATGGAGTAGTTGCCCGCGCCGTAGGAGCCGCCGATGACCACGGTCAGCTTGGGCACCCGTGCGCAGGCCACCGCGGTGACCATCTTCGCGCCGTGCTTGGCGATACCGCCCGCCTCGTAATCGCGGCCGACCATGAAGCCGGTGATGTTCTGCAGGAACAGCAGCGGGATCTTGCGCTTATCGCAGAGTTCGATGAAATGCGCGCCCTTCATGGCGGATTCGGCGAACAGCACGCCGTTATTGGCCACGATGCCGACCGGATGGCCGTGGATGTGCGCGAAGCCGGTGACCAGGGTGCGGCCGTATTCGGCCTTGAACTCGGCGAATTCGCCGCCGTCGACCATGCGGGTTATGACATCGCGGACGTCGTAGGGCGTCCGGAGATCAACGGGGACAATGTCGTACAGCTCATCCTGCGGCGCGATGGCGTCGACCGTGGGCCGGACCTCCCACGGCGTCGGCGTCTTCGGGCCGAGCGTGGCGATGATGTTCCGCACGATACGCAGTGCGTCCTGATCGCTCTCGGCCAGATGATCGGTGACACCGGAAGTGCGCGAATGCAATTCGCCGCCGCCCAGTTCCTCGGCGGTGACCACTTCACCGGTGGCGGCCTTAACCAGCGGCGGGCCGCCCAGGAAGATGGTGCCCTGATTGCGCACGATGACGGTCTCATCGCTCATGGCGGGGACGTACGCGCCGCCCGCCGTGCAGGAGCCCATGACCGCGGAGATCTGCGCGATCCCCTTGGCGCTCATATTCGCCTGATTGAAGAAGATGCGGCCGAAGTGCTCGCGATCGGGGAAGACCTCATCCTGTTTGGGCAGGAACGCACCGCCCGAGTCGACCAGGTAGACGCACGGCAGATTGTTCTGCAGCGCCACCTCCTGCGCGCGCAGATGCTTCTTGACCGTCATCGGGTAGTAGGTGCCGCCCTTGACCGTGGCGTCATTGGCGATGATCACGCATTCGCGCCCGGAGACCCGGCCGATACCGCCGATCACGCCCGCGCCCGGGCATTCATCGCCGTACAGCCCGGTGGCCGCCAGCGGCGACAGCTCCAGGAACGGCGAGCCGGGATCGAGCAGCTGATCCACCCGCTGCCGCGGTAACAGTTTGCCGCGGGCCAGATGCCGCTCGCGGGCCTTGTCCGGTCCGCCCAGCGCGCTCACGGCCAAGCGCTCGCGCAGCTCTTCGACCAGTGCGTGATGCGCGGCCCGGTTCCCGGAGCGCACCTCCCCAGCCACCGTCATGACGTCATCCTCAGGCTCGGTTAATCACCAATAACTCAAATGTAAGATAATCTTCACTAACTGAGTTGTCCAGAACCGCAGGAGGGAGCCACGGTGAACAGCGCTGAAACCGTGCCCTCGGCACCGGCCGAAACCGCCGCGACGACCCGCGCCGCGCTGACGACAGCGCCGCTCACCCGGCGCGAACAGTTGAAGGCGCAGCGGCGCGCGCAGCTGCTGGACGCGGGCGCGCGGCTGATCGCGGACCGCGGCTTCCTCGGTATGCGCCTGGACGATCTGGGCGCGGCGGCGGGCATCAGCGGCCCGGCGGTCTACCGCCACTTCCCCAATAAGGAAGCGCTGCTGGTGGAATTGCTGGTCGGCATCAGTCAGCGACTGCTCGACGGCGGCCGGGCGGTCGCGGCGGCGGCCACCACACCCGCAGAGGCGCTGGACGCGCTGATCGATTTCCACCTCGACTTCGCCCTGGGTGAGCCGGAACTCATTCGCATCCAGGATCGCGATCTGGAGAACCTGCCCGAAGCCGCGCGCCGCCAGGTCCGCCGCACCCAGCGCCAATACGTGGAGGTCTGGGTCGCCGTACTGCGCGAAGTCCGGCCCGACCTCCCCGAGGCGACCGCCCGCGTGCAGGCGCACGCGATCTTCGGCCTGATCAACTCCACCCCGCACAGCGCTCCGGCCGCGACCGCGACCCGCGCCCGGCCGGTGCTGCGCCGCATGGCCGTGGCCGCCCTGGTGTGATCTACACCCCGAGTGCGCTCGAATTGTGTTCAGGCACCGCGAAGTTCGCGTTCGGCGGTGCGCAGCACCATGAGGAATCCGCCTCGGATGACGGGCAGGAACAGGGTGGTGGCCAGACCGCCGCACATCGGCGAGGCGATTTCGAAGGTGGAGAACCAGCGCACGCGGGTGCCGCGGGCGACCTCCTCGAAAGCTATGAAACCTTCTTGATGTCGCAGTGGCGGAACGGATTTCAGGAGTCGATAACGCATGAGGCGCTGGGGCTCGTACTCCACGATCTCTTCGGTGAGGCGAATGAGCGGGGTCACGATCAGCCGGACCGCTCCGGCGCCGTGACCGGTGGTGTTGCCGGGGCGGACCAGGGTTACCCGGCGGACCATGGGTACGCGCTGATAGTTGGTCGCATCGGTGAGCCAGTCGAAGACATCCGGGAGTGGAGCCCGGATCGTGCGCTGAACATCGACCGTGCGCATGCCGGCTCCATCCTGATCTCGCCCTAACCTCTGCGCAGCCTACGAGATGGGCCGCCGATCGTAGAACGAAACGCGTGCGAAACGCCGAATCGGGTGAGCGCCTTGTGCTTTCGCCTGCAAGCACAACGCTCCCCAACCCGGCAGGGCGGCAAAAGACCTGGTGACTACCATTACGGGCATGAATGTCGAGGAGCAGCGTGTGATCCGCCGCCGCCCGAAGAACCGGCGCGCCCAGATCGCCGCCACCTCGGCGGCCGCCTTCGGCTCGCTCGGCTATCACGGGGTGAGCATGGAGGATATCGCCGCGCGACTCGGAATCTCCTCGGCCGCACTGTATCGGCACTACCCGAGCAAGTACGCGCTGTTCCGCGAGGAGTTGCTGCGGCTGGGTCAGCTCACCGTCGACGCGACCACGCCGCCGGAGGACACCGAGGGCCTGGATCCGGCCGCACGACTGTCGAGCGTGCTGGATCGGATCATCGCCGAGACCATCGCCAATCGCGCCACCGTCACCCTGTTGCGCTGGGAGCAGCGGTACCTCGACGACGCCGATCGGCAGACGCTGTCCGATCAGTTCACCGCGGCGCTGAAGGTGCTGCGCGATCTCATCGGGGCGGTGCGACCGGAGCTGGACGAACAGGATCGCGCGGTGCGCGCGGTGGCCATCTTCAGCGTGGTCAGCAGTATCGGCGACCATCACGCGGCGCTGCCGGTGAAAGCGTTGACCGCGTTGCTGCATTCGGCCTGCGATGCGCTCATCGCCGCCGAACTACCGCCGCCCGGCACCGATGCCAGCCTGCCGCGGGCCACCGAGATCCCGCAGTCCTTCAAGCACGAGTTGCTGTTGAAGAAGGCCGTCGAGCTCTTCCATCAGCGCGGATACCCCAATGTGAGCGTGGAGGACATCGCCTCGGCGGCCGATCTGTCCGCGGCGTCGGCGGTGTACCGGTACTACCGGAGCAAGGGTGATCTGCTGGCGGCGGCCTTCCGGCGCGCGGCCGATCGGGTGTCCGGGGCGATCGGACCGGCGGTGTCGTCATCCGCGACTCCGGCCGAGGCGCTCGGCAAGCTCGTCGACCTCTATGTCGCGGGCTCATTCGCCGAACGCGAGCTGACCTATGTGTATTACGCGGAGTTCAGCCATGTTTCGCCCGATGAGCGCACCATGCTGCGCAATGTGCAGCGGCTGATCGTGGCCGAATGGGTGCGGCTGCTGGTTGCGGTGCGCCCGGAACTGTCCGAGGGCGAGGCCAGAATCCTGGTGCACGCCGGGTTCGGACTGGTGGTCGATATGGGGCGCGTCTTCGGTGACGATCCGCGAATCTGCCCGCAGGAAAGGGTGATCCGGCTGATGGAGGTCACCCTCTTCGGTGCGGCGCGAGCGTAACCGCGCCGCACCGGCGGGGTCTTATGCCGGGGTGAAGACGGACATCGGGGTGAACGGCGCGTAGTCGGCCACGTGCCCGTCCTCCCACTCCCACAATGAGATCGGATCAACGGCGACGCCGCTCTGCAGAATGAGGCGCCAACCGGCTTCCTCGCGCTGCCAGATATCACCGTCGCGGTCCCAGTAGAGACCGACGGTACGCGGCTCGACCGTAATGCTCCGGCTCATGGTGTTCCTCTCCGTGACCGCTGGCTGCTCAGTGGATTCCGTAACCGTCATCATTGGAAATCCCTTCGTTGCGCGCTATCGAAAAGTATTCGCTCCCACACTTCCGGGCCTGTTTCGCGGCGACTATGCCTTGCCTTCCGCACAAATATATTTGCCAAACATTCGCGGATGCAGGAAGTGAAGGGGGTGAGTCGAATTCGCCGAAGAATAAAGCTCCACTTTTCGGAACCGCTATCCGGCCGGAATGCCGGACCGACATGCGGAATCATGTCGAACCCGATCGGCCGCGGCGCAAACCACCACATCATAAGATGTCCGAATTATCCGGTTGCGCACCGCGACTCGCGCACGAATCGGTCGACACACCGCGAGAACTTCCACACGAGCGAGGGCCGGATACCGCCGAAAACCGCGTCCGTATTAGATACCAATCGGTTGCAAATATCGGGTATCGCGGGCCGCCCGGACGCCGGGATCGGGAACTCCGCAAATGCCGGCGCCCCGGCGCATTCGATGTCATCGACCGCCGCTATCCGATGCGCGGATATCACCGCACTGTATCGATCGGCGCGAGCGGGACTACCGGAGCGAGGTAGCTGAGATACTCACAATGCCTGGACGCCGCGATGTACCGGTCCGGCAGGGAGTGGTGGAACGGTACATCGCGGCGCTTATTCAGGTGGAATGTGGGGTCGCCAGGGCGTTGCGCGCTGGCGGCCTCACGACCTTTCCGGTCGCTATTGCGGCGGGAAGGTGTAGGAGGAGCCGGTGCCGAGCATCTTGGCCAGGGTGGCGAAGAGGTCGTTAACCATGCTGCCAGAGAACATTTGGGCTCCTAGACGACCGGGGTGGTCACCGGCGGGGTGGGCTGGGTTACCGAGGTGGATGAACCCGAGCCGACCAGGTGGGCGAAAGCCATGAGCAGGTCGGTGAAGCCGCTGCCACTGAGCATTGTGTTTTCCTTTCGAAAGGTGTTGGGGGGCTACGGATCAGTGCGGGGTGTAGCTGGCGGTCGAGCCACCGCTCAGGAACTTGAGCAGGGTGGTCAGGATGCCGCCGATGTCGACGCCGCCGGTGGGATCGGTAGCAGGAGGAGTGGTCATGTGTTTCCTTTCTTCGTTCGCGGACAGACCCCCGAAAACTGTTCGCCTGGATCACCAGTGAATGCGCCGGGACCGCCGCACGGGGCGCGCTCGCGCCCCGAGTCCTTACTGCGGAGTTGTTGGGCCGCAGAGATTTTCGAACCGAATCAGTCGACCTCGGTGGCCATGGCGTCGGCCAGGGATTTGGGGCGCATATCGGTCCAATGGGTTTCGACGTAGTCGAGGCAGGTACGACGTTGCGCCGGTCCGTGCGCGATGGTCCAGCCACCGGGGATGGCGGCGAAGATCGGCCACAGCGAATGCTGCGCCTCCTCGTTCACCAGTACGTAGAACTGCGCGTCGTCGTCATCGAAGGGATTGCTCATCGCGAAGTGCCTTTCTCACAAGGGATTCGAAGAGTGGTTCAGCACCCGGGCGATATCGGCCAGCGCCGCGGGTTCGGTCATGCGCCAGTGCGTGGCCTGCACCGCGTGGGTGTGCAGCACACCGTCGATGGCATCGGTCCAGGTGGACACGCCTTCCGTGCAGCTCGGATCATCAAGGGCGGCAGCGAAATACCGCAGTTCACCCTTGAAGCGCTCGGGCCGGTACGCGCCGATGAGCGCGAGCGAGTCGACACCGGTGCGCACCATCCGGGTCAGCCGGTCCGTGCCCAGGGAGGCGAACGGTTCGGGAAGTCCGGCCAGCTTCTCGGCCAGCTCCTCCGGATCCATATCACCGTCGCCCAGTTCGACCTGTCCGGCGAACAGACCGCCGAGCACCTCGGCGACCGGAATGCGCACCGGCCCGGTGGCTTCGGTGTCCCCGCCGAGCCAGCTGTCCAGAATGGCCAGCGTCGGCACCTCCTGTCCCAGCGCCTGGAGCTGCACCGCGACCGAATGCGCCAGTACGCCGCCGAGCGACCAGCCGAGCAGGTGGTACGGGCCCTCGGGCTGTACGGCGCGAATCTCCCGCACGTACCGCGCCGCCCATTCGTCGATGGAGGCCGGCAACGGCACATCCGAGGCCAGGGTGGGCGATTGCAGACCGTAGATCGGGCGGTCCTCGTCCAGGTGTGCGGCCAGACCGGCGAACGACCAGGAGATGCCGCCGACCGGGTGGATGCAGAACAGCGGTTCGCCGGATCCGCCGGTGCGCAGCGGCAGCAGCACCTGGAAGGCACTCTCGCCCAGACCGCCGGTGGCCCTTTCCAATTCGGCGACCAGGGCCGCCGGGGTGGACGCGGAGAACAACCAGGTCACCGGAACACGCTCACCGACAGCGGCACTGAGCCGAGCCGCCAGTTGTACGGCAACCAGCGAGGTTCCGCCGAGCTCGAAGAAGTTGTCATCCAGGCCGATTCGCTCGGACTTCAACACCTCGGCGAAGGCCGCGCAGACCTTGATCTCCAACTCGGTTTCGGGCGACCGGAATTCGCGGCCGGTGAAGACCGGCTCCGGCAGCGCCCGGCGTTCCAGCTTGCCATTGGCGTTGAGCGGATATGCCTCGAGCACGATGACCTGGGCCGGAACCATGTAGGCGGGCAGGGCCTCCGCCGCGGTGGACCGCAGTCCGGCGGGATCGATGACCGCGCCGGGCACCGGCACCGCGTACGCCACCAGCTGATCGCCCAGCGCCGTCGGCACCACCAGCACCACCACCTGGCTCACCGCCGGATGCGCCAGCAGCGCCATCTCGATCTCGCCGAGCTCGATGCGCTGGCCGCGGAACTTCACCTGGAAGTCGGTGCGGCCGATGTACTCCAGCGCTCCGGCGGCGTTCCAGCGCACCAGATCGCCGGTGCGGTACATGCGCGCGCCGACACCGAACGGGTTGGCCACGAACCGATCCGAGGTCAGATCCGGTCGGCGCTCATAACCGCGCGCCAACTGGTCGCCGGCCAGGTAGAGCTCGCCGGGCACCCCGGCGGGCACCGGACGCAGCCGCGCGTCCAGGACGTAGACCTGGGTGTTCCACTGCGGTAGGCCGATCGGAACCGAGCGGGTCTCGCCGCCGGTCGCCTTCCAGTAGGTGGTCGAGATCGCGGCCTCGGTCGGGCCGTACAGGTTGTGCACCTGCACCCCGGCGCCCAGCGCCAGTGTCGAGGTCACCGTCTCCGGCGGCAATGCCTCACCGATGACGAACACATCGCGCAGGGTTGTCAGCGAACCCGCCGGGGTGTGCGCGGCGAAGACCGTGAGCATGGAGGGCACGAAGTCCACCATCGTGACGCGCTGGGCCGCGATGACATCCGCGATGTAGGCGGTGTCCAAGTGTCCGCCGGGCGCGGCGATGACCAGCGTCGCCCCGACCCGCATGGTCATGAAGATGCTCCACAGCGAGACGTCGAAGGTGGTCGCGGTCTTGAACAGATACGCGTCCGCCGGCGTCATCGGATATTCGGCGAGCATCCACTCGATCTGGTTGTGGATGGCCCAGTGCCCGGTGGCGACGCCCTTGGGCCTGCCGGTGGAACCCGAGGTGAAGATGATGTAGGCCAGGTTCTCATCGGTGATGGGGCGCAGCAGTTCCTCCGGCCGTACCGGTGCGGCCGAGAACCGGTCCAGCTCGAGCTCGTCCAGGTTCAGTACCGGAACGCCCGCGGGCGCGCGCACCGCGTCGGCGGTGTTGGTGAGCAGGCAGACCGGCTGGGCGGTGTCGAAGATATTCGCGATGCGGTCGGCGGGATGGTCCGGATCCAGCGGTACGTACACCCCACCCGCCGACAGCACGGCATAGAGTCCGACCACCAGATCCAGCGAGCGCCGAATCGCTACCGCCACAACGGATTCCGTGCCGACACCCTGGGCGATGAGCAACCGGGCCAGTCGATTGACCCGCTCGTCGAATTCGCGATAGGTGAGCTCGATGCCCTCGTAGACCACCGCGATCGCGTCCGGGTGCGCGGCCACCGTCCGGCGGTAACCGGCGAGCAGCGGCTCGTCGACGATCTCATGTCGGGTTTCGTTGCGGCCCAGGAGGATTCGATCCAGCTCGGCGCGATCGAGAATATCGATATCACCGACCGGGCGGGTCGGATCCGCCACGATGGCGGCCAGCAGGCGACCGAGTCGCTCGGTGAACCCGACCGCGGTGCTCGCGTCGAACAGATCACCGGCGTACACGAGATTGCCCGCGATACCGGCGGGCGTGCCGTCCTGCTCGTACCCGTCGGACAGGATCCAGTGCAGATCCAGTGCCGCCATCACATTGTCGAAGTCGACCTCGGAGACGGTCAGCCCCGGCAGCTCGAGCCGGGTGCGCGCCAGGTTCTGGAACGACAGGCCGACCTGGAAGAGCGGATTGCGCGAGGTCGATCGCACCGGGTTGAGGACCTCGACCAGACGCTCGAAGGGCACGTCGGCGTGCGCGAACGCCTGGATATCGATCTCGCGCTGGCGGGTCAGCAGTTCGGTGAACGCGGCCGCGGCGTCGACCTCGGTGCGGAACACCAGCGTATTGCCGAACATGCCGACCAGATCGTCGAGCGCGGCCTCGCCGCGACCCGCGATCGGGGTGCCGATGGCGATATCGCCGGTGCCGGACAACCGGGCCAGCAGCAGTGCGATGGCGGTGTGCACCACCATGAACAGCGTCGCGCCCTGTGCGCGGGCGAGTTCGACCAGCGCACGGTGGGTTTCGGCGTCGATGAGCACCGGCGTCTTGCCGCCCTCTAGGGACTGCGATGCCGGACGCGGCCGATCGAACGGCAGATCCAGCTGATCGGGCAGTCCCGCCAGCGCCGACTTCCAATAGCCGACCTGGGTGGCGAACAGCGATTCCGAATCGCTTTCGTCGCCGAGCACCTCACGCTGCCAGATGGCGTAATCGGCGTACTGCACGGGCAGCGCCGTCCAGCCCGGCTGGACACCGCGTGACCGGGCGGCGTAGGCGGTCATGAGATCCCGGGTCAGCGGGCCGACCGAGGAACCGTCGCCGGAGATGTGGTGCACGACCATGGCGAGCACGTAATCGTTTCCGGCGCCGTCGATATCGAGCAGCAGCACCCGGACCGGCACCTGCACGGTGACGTCGAAGGTGATGCGGGCCAATTCGTCGAGCACGGCCTCGAGTTCGGCGCCGGGGACGACGCGCAGTTCGAGCTCCGGGGTCGCCTGCGCGGGGGCCAGGATCACCTGGGCGGGGCGCGCGGCGTCCGACTCCCCCGTCATCGGGTAGACGGTGCGCAGAATCTCGTGCCTGGCAATCAGATCCGCGATGGCGGTCCGCAGCGCGGGCACATCCAGCGCACCGGACAGCCGGACCGCGATGGGCACGTTGAAGGCGGCGGATTCGGTGTCGAACTGGTTCAGGAACCACATGCGCTGCTGGGCCGGGGACAGCGGAATCGCCGCCGGGCGCGACCGGGCCACCAGGGCCCGGCGGTCACCCGCACCCGACTGCCGCGCGACATTCGCGGCCAATCCGGCGACGGTGGACGCCTCGAAGAGCGCGCGCACCGGAATGCGGCTGTCCAAGGCCGCGCCGATCCGGGCGACGATCTGCGTTGCCAGCAGCGAGTTTCCGCCGAGGGCGAAGAAATCGTCATCCGCGCCGACGCGTTCGACGCCCAGCACATCGGTGAACACGCCCGCCACGATCTCCTCGATCGGGGTGGACGGCGCACGGAAGGCAGTGGTCTCGAACTCGGGCTCCGGCAACGCCTTTCGATCCAGTTTGCCGTTGAGGTTCAACGGCAACGCGTCCAGCACCACGAACGCCGCAGGCACCATGTACGACGGCAGAGTCGCCGACAATGTCGACTTCACCTGAGCCACATCGACATTCGCGTCGGAAGGAACAAGGTAGGCGACCAGGCGGTCACCGGTGCGCTGATCCGACTTGGCCAGCACCGCGACCTGCGCGATCTCCGGCAGCGCCAGCAGCGCGGCCTCGATCTCGCCGAGCTCGATGCGGAAACCGCGGATCTTCACCTGGAAGTCCGTACGACCCCGATAGTCCAACTCGCCCTTGGCATTCCAGGCCACCAGGTCACCGGTGCGGTACATGCGCTCGCCCGCGCTGAACGGGTTGGCCACGAAGCGATCCGAGGTCAGATCCGCGCGGCCGAAGTAGCCGCGCGCCAGCTGCGTACCCGCCAGGTACAGCTCACCGGAGACGCCGACCGGCACCGGACGCAGCCGTGCGTCCAGCACGTACACCCGGCTGTTCCATTCGGGCGCGCCGATGGACACCGCGGTCTGATCCGCATCGGTGACCCTGTGATTGGTGATCGAGACCGCAGCCTCGGTGGGGCCGTACAGGTTGAACAGCTCGGTGCGCGGACGCTCGGCCAGCACCCGCTGGGCCAGCGCGCCCGGCAACGCCTCACCGATGGCGAGGATGCGCCACAGCGAATCCGGCAGCCCGTCCGCCAGCAGCGCGTCCAGCATGGACGGCACCACGTGCAGCGTGGTCACCCACTCACGAGCCATGAGCTCGTTCAGGTACGCCGGATCCTTATGCCCGTCCGGCTGCGCGATGACCAGGCGGCCACCGCAGGCCACTGCCGACCAGAACTCCCACACCGAGAGATCGAAGGTCGCGGCCGTCTTGAGCAGCACCGCATCGGCCGGATCCAGACCGAATTCGGTGACCTTCCAGAGCAACTGGTTCACGACCGCCGCATGCGGCAGCGCCACACCCTTGGGACGACCGGTGGAACCGGAGGTGAAGATGACGTACGCGGTATTCGCGGACGTCAGCTCCCGCACCCGCTCGGCAGCGGTGATCGACTCGTCCGAGTATCCGGACAGATCCAGCTCATCGATACGCGCTACCGATGCGGATTCATGCTCGAAGCCGTCCCGCGAGGTCGTCAGAACCACTGCCGGAGCGGCGGTTTCGAGGATGTAACCGGTGCGATCGGCGGGCTGATCCGGATCGATCGGCACATACGCCGCACCGGACTTGGCGACGGCGTACATCGCGACCACAAGATCGGTCGAACGCCGGATGGCAAGCGCCACACGGTCTTCCGCACCGATACCACGCGCGATCAGCTCACGCGCCAAACGGTTCACCCGGGCATCGAGCTCGGCGTAGGTCAATTCCTCGCGCCCGGTGGCGGTATCGGCGACGAGTGCGATCTCCTTCGGATCGCCGGCGACAACTCGGTCCAGCAGGGTGGCCAGGGTCGCCTCGGTGTCGACCGGCTGCGCGGTGCCGTTCCAGGACTCCAGGATTCGGACACGCTCGTCGGGCGCGAGCAGTTCCAGCGCGCCGACCGCGAGCTCCGGGGTGGCGACCACCGCGGCCAGCAGGCGTTCGAAGCGCCGGGCGAATCCGGCGACGGTGTCGGCGTCGAACAGCGCGGTCGCGTAGGTGAGCGAGACCGCGAGTCCGGCGGGCGTGCCGTCCGCGTCATAGCGGTCCACGACCACCAGGTGCAGATCGAACTGCGAGATGGCGGTCTCGAAATCGACCGCGCCGACCCGCAATCCGTCGAGTTCGAAGGCGGCGGGCTCGGTGTTGTTGAACGAGAAGCCGACCTGGAACAGCGGATGCCGAGCGGTGGAGCGCTCCGGGTTGAGCACCTCCACCAGGCGCTCGAACGGCACGTCGGCGTGCGAGAAGGCAGCCAGATCGCGGGCGCGGACCTGGTTCAGCAGGGCGCTGAAGCCGAGCGCGGGATCGATCTCGGCGCGCAGCACCAGCGTGTTGACGAACATGCCGACCAGATCGTCGAGCGCGTCCTCGCCGCGACCCGCGACCGGTGTGCCGACCGCGATATCGGCGCTCCCGGACAACCGGGACAGCAGCAGCGCGAAGGCCGCGTGCACCACCATGAACAGCGTCGAGCCCTGGGCGCGGCCCAGTTCGGCGAGCCGGGCGTGCAGCCCGGCGTCGATGCCGAAATTGATCTCGTCGCCGACGGTTGAAGCCACCGCCGGACGCGGTCGATCGCCGGGCAACTCCAACTGATCCGGCAGCCCGGCCAGGGCCTCGGTCCAGAACCGCAGCTGCTGTGCCAGCAGCGATTGGGCATCGTCTTCGGAGCCGAGCCGATCCCGTTGCCAGAGCGCGTAATCCGCGTACTGCACCGGCAGTGGCTCCCACGCGGGCACGGCGCCCGCGTGCCGGGCGGCGTAGGCGGCCATGACATCGCGGGCCAGCGGGGCCATGGAGGCGCCGTCGGCGGCGATATGGTGCAGCACCACGACCAGCACGTGCTCATCCGCGGCATTCGAGGGCAGGTAGAGCCGGGCGCGCAGCGGTACCGCGGCGGTGACATCGAAGCCCTCGGAAACGAATCCGCTGACGACGGTGAGCAATTCGCTCGCCGCCACCGGAATCGGGCTGAGCCGCGGCCCGCGCGCCTCGGCGGCGGACAGGATCACCTGCACCGGACCGGATTCGGTGAGCGGGTACAGCGTGCGCAGCACCTCGTGCCGGGCCACCACATCGGCGAACGCGGCGTCGATGGCGGCGATGTCCAGCTCACCGGTGAGCCGGATGGCGAGCGGCATATTGTAGGCCGCCGATTCACCGTCGAACCGGTTCAGGAACCACATACGCCGCTGTGCCAGCGAAAGCGGCACCGGACCCTGCTCGCGGCGCGACACGAGCTCCGGACCGGTCGCGACGATTTCGCCGGAGGTGCTGATGACAGCGGCCAATCCGGCCACGGTCGGATGCTCGAACACGGTGCGCATGGCCACCGCGACACCCAGGCGCGCGGACAACCGGGCCGAAAGCTTCACCGCGCTCAGCGAATTGCCACCGAGTGCGAAGAAATCGTCATCCAGGCCGACCGGATCGGCGGCCCCGAGCAGTTCGGCCATGACGGTCGCGATGGCTCGTTCGGCGACCGTGACCGGTGCGCGGAACTCCGCGGTGCGGAATACCGGTTCCGGCAGTGCCTTTCGATCCAGTTTGGCCGTCGGGGTGAGCGGAATGGCGTCGATCACCATGATGGCGGCGGGCACCATATAGGCGATGAGCGAGCGGCCCGCGAAGGCGCGCAACTCTTCGGTGTCGACGACGCGGCCCGGTGCGGGCACCACGTAGGACACCAGCGAGATATCGCCGGAACGACCGGTGTGGCCGATGGTGACCGCGAAATCGACGCTCTCATGGGTGGTGAGCACGGTGTCGATCTCGCCGAGTTCGATGCGCAGGCCGCGCACCTTGACCTGATCGTCGGAGCGGCCCAGGTATTCGAGCACCGGGTAGCTGATACCGCCGACCGAGCGCCGCACCCAGCGCACCAGATCACCGGTGCGGTAGAGCCGCCCGCCGGGCTCGCCGAACGGGTCGGCGATGAAGCGGTCCGCGGTGATATCGGCGCGACCGTGATAGCCGCGCGCCAATCCCGGTCCGCGCAGGTACATTTCGCCGACCGCGCCGTCCGGCACGGGGCTCAGCCGGGCATCCAGCACCACCGCGCCGAGACCGTGCGCGAGCCCGCCCAGCACCACGCCGTCGCCCGGCCGCAGCGGCGAGCTCATATGCGTGGTTATGGTGACCTCGGTCGGCCCGTACGAGTTGTACAGATCGCGGCCGCCGCCCCAGCGTTCCACCAATTCCGGGCCGAAGCTCTCGCCGCCGACCGACAGGTGCCGCAGGCCGCGCAGTCGCTCCGGATCGAGGGTTTGCAGCACCGACGGGGTGATGAGCGCGTGGGTCACCCGCTGACGGTGGATGAGTTCGCTCATCTCCTCGCCGCCGAAGACGTCGGCGGGCGAGATGACCAGTGCCGCGCCGACCGGCAGGGCCATCAGCAGTTCCATCAGCGAGGCGTCGAAGCTGGGCGAGGCCCGGTGCAGAACGCGGGCCGACGCGGAGGTCGGCGCGTGTTCCTGATGGATGGCCGCGACGCCCGGCAGACCGGCGTGGCTGACCACCACACCCTTCGGGCGGCCGGTGGAACCGGAGGTGTACATCATCCAGGCGGCGTTGCCGATGCGCACCGGGCGCACCGGTTCGGTGTCCGCGATGGGGTTCGCGTCGAAGGCGAGCAGATCGCGGGACAGCGATTCGCCGTCGAGCACGATCCAGGTCGCCTGCGCCGGAAGCTGTTCCACGTGCGCGGTGAGCGTCAGCCCGAGGGTGGCGCCGGAATCGGCCAGCATGTAGGCGATGCGCTCGGCCGGATAGGTGGGGTCGACCGGCAGGAAGGCCGCGCCGGTCTTGGCGACCGCCCACAGCGCCACCACGGAATCGATGGAGCGGGGTACCGCGACGGCGACGAAATCCTCCGCGCCGACGCCGAAGCCGATGAGCAACCGGGCCAGCCGCGAGGAGCGCTCGTTCAGCTGTCCGTAGGTGAGCGTCTCACCGCTCGAAATCAGCGCCGTCGCTTCGGGATTCAGCTCGACCGCGGCCCGCATGAGCTCGGCGAGGGTGCGCGGCGGCAGCGCCCGCGGGCCACGCCGGGCCAGCAGTTCGGCGCGCTCCACCGGAGCGAGCAGTTCGATCTCGCCGATGGTCACCGCCGGATCGGTGGTGACCGCGCCGAGCACCCGGCCGAAGCGGCGCAGCAGATCCGCCGCGGTCGCCTCGTCGTACAGATCGGTGGCGTAGGTGACCTCGACGATCAGATGGCCGTCATCGTCGAGTTCATCGCCGATGGAGAAGGTGAGGTCGAATTTGGCGATGGTGTCGTCGAATTCGACGTTCTCCAGCACCAGTCCGGGCACGCCGTGCGTATCGCCGTCCAGGTTCAGGTAGTTCAGCGTCACCGTGAACAGCGGATGCCGGGACCGATTGGTTTCGATGCCGAGCTCGTTCACCACGCGCTCGAACGGCACCGTGGCATTGGCGAAGGCGGCCAGGTCCACGGTCCGGCTCTCGGCCAGCAGGTCGGCGAAGGGGCGGTCCAGGGCCGGGCGGGTGCGCAGCGCCAGGGTGTTGACGAACATGCCGACCAGGTCGTCCAGGGCGGCCTCGCCGCGGCCGGCGACCGGGGTGCCGATCACGATGTCCTCGGTGCCCGAGAGCCGGGCCAGCAGTACGGCCAGCGCGGCGTGATACACCATGAACGGAGTCGCGTTGTGCCGCTTGGCAACCGCGCGCACTCGTTCGCCGACATCGCCGCCGATGCGACCGCGCACCACCGCGCCCGCATAGGAGGAGACCGCCGGACGGGGCCGGTCGGTGCGCAGCGGGAGCTCGTCCGGCAGTCCGGCGAGCTGTTCGCGCCAGTACGAGAGTTCCGGTGCGGCAACCGTTTCCAGCACGTCGTGCTGCCACAGGGCGTAATCGGCGTACTGCACGGCCAGCGGTTCCCACTGCGGTGCGGACCCGGAGGTGCGCGCCAGATACGCCAGAATCACATCGCGCAGCAGCGGATCCATGGACGCGCCGTCACCGGCGATGTGGTGCAGCACCGCGACCAGTACGGTGCTGTGCTCGGATTCGCGCAGCAGCACCGCGCGCATCGGCAGTTCGGTGGTGATATCGAAACCGGTGGAACCGAATTCGTAGATGCGCGGCAGCACCGAACCCCTGACGAGTTCGACCGGCAACTCGATGGCGGTGCCCGCGGGCAGGATCACCTGGTGGCCCTCGCCCTCGGCGTCCATCGGGTAGATGGTGCGCAGCACCTCGTGCCGGGTCATCACATCGGTGAGGGCGGCGCGCAATGCCGGAATGTCGAGATCGCCCATCAGCCGGATGGCGGCCGGGATGTTGTACGCGGCCGATTCCGGATCGAGGCGGTTCAGCAGCCAGATACGAGTCTGCGCCAGTGACAACGGGATTCGATCCGGTCGCGGCGCCGCGGTCAGCGGCGGCAGGGTGCGGCCACCGCCCGCGACCCGGGTGGCCAGTTCGGCAACGGTCGGGGCCTCGAAGATCTCGCGCACGCCGATCTCGCAGCCGAAGGCCGCGTTGACGCGCGCCACCAGACGCATGGCCAGCAGCGAGTTACCGCCCCGGTCGAAGAAATCGTCATCGGCGCCGATCGGATCACCGCCGAGCAGATCGTGCAGCAGTCCGGCCAGCATCGACTCCGAGCCTTCCCGCGGTGCGCGGAAAGCGGTTGCCGCGGCGGTGAATTCGACCGGCGGCAGGGCCTTGCGGTCCAGTTTGCCGACGCTGGTGCGCGGCATATCGTCGAGCACCACCAGGTGCGCGGGCACCATGTACGCGGGCAACTGCTCGCGGATATGCGCCAGTACCGCTTCGGCGGAAAGACCGGGGCCGGAGACATATCCGACCAGGGCATCGGCGCCGGCGGAGTCCTTGGCGAGCAGCACGGCGGCATTGGCGACGCCGGCGGCCGTCAGCAGGGCCGCCTCGATCTCGCCCAGCTCGATGCGCTGACCGCGCAGCTTCACCTGGAAGTCGTTGCGGCCCAGGTACACCAGATCACCGGAGCGGTTCCAGCGCACCAGATCGCCGGTGCGATACATGCGCGCACCGGGCACGCCGAACGGATCGGCGATGAAGCGTTCCGCGCTGAGCGCACCGCGGCCCTGATAGCCGCGGGCCAGCTGATCACCGGCGAGGTACAGCTCGCCGATGACGCCGGTCGGCACCGGGCGCAGCCGGGCGTCCAGCACGTACGCGCGGGTGTTCCAGTTGGGGCGGCCGATGGCGACCTCGTAATCCGGATCGGCGTCGGTGAATTCGTGGTAGATGGTCGAGACGGCGGCCTCGGTGGGTCCGTAGGCGTTGTGCACCGCACCGCCGACGTGCTCGCGCAGCGCGGCGAGCAGTTCGGCGGGCAGCGCCTCACCACCGGTGTGCAGATGCCGGAACGAACCCAGCGCGGATCCCTGGCCTTCGGCGACCAGGGCGGCCAGCACGGACGGCACATGCTCGGCGATGGTGATGCCGTGCTCGCGCATCTTCCCGGCCAGGTAGTCCAGGTCCAGGTGCCCGCCGGGCTTCAGCAGCACCAGCGGCGCGCCCACCAGCGCGGGCAGGAAGCACTCCCACACCGAGACGTCGAAGGACAGCGGCGCGCGCTGCATGATGCGGTCGGCGGCGGTGACGCCGTAGCGGTGTTCGAGCCAGTACAGCTGATTGACGATGGCGTGGTGGCTGGTGGCCACACCCTTGGGCAGACCGGTCGAGCCGGAGGTGAACAGCACGTACGCCAGGTTGTCCGGGCGCAGCGGCACGATCCGCTCGGCATCGGTGACAGGTGTGTCCGCGTAGCCGCTCAGATCCAGATCCGCGACGGCCACGGTGCGCACTCCGTCCAGTGCGGGCGGGAGCAGCTCGTCGACCGCCAGGACCAGGGTGGTTTCGGCGGTGCCGAGAATGTGCGCGAGGCGATCCGCCGGATGCGCCGGGTCCACCGGCAGATAGGCCGCACCCGCCGCGACCACGGCGTACAGCGCGATGACCATATCGAATCCACGCTGCGCGGTCACGCCGACGATATCGTCCGGGCCGACGCCCTGGCCGATCAGCCAGCGCGCCAGTCGATTCGCGCGGGCGGCCAGTTCGCCGTAGCTCAGGGTTTCGTCCTCGAGCACCACGGCCGTCACCGCCGGATCGACGGCGGCGCGCCGATCCAGCAGATCGGCGAGGGTCTCGCGCGGGATCATCCGCGCGGTGGCGTTGCGGTCCGACAGCACCACGCCGCGCTCGGCCACCGACATGAGTTCCACATCGGCGGCGGTGGTGCGCGGATCGGTGAGCAGGGCGCGCAGCACTCGCTCGTAGCGGACCAGGAATTCGCCGATGGTGTTCTCGTCGAACAGATCTCGGGCGTAGTGCACGTGCACGTCGAGTCCGGCGGGCACACCGTCGGCGAAATGCTCGTGCAGGGTCCAGTCCATATCGAACTGGATGGGCGGCACCCCGGCGTCGAGTCCGGTGATGGACAGCCGCTGCAACCGGAACTCCGGCTTGGCGTGGTTCTGCAGCGTGAACGCGACCTGATAGATCGGCGAATGCGCCTGGGAGCGTGCCGGATTCAGCGCGTCGACGAGTGCCTCGAAGGGCAGCGCGGCGTGATCGAAGGCAGCGAGATCGGTATCGCGCACCTGCGCCAGCACCTCACCCAGGGCAGCGCCGGGGCGAATCTCGCTGCGCAGCACCAGGGTGTTGACGAACATGCCGACCAGATCGTCCAGCTCCTGCTGGCCGCGACCCGCGACGGGGGTGCCGATGACGATATCGGCGCTTCCGGACAGCCGGGCCAGCAGCACGGCCAATGCGGTGTGCAGCACCATGAACGGGGTCACCCGGTGCTCCGCCGCGAATTCCACGATATCGGAATGCAATTCGGCGTCCAGGGTGCCGAGCAGCGCCGCGCCGCGGGTGCTCGCCACGGCCGGGCGGGGACGGTCGGTGGGCAGTGTGAGCAGTTCGGGCGCGCCCGCCAGGCGGCGCTTCCAGTAGCGCAGTTGCCGGGCCAGCACCGACTGTTCATCGGTGACCGCTCCGAGCGCCGCCCGCTGCCAGAGCGCGTAATCCGCGTACTGCACCTGCGGCACACCGAGATTCGGGACGGTATTGGCACAACGGGCCACGTACGCCTTGGCCAGATCCCGGGCCAGGGGTGCGAAGGACCAGCCGTCGGCCGCGATGTGGTGCACCACGAACAGCAGGATGTGCGTCTGCGGGTGTTCATCGGCGAGTTCGAGCAGCCGCACCCGGATCGGCACCTCGACGGTGACGTCGAAAACGGTGGCGGACACCGATTCCACCAGTGCGGGGAGTTCGGCCGCGGCGATGGTCTCCGGCTCCAGCTCCACCAGATGCGTTCCGGCGGGCAGGATCAGCTGTGCGGCCTCGCCGTCGCGCTCGGGATACAGGGTGCGCAGCGTCTCGTGCCGATCGATCACATCGGCGATGGCGGCCTGTAGCGCGGGCACGTTCAGCGCACCGGTCAACCGCAGGGCGAAGGGGATGTTGTAGCCGCCGCCCTGTGCGTCGAAGCGGTTCAGGAACCACATCCGCTGCTGTGCGATGGACAGCGGGATGCGGCCCTCGCGCGGCTGCGAAACCAGCGGGGGCAGTGGCAGATTCGCGTCCGCTTCGTTCGCGAGCGCGGTCACCCGGGCGGCGAGTTCGCGCACCGTGGCGGCATCGAAGACGGTGCGCACCGGCACCGGCGTGGTCATGGCCTTGGACAGGCGCGCCGCCAACTGGGTGGCGATCAGCGAATTGCCGCCGAGGGCGAAGAAGTCATCGCCCGCGCCGACTCGTTCCGCGCCGAGCAGATCGGCGAAGATCGCCGCGACCAGCGCCTCGACCTCGCCGTCCGGGGCCTCGAACGCGGCCGCGGTGATCTCGGGAGCGGGTAGCGCGTTGCGGTCCAGCTTGCCGTTGGCATTGAGCGGGAAGGATTCCAGCACCACCAGGGCCGACGGCACCATGTACGAGGGCAGCGCCGCGGACAGGTGGGTGCGCAGGGCCGCCACATCGACCGACCCGGCGGCGGACGGAACCACATAGCCGACGAGCAGATCGCCGGTGCGCGCGTCCGAACGCAGCACCACCACCGCCTGGGCGACGGAGTCGTGCGCGGTGAGCACCGCCTCGATCTCACCCAGTTCGATGCGCAGGCCGCGCAGTTTGACCTGGAAGTCGGTGCGGCCCAGGTATTCCAGCTCACCGTCGGCGGTCCAGACCACCAGGTCACCGGTGCGATACATGCGCTCGCCGGGGGTGAACGGATTGGCGACGAAGCGGTCCGCGGACAGCTCCGGACGGCCCAGATAGCCGCGGGCCAGCTGCTCGCCCGCGAGATAGAGCTCACCCGCGATACCGGCGCCCACCGGGTGCAGGCGCGAATCCAGTACGTACACCCGGGTGTTCCACACCGGGCCGCCGATGGGCACGGTGACCGTGTCGGCGTCGGTCACCTCGTGATAAGTGACATCGACGGCGGCTTCGGTGGGACCGTACAGATTGTGCAGCGCCGCTCCGGTCAGCGCGCGCAGTCGCTGTGCGGTCGGGGCGGGCAGGGCTTCACCGGAGGCGAAAACCGTACGCAGCGAGACGCATTCGGCCACACCCGGCTCGGCGACGAACACCGAGAGCATGGACGGTACGAAATGCGCCGTGGTGACGCCCTCCTCGGCGATGATCCGGGCCAGGTAGGCGGGATCGCGATGACCTTCCGGCTTGGCCAGCGCCAGGCGGGCGCCGGTCAGCAACGGCCAGAAGAACTCCCAGACCGAGACGTCGAAGGTGGCCGGGGTCTTCTGCAGCACGACGTCATCGGCGGCCAGCCGGTATTCGGACTGCATCCAGACCAGGCGGTTCACGATCGCCGAATGCGGCACCGCGACACCCTTGGGGCGACCGGTCGAACCCGAGGTGAAGATGACGTAGGCGATGTTGTCCGCGCGCAGCGGGCGGCGGCGTTCGGCGTCGGCGATCGGATCGGCCGCGTAGCCGGACAGGTCCAGCAGGTCGATGCGCACCTGCGCGGTATCGATGGACAGATCCGCACCCGAGGTCAGTACGGCGACGGGGTCGGCGGTGGCGAGAATGTATTCGATGCGCTCGGCGGGCTGATCCGGATCCAGCGGCACGTACGCGCCACCGGCGGTGAGCACGGCGTACATGCCGACGACCAGATCCAGGGAGCGGCGCATGCCCAGGGCGACAAGGGAATCGGGTCCGACACCGTGTGCGATGAGGTGCCGGGCCAGCTGGTTCACCCGTTCGGCGAATTCGCCGTAGGACAGACCCGTCCCGTCGAAGCTCACCGCCGTGCGCTGTTCCGAACGTGCGGCCTGCGCCTCGAACAGCGAAACCAGGGTGGGGGCGACGCCCTCCAGCCACAGATCGGCATCGGTGTCGTTCCAGCCGTGTAGCACCCGCGACCGCTCCGCGGCGTCCAGCAGTTCCACATCGCCGATGCGGGCGGCCGGATCGGCCGCGACCGCCGCCAGCATGAGCAGCAGACGGCGTCCGAACGAATCCGCGTACTCGGCGTCGAAAAGGTCGGTGGCGTAGACGAGTTCGGCGCGCATCGGCTCCGAATCGGCGCCACCGCCGAGTGCGAGCTGGAGATCGAACTTCGCGCCCTGCTGATCCAGGCGGTATTCGGTGACGGCCAGGCCCGGCAGTTCGAGGGCGGTGCCGCCCTGGTTCTGGAAGGACAGCATGACCTGGAACAGCGGATGCCGGGCCTGCGAGCGAGCCGGGTCGAGCGCCTCGACCAGACGCTCGAACGGCACATCGGTATGCGCGAAGGCTTGCAGATCGCGCTCGCGCACCGACTGCAGCAGTTCGGTGAAGGTCGCGCCGGTGTCGACCCGGGCCCGCAGCACCAGGGTGTTGACGAACATGCCGACCAGCGCGTCCAGCGCCTGCTCACCGCGTCCGGCGACCGGAATGCCGACGGCGATATCGTCGCTGCCGCTGAGCCGGGCCAGTAGCGCCGCGAAGGCGCTGTGCACCACCATGAACAGCGTGCTGCCGTGCGATCGCGCGACGCGATGCAGTGCGGTCACCACATCGGCGGGCACCTCGAACCGGTGCGTACCGGCCTGTCCCGAAGCCACCGGCGGGCGCGGGCGGGTGGAGAGCCGCAGCTCGTCCGGCAGGGCGGCGAGCGCAGCGCTCCAGTAGTCGAGCTGACGCGCCAGGACGGACTCCGGATCGGATTCCGAGCCCAGTGCCGCACGCTGCCACAGTGCGAAGTCCGCGTACTGCACCGGCAGCGAATTCCACCGCGGCGCTTGCCCTTCGCTGCGCGCCGCATAGGCGGCCATGACATCGCGAGCCAGCGGGCCGAGCGACCAGCCGTCGCCCGAGATGTGATGCAGGACCACCACGAGCACATGTTCGGCACCCGAGGGCAGCGTGAAAAGCGCTGCGCGCACCGGGATCTCGGAGGTCACATCGAACGGCGTGCCGACGAGTCCGGCAATGCGACGGGCCAGTTCGTCCTCGGTCACCGGAATCGGGGTGAGATCACCGATCGACTGCCCGGGCGGCAGCACGACCTGAACGCCACTACCGCTCTCGGTGGCCGGGTAGACGGTCCGCAGCACCTCGTGCCGGTCGATCACATCACCGACGGCCAGCCGCAGCGCCTCGGTGTCCAGCACGCCGAAACCCGCAGCGTCCGAACGCAACCGCACGGCCAGCGGAATATTGTCCACCGCCGATTCGGGATCGAATCGGTTCAGGAACCACATGCGCTGCTGCGCCAGCGACAGCGGCAATTCGGCCGGGCGCTCCCCCGCCACCAGCGGAGGGCGGTTGCTGCCCGCGCCCGCGCGGGATTCCAGCAGCGCCGCCAGCGCGACGACGGTGGACGCCTCGAACAGATCACGCACCGACAGCTCGGCGGTGACGGCGGCCGACAATCGGGCGGTCACCTGGGTGGCGAGCAGCGAATTGCCGCCGAGCCCGAAGAAGTCGTCGTCGAGACCGACCGAACCCAGCGCGGGCTCGACGCCGAGCACCTCGGCGAAGGTGCCCGCCACGATCTCCTGAATTGGAGTCGCGGGCGCGCGGAACGTCTTGGCCTCGAACACCGGCGCGGGCAGCTGCCTGCGGTCCAGTTTGCCGGAGGCGTTGAGCGGCATGGCATCCAGCACCACGTACGCGGCCGGAACCATGTACCCGGGCAGCACATCCGCCAGCGCGGCACGCACCTGTTCCACTCGCGCGCGATCGGTGGCGGCCGCCGAAACAGATACGCCGTCAACGACGCCCGCACCGGTGGAGCTCACCTCGGTCGAGGCCGGTGCGGCGGAATCCACGGGGACCAGGTAGGCGACGAGCTGGTCACCGAGACGGTCATCGGAGCGGACCACGACCACGGCCTGGGCGATGGAATCCTGTGCGGTCAAAGCGGATTCGATCTCGCCGAGCTCGATGCGCAGGCCGCGCAGTTTCACCTGGAAATCGGTGCGGCCGAGGTATTCGATCTCACCCTCGGCATTCCACTTCACCAGGTCGCCGGTGCGGTACATGCGCTCGGAGGTGCCGAAGGGGTTGGCCACGAAACGATCCGCCGACAGGTCCGGGCGACCGAGGTACCCGCGAGCGAGCTGATCGCCCGCGAGGTACAGCTCACCCGCGACACCGGGGGCCACCGGGTGCAGCCGTGCATCCAGCACGTACAGCCGGGTGTTCCACACCGGGCGGCCGATCGGCACGGAAAGGGTGTCGGTGTCGGCGATCTCGTGGAAGGTGACGTCGACGGCGGCCTCGGTCGGGCCGTACAGGTTGTGCAGGCGGGCACCGGTCAACTCGCGCAGGCGCTGCGCGGTCGAGGCGGGCAGTGCCTCACCGGAGGCGAATACCTGACGCAGCGCGGTGCGTTCGGCCGTCGCCGGCTCGGCGACGAAGAGCGCGAGCATGGACGGCACGAAATGCGCCGTGGTGATGCCCTCTTCGGCGATGACCCGGGCGAGGTAGGCCGGATCGCGGTGGCCATCGGGCTTGGCGACGACCAGACGCGCACCGGTCTGCAAGGGCCAGAAGAACTCCCACACCGACACATCGAATGTCGCCGGAGTCTTCTGCAGCACAGCGTCATTCGCATCGATCGGATACTCCGACTGCATCCACAGCAGGCGGTTCACGATGGCGCGATGCTCCACCGCGACACCCTTGGGGCGGCCGGTCGAACCGGAGGTGAAGATGACGTAGGCGGGGTGCGACGGCAGCAGCGCGGTGCGGCGTTCCGCATCGACGATCGGCGTGCTCGGATATCCGGTGAGGTCGAGGGCATCGACCGCCAGGACCGGGGTGAAGCGGCTGGCCTGGAAGTCATCGCGCCCGGTGGTCAGGATGACGACCGGGCGGGCCGTATCCAGCACGTATTCGATGCGGTCGGCGGGCTGATCCGGATCGAGCGGGACGTAGGCCGCACCGGACTCCAGCACCGCGTACATGGCGATGACGAGATCCAGCGAACGCCGAATGGCAAGCGCGACGGTGGTTTCCGGGCCGACACCCTGGGCGATGAGGTGGCGGGCCAGGCGGTGTACCCGGGTGGCGAGTTCGGCGTAGGACAGAGTTGTCCCGTCGAAGCTGAGCGCGGGTGCGTCGGCACTGGTCAGGGCCTGCGCCTCGAACAGCGACACCAGGGTCGCCGCGGTGTTCTCGGGCAGCGCGGGCCGGAGTTCGACGGTGCTGGAGTTCCATTCGGAGAGCACCAGATCGCGCTCGGCGGTGCGCAGCAGCTCGATATCGCCGATCGGCTCGCCGGTCTCGGCGATCGCGGCGTGCAGTACGCGCAGCAGGCGGTCCGCCAGTGCCGCGATCGTGTCGGCGTCGAAAAGCTCCGTGGCATAGGTGAATTCGGCGGCGAGGCCGTCGACACCGGGCACCTCGGAGAAGTTGAGCTGCAGGTCGACCTTGGCCGAGGCCACCTCCACCGGCAGCCCGGTGACATCCAGACCGGGCACCTCGAAGGTGGTGCTGCCGGTGTTCTGGAACGACAGCATCACCTGGAACAGCGGGTGCCGGGCCTGCGATCGGGCCGGATCGAGCAGTTCCACGAGCCGCTCGAAGGGCAGTTCGGCGTGCTCGAACGCGGTCAGGTCGACGTCCTTGATCCGGGCCAGCAGCTCGGGGAAGGTGGCGCCGGAATCGACGGCGGTGCGCAGCACCAGGGTGTTGACGAACATGCCGACCGCGTCGTCCAGCACCGCCTCACCGCGCCCCGCGACCGGGGTGCCGATGGCGAGATCGTCCTGTCCGGACAGCCGCGCGAGCAGGGTGGCGAAGGCGGCGTGCACCACCATGAACAGGCTGGCCCCATGCCTGCGGGCCAGGCCGTTCAGCGCGTCCAGCAGCTCGGCGTCGATCGAGAAGCCGTGCACGTCACCGCGATACGAGGCGACGGCCGGGCGGGGGCGATCGGCGGGCAGTTCCAGCTGATCCGGCAGGCCGGCCAGGGCGCCGGACCAGTACGCGGCCTGCTGGGCGATGATCGAATCCGGATCGTCCTCGGAGCCGAGCACCGTGCGCTGCCAGAGCGCGTAGTCGGCGTACTGCACCGGCAGCGGATTCCACCGCGGTGCAAGGCCTTCGGTACGCGCGGTGTAGGCGGCCATGATATCGCGGGCGAGCGGATGCACGGACCAGCCGTCACCGGCGATGTGGTGCACCACCAGCGCCATGACGTGCGTGGGCGTTTCGGCGTCGGTCACCCGGAACAGCCGGGCGCGCACCGGAACCTCCACCGTCACGTCGAATCCGGCGAGCACCAGCTCACGGACGCGGGCGGGCAGTTCGGCCGCGGTGACCGGTTCCGGTCCGAGGTCCGGCAGCCCCCGTCCGGCGGGCAGGATCACCTGCACACCGTGCCCGGTCGCGGTCTCGGGGTAGATGGTGCGCAGCACCTCGTGCCGGTCCACCACATCGGCGACCGCGGTCAGCAGCGCGTCGACATCGAGAGCGCCGGTGAGCCGCACCGCGAGCGGAATATTGTCGACGACCGATTCGGTGTCGAAGCGGTTCAGGAACCACATGCGGCGCTGCGCCAGCGATAGCGGGATCTCATCCGGGCGCGGACCCGCGACCAGCGCGGGCCGTGCGCCCGCACCGGCGTGATCGCCGACGTCGGCGGCCAGCGCGGTGACCGTGCTGTGCTCGAAGAGCGCGCGCAAGGGCACCCGGGTGTCCAGGGCCGCGCCGAGCCGCGCCACCAGACGGGTGGCGATGAGCGAATTTCCGCCCAGTTCGAAGAAGTCGTCTCCGGCCCCGACCGGGGCTTCCAGCCCGAGCACCTCGCCGAAGATGCGGGCGACGATGCGCTCGGCCCGGGTCGCGGGAGCCTGGAAGGCGCGGGAGGTGAGCACGGGCGCGGGCAGCGCGAGGCGGTCGAGTTTGCCGGAAGCATTGAGCGGCAGCGCGTCCAGTACCACGAAGGCGGCGGGCACCATATAGGCGGGCAGGCGCTGATCGAGGGCGATCTTCAGCAGATCGATCTCGATGCGGGCATCGGCCTCGGGTACCAGATAGGCGACCAGGCGGTCACCGGTGTTGTGGTCGGAACGCACCACGACCACCGCCTGTGCGATGGAATCCTGTGCGGTCAAGGCGGATTCGATCTCGCCGAGTTCGATGCGCAGTCCGCGCAGCTTCACCTGGAAATCGGTGCGGCCCAGGTATTCCAGCTCACCTTCGGCGTTCCACTTCACCAGGTCGCCGGTGCGGTACATGCGCTCGGACGCGCCGAACGGGTTGGCCACGAAGCGATCCGAGGTCAGATCGGGGCGGGCGGCGTACGCGGTGGCGAGCTGCGCCCCGGCGAGGTACAGCTCGCCGGGAACGCCGACGGGAACGGGGTGCAGGCGCGCGTCCAGGACGAACAGCCGGGTGTTGAACACCGGCGCGCCGATCGGTACCGACACCGCATCGGCATCGGTGACCTCGTGGTGGGTGACGTCGACGGCGGCCTCGGTGGGGCCGTACAGATTGTGCAGCGCCGCACCGGTCAGCGCGCGCAGCTGCTGCGCGGTCGGCGCGGGCAGCGCCTCACCGGAGGCGAAAACCATACGCAGCGAGTCGCATTCGGCGGCCGCGGGCTCGGCGACGAACACCGCCAGCATGGACGGCACGAAATGCGCGACGGTGACACCGCGGTCGGCGATGAGTTCGGCCAGATACGCCGGATCGCGATGCCCGTCCGGCCTGGCCACGATTAGTCGGGCACCGATCTGCATGGGCCAGAAGAACTCCCACACCGAGACATCGAAGGTCGCGGGGGTCTTCTGCAGCACCACATCGGCGGCGGTCAGGCCGTACCGGGCCTGCATCCAGACCAGGCGGTTGACGATGGCGGCGTGCGAGACCGCGACACCCTTGGGGCGACCGGTGGAACCGGAGGTGAAGATGATGTACGCGGTATTCGACGGCCGCGGCGGGGTGACCCGTTCGGCATCGGTCAGCGGGGCATCGGAATAGCCGGACAGGTCGAGGGTATCGATGCGAACCTGCTGCGCCGCAACCTCTTCCAGGTCGTGGCCGGAGGTCAGCACGCACACCGGGCGCGCGGTCTCGACGATGTAGCGGGTGCGGTCGGCCGGGTGATCGGGATCGAGTGGGACGTAGGCGCCGCCGGCGGTGATGACGGCGTACATGCCGATCACCAGGTCCAGGGAGCGGCGCATGCCGAGGGCCACCGATGATTCCGCGCCGACGCCCTGGGCCACCAGGTAGCGGGCCAGTTGATTGACGCGGGCGGCGAATTCGGCGTAGGACAGGACTGTCCCCTCGAATTCGAGCGCGGGGGCGTCGGGGCTGGTCAGGGCGCGGGCCTCGAAGAGGGAGACCAGGGTCGCGGTGGTGTCGACGGGGGTGGCGGTGTCGTTCCAGCCGTGTAGAACCAACTCCCGCTCGGTGGCGTCGAGGAGGTCGATATCGCCGATGCGGACGGTCGGGTCTGATGCCACCGCCGCCAGCACGCGGGTGAGGCGGGTGGTCAGGGCGGTCGCGGTGGCCGGGTCGAACAGTTCGGTGGCGTAGCGGAGGCTGCCGGTGAGGGCGTCGCCGGGGACGGTGGAACGCTCGTTGATGACCAATTGGAGATCGAACTTGGCTACCGAGTCGGGGAGTTCGACGGGGGTGACGGTCAGGCCCGGAAGCGTCAGATCCGTTGTCGCGCCGCGGTCTTCGCCGAAGCTGAGCATGACTTGGAAGAGCGGATGCGCGCCGGTGGAGCGGTCCACCACCAGATCGTCGACCAGGCGCTCGAAGGGCAGGTCGGCATTGGCGAAGGCGGCCAGATCGGTGTCGCGGGCGCGGGTGAGCAGTTCGGTGAAGGGGGCGGCGAGGTCGACCTCGGTGCGCAGCACCAGGGTGTTGACGAACATGCCGATGAGCGCGTCCAATTCGCGCTCACCGCGGCCGCCGACGGGGGTGCCGATGGCGATATCGGTGCTGCCCGCCAGGCGCGCCAGGGTGGCGGCGAAGGCGGCGTGCAGCACCATGAACAGGGTGGCCTGCCGGGTGGCGGCGAGGTCGCGCAGGGCGGCGAGGATATCCGGGCCGAGTTCGAAATCGATTGCGCCGCCGGTGTTCCGGGGCTGGGCGGGACGCGGGCGGTCGGTGGGCAGGGCCAGCTGGGCGGGGAGGCCGGCGAGGGTGTCGCGCCAGAATTCCAGCTGCTGGTGCGCCAGATCGCCGGGGGTGGTGTCCGAGCCGAGCAGCGCGCGCTGCCACAGGCTGTAATCGGCGTACTGGATGGCCAGCGGCTCCCAGCCGGGAGCCTGTCCGGCCAGGCGGGCGGTGTACGCGCGCACCACATCGCCGAGCAGGGGCGTCATGGACAGGGCATCGCCCGCGATGTGGTGCAGGACGATGACCAGCACGTACTCATCGGAGTCGAAGGGCGCGTCCGCACCGCGATCCACCACGAGCAGGGCGATGCGCGAGGGGAGTTCGCGGACCACGTCGAACGGGGCCTCGGCGATGGCGGTGACGGCGGCGACGATCTCCGATTCGCGGACCGGCACCGGGTTCAGGGTGAGACCGACATCGGCGGGATCGAGGGTCTTCTGGTACGGGCCGAATTCGGTGTCCGGGAAGTAGGTGCGCAGTGCGTCGTGCCGGGCCAGCAGGTCCAGCATGGCCTGCTCCAGCGCGGTCACATCGAGACGGCCGGACAGGCGCAGCACGATCGGCAGGTTGTAGCTGCTGGGGAGTTCCTGTTCGCTCTCCAGACGATTGAGGAACCACAGCCGCTGCTGGGCGGAGGACAGCGGGACACGATCGACGCGCGGCTGCGGGACCAGCGCGGGACGCTTTGCGGCACCGGCCAATTCGCCGACGGCCGCGGCGAAACCGGCCACGGTGCCCGCGTCGAACAGGGTGCGCACCGGAATGCGCACGCCCAGTTCGGCTCCGGCGCGGGCGGTCACCTGGGTGGCGTAGAGCGAGCTGCCGCCGAGGGCGAAGAAATCGTCGTCCAGGCCGATCCGCTCCAGGCCCAGCACCTCACCGAAGACGCGGGCGACCAGGCGCTGCGCGGCATCGACGGGGGCGCGGAAACGCTTGGCGGCCAAGGTCGGAACGGGCAGTGCGCCGCGATCCAGCTTGCCGCTGGTGCCGAGCGGGAACTCGGTGAGCTCCACGATGACGGTGGGCACCATGTAGGCGGGCACCAGTGCGGTGAGGCGGGTGCGCAGCGCCTCGGTGTCGAGTTCGGTTCCGGCCGTGCGGATCACGTATCCGGCGAGGTAGTCGCCGGTATCGCCCGCGATCACCCGGACCGCGGCCTGCGCGACCTCGGGGGCGGTCAGCAGCGCGGTCTCGATCTCGGCGAGTTCGATGCGCTGACCGCGGAACTTCACCTGGAAATCGATGCGGCCCAGGTAGACCAGTTCACCGTCCTGGGTCCACTTCACCAGATCGCCGGTGCGGTACATGCGCTCGCCGCCGAACCCGAAGGGGTTGGCCACGAAGCGATCCGAGGTGAGGTCGACGCGGCGGTGGTAGCCGCGCGCCAGCTGCACACCGGCCAGGTAGAGCTCACCGGGGACGCCGATGGGGGCGGGGCGCAGGCGCGAATCCAGGACGTAGACCTGGGTGTTCCACTCCGGTTCGCCCATGGGGACCGCGTGCGGCTCATCGCCCACCTCGCGGTAGGTGACGGTCACCGCCGCCTCGGTGGGGCCGTACAGATTGTGCAGATCGGCGTCGCAGACCGCGCGGAACGCCGCGACGGTCTCCGGCGGGAACGCCTCACCGGCGACGAAAACCGCACGCAGGGAATCGAGTTCGCCCGCCTCGGCGTGGGCGGCGAAGACCGACAGCATGGACGGCACGAAATCGGTGAGCGTGACACCGTGCGCGGCGACGGTTTCGGCGAGGTAGCGGGCATCGCGATGCCCGTCCGGCGCGGCCAGCACCATGGTGGCACCGGCGCGCAGCGGCAGGAAGTAGCCCCACAGCGAGACATCGAAGGTGGAGACGGTCTTCTGCAGGTAGACATCCTTGCGGCCGATACCGTATTCGGCCTGCATCCACGCCATCTGGTTGGCGATGGCGCGATGGCTCACGGCGACGCCCTTGGGCTTACCGGTGGAGCCGGAGGTGAACAGCACGTACGCGGGGTGCTCCGGATGCAGCACCGCGCGGCGCTGGCGATCGGTGATCTTGGCGGCGGAGTACTCGGCGAGATCGAGTTCATCCACGCGGTGCAGCGGGACGTCGATATGCGCGGGCAGCGCGAAACCGTCACCGGCGGTGGTCAATACGAGCTGCGGTTCGGCGGTGCCGAGAATATGGCCGATGCGCTCGATCGGATGCGAGGGGTCGACGGGGACGTACGCGCCACCGGCGCGCAGTACCGCGTACATGGCGAAGATGAGCTCCACCGAACGGCCCATGGCCAGCACGACCAGGGATTCGGGACCGACACCGGATTCGATGAGCAGGCGAGCCAGTCGATTGGCGCGCTCGTCGAGATCGGCGTAGGTCAGCTCGGTCGTGCCGAATACCAGGGCGCGCGCCGCGGGGGTGCGCTGCGCCTGGGCGTCGAAACCGGCGTGCAGGAACAGATCCGGGACCTTGTGGCCGGTGGCGTTCCAGGAGTCGACGACATAGTCGAGTTCACCGGCGTCCAGCAGTTCGAGATCGCCGATCGCGCGCTCGGGCGCGGCGGTGGCGGCGGTCAGCAGGCGGGTGAATTTGGCGGCGAACTCCTCGACGGTGGGCGCGTCGAACAGTTCTGTGGCGTAGTTGAATTCGGCGCGATAGCCCTCGCCGTCCTCGGCGACGGTCAGTTGCAGGTCGAATTTGGCGAAACCGGCGTCGAATTCGACGGTTTCGGTGTCCACCCCGGGAAGTTCGGGGGTGGAGACGCCCAGGTTCTGGAAGACCAGGGCGACCTGGAACAGCGGATGGCGATTGCGGGCGCGGGCCGGATTGAGCACCTCGACCAGGCGCTCGAACGGCACATCGCGGTGCGCGAACGCGCGCAGATCACGTTCGCGGGCAACCGAGACCAGGTCGGCGAAGGACAGTTCGCCGCGCACCTCGGTGCGCAGCACCAGCGTATTGACGAACATGCCGACCAGATCGTCCAGGGCGCGTTCGCCGCGACCCGCGACGGCGGTGCCGATGGCGATATCGGTGGTGCCGGACAACCGCGCCAGCAGGGCGGCCAGCGCGGCGTGCAGCACCATGAACGGGGTGGCCCGGGCCTGGGCGGCGAGCGCGTCCACGGCGGTGCGCAAATCGGCGTCGAGTGCGAAACCGACTGTCGCGCCGCGATATCCGGAGACCGTGGGGCGCGGGCGATCGGCGGGCAGATCCAATTGCGCGGGCAATTCGGCCAATTCCCGGGTCCAGAACGAGAGCTGGCGCGCGGCAAGCGATTCCGAGTCGGCGTCATCGCCCAGCAGGCGCTGCTGCCACAGGGCGTAATCCGCGTACTGGATCTCCAGGGGAGCCCAGTCCGGCCGTTCCCCGGCCCGGCGCGCGGTGTACGCCTCGACCAGATCGCGCACCAGCGGGGCCATGGAGACGCCGTCGGCGGCGATATGGTGCACCACCAGTACCAGCGTGTGATCGGTGGCATCGGCGCGCAGCAGGCGCAGGCGCAGCGGAACCTGTGCCGCCACATCGAATCCGCGCTTCGCCTCGGCCTCGATGGCGGCGCGCAGCTCACCCTCGGTGGTATCGGCCGGGGTCAGCTCGGCGGCGATCGGATGCCCGGCCGAGATCGGGCCGAGCGGTGCGGCGTGCACGAGCTGGATCGGACCGGCGGGGGTCTGCGGATAGGAGGTGCGCAGCACCTCGTGGCGGGCGATCAGATCGGTGACCGCGGCGGTGAGCGCGGCCGTGTCCAGATCACCGCGCAGGCGCAGCGCGACTATCACATTGTCGACCGCCGCCGCGTCGAAACCGTCGGCGGGCGTTGCGGATTCGTCGTGCGCGAGGCGATTCAGGAACCACATGCGCTGCTGTGCGGGCGAGAGCGGCACCAGGGCGGGCCGCTCCGCCGCCGCGAGCACGGGGCGATCGGCGTCGAATTCGGCCGGGCCGATCAGTTCGGCGTCCGAATCCAGCTGGGCGGCGGGATCATCGGCGAGCAGGGCGAGCGCGGCGACGGTCGGGCGCTCGAAGAAATCGCGCACATCCAGGGTGATGCGCAGCGCCTCGCCGACCCGGGCGATGGCCCGGGTGGCGATGAGCGAATTACCGCCCAGGGCGAAGAAATCGTCATCCGCGCCGACCCGGTCGGTACCGAGCAGATCCGCGAAGATGGCCGCCACCGCCAGCTCGGCGGTGGTCTCCGGCGCCCGGAATTCGACCGCGGCATCGGTGAATTCGGGCTCCGGCAGCGCGCGCCGGTCCAGCTTGCCGTTCGGGTTGAGCGGGAATTCCGGCAGCGCCATGAGCACGGCCGGAACCATGTACTCGGGCAGTCGATCCCGCGCCGCCGCCAGCACCGCGGCGGTATCCAGTTCGGCCGCGGCGGGCACCACGTAGCCGATCAGATGATCACCGGTCGCGGTGTGGTGCAGCAGCACCGCCGCCTGCGCCACCTGCTGATGGCTCAGCAGCGCGGCCTCCACCTCGCCGAGTTCGATGCGCAGACCGCGCAGCTTCACCTGGAAATCGGTGCGGCCCAGGTATTCCAGTTCATTCGGGCCGCCGTCCACGGCGGGCTGCCAGCGCACCAGGTCACCGGTGCGGTACATGCGATCACCGGGCGCGCCTTCGGGATTGGCGACGAAGCGCTCGGAGGTCAGGCCGGTGCGCGCCACGTAGCCGCGTGCCAGCTGCACACCGGCCAGGTAGAGCTCGCCGACCACGCCGATCGGGACCGGGCGCAGGTTCTCGTCCAGCACCAGCAGATCGGTGTCGTCGGCGGCCGCGCCGATCGGCACCTGCACGGTGTCGGCGGCGGTCACCTCGTGCGCGGTCACGTCGACCGCGGCCTCGGTGGGGCCGTACAGATTGTGCAGCGTCGCACCGCTGACATCGCGGAATCCGGCCGCGGTGGCGGCGGGCAGCGCCTCACCGGAGGCGAAAACCGCGCGCAGCGAATCGGATACGCCCTCGTGCGCGGCCTCGGCCACGAACACCGACAGCATGGACGGCACGAAATGCGCGATGGAGATGCCGTAGTCAGCGATGGTGCGCAGCAGATAGGCCGGATCACGATGCCCGTCCGGCTCCGCGATCACCAGGCGCGCGCCGATCT
This sequence comes from Nocardia sp. NPDC056000, assembly GCF_042269265.1. Taxonomy (NCBI): domain Bacteria; kingdom Bacillati; phylum Actinomycetota; class Actinomycetes; order Mycobacteriales; family Nocardiaceae; genus Nocardia; species Nocardia sp. NPDC056000. Next base: position 308,859 of record NZ_JBHJXS010000008.1, on the reverse strand, counting down.
GCAAGGGCCAGAAGAACTCCCACACCGATACGTCGAAGGTGAAGGGGGTCTTCTGCAAGACCGCGTCATCGCCGTGCAGCCGGTACATGCGCTGCCGCCAGCGCAGATTCGCCACGATCGCGCGATGCGAGACCGCAACGCCCTTGGGGCGGCCGGTGGAACCGGAGGTGAAGATGACGTAGGCGATATTGTCCGCCATCGCCTGCGGCACCTCGGGATCCGCGCTGGGCGACAGCGCCGAGGTGGTGACCGTGCGCTCGAACTCGTCGATGCGCAGCACCGGGACGGCGGTCTCGAAATCCGGTTCATCGGCCGTGGTGGTCAGCACCACGGCGGGATTCGCGACCGACAACACATACGACAGGCGCTCGGCCGGATGATCCGGATCCAGCGGCACGTACGCGCCACCGGCCTTGATGATCGCGTACATGCCGACCAGCAGTTCGAACGAACGCCGCACGGCCAGGCCCACCAGCACATCCGGGCCGACGCCCGAGGCGATCAGACGGCGGGCCAGAGTGTCGGCGCGGGCGTCGAATTCGGCGTAGGTCAGGCTTTCGCCGCCGAATTGCAGCGCCACCGCGTCGGGGGTGCGGCGCACCTGCTCCTCGAACAGCGTCGCGAGGGTTTCGACCGGGGCCAGGTGCGGGGTGAGCACGGCGGCCGCGGCCTCGACGGCGTCATCGAGCAGGTCGTCCAGGACGGCGGTGAGCGCGCCCTCCTCCCCCTCCATGAGCGCCGGCAATTGACCCGAGATGACGACCTGGACCAGTGCCTCGGGTTCCAGTGCGCCGCCCATGGCCTCGGCCAGCGCACCCAGTTCGGCCGCGAGCGGGCCGTAGGCGACGGTGAGATCCCCGTGCCGGACCGCTATGCGATCCGGGTCCAGGGCTGCCACCGTTTCGATCAGATTCGGCAGGTCCGCGGCGCCGTAGGCGCTACGCAGCGCCGCATGGTTACCGAACCGGTTGAGGGCGACCGACTCCACACGAGACATCAGAGGTCTCCTTCTGACTGAACCAGCGCCTGCGCCGCGCCCGAAAGCGTGTGCAGGACTTGGGACAGGCCACCCGCACCGAGGGCGGCCAGGATGCCGGGCACCAAACCGGCGAGCGCGATATTCACCAGGGCCTCCGGCTTCGCCGCGGCGCCCATGGCCCGGGCGACGGCGGCGATCTTGGTGGCCAGATCGCGGTAGGTGACGCTGTGCGCGCCGTGCGTGACGGCGACAGCGTCGGGAGCGAGCTCGGCGGCGGCTGCGATGAGCGCCGGGAGCTCGGCCGCGGGCACCTCGGCGGGTGTCCGCTCCGCCCCGGCCGTCGCACGCGACGGCACCGGGGTGGACGCCGGACCGGAGTTGCCGCTGCGAGGCCGCTCCGATTCGGTACGAATATCGATGGCGCGCACCGTGATCGCGGGATTCGCGGCGATCGCGGTGAGCACGCCCAGCAGCCGCTCCGCCAGCAGGCGAATGGTGGCGGCGTCGAAAATATCGGTCGCGTAGGCGAATTGCATGCGCAATCCGGTGACGCGGCCGCGCGGGTCGTACTGCTCCAGCGCGGTGAGCTGGAGGTCGAACTTGGCCTCGGCCAAGCGCGGTTCCAGCACCTCGACATCCAGGCCGGGCAGTGCGACCGTGCCGGTGTTCATGTTCTGGTAGGTGAACATGACCTGGAAGAGCGGGGTGTACGCGGTGGATCGGGCGCGGCCGGACGCGGCCAGCACCGCCTCCACCACGCGCTCGAACGGGGCGTCGGCCTGGGCCAGGGCGGCCAGATCGCGATCCCGGACCTGCCGCAGCAGATCGGTGAACGGCGCTCGGGTGTCCACCTCGGCGCGCAGCACCACGGTGTTGACGAACATGCCGATCAGGTCGTCCAGGGCGCGTTCACCGCGACCGGCGACCGGGGTGCCGACGGCGATATCGCTCAGGCCCGACAGCTTCGACAGCAGCACCGCGAAGGCACCGTGCAGTACGCCGAACAGGGTGGCGTTGTGTTCGCGGGCCAGCGTGGACAGGCGCTCGGTGAGATCGGCGGAGATCTCGAAATCGACCGTGTCACCGCGCATTTCGCGGCGAGCCGGACGCGGGCGGTCGGTGGGCAGCGGGAGCTGCTCCGGGAGACCGGCCAATTCGGTGCGCCAGAAGCCGAGCTGGGCGTTGAGCAGGCTGTCCGCGTCGGCCTCGGCGCCGAGCACGGTGCGCTGCCAGTCGCTGTAATCGCCGTACTGGATGGCCAGCGGAGCCCAGGACGGGGCGGCACCGCCGAGTCGACTCGTGTACGCCGACACCAGGTCTCGCGCCATCGGTGCGACCGAGTAGCCGTCGGTGCTGATGTGGTGCATGACCACGACCAGCACGTGATCGCTCGCCGATACCGACAGCAGCGCGATGCGCACCGGCGGGGCGATCGTGACATCGAAACCGGCCGCGACGATTTCGGCGATGCGATCGTCGATACCGTTGGCGGACAACGGGATCGGGGTCAGGTCGAAGTGCACGTCGTCGACGGCCAGTACCTGCTGGACCTCACCGCTGTCCAGCCTGGGGTAGCGGGTGCGCAGGATCTCGTGGCGCTGCACCAGATCCCGCAGGGCGGCGGCAAGTGCGGCGTGATTCAGCGTGCCGGTAAGGCGAATCGCGGCGGGCACGTTGTACGCACCCGAAGCGGGGTCGAGCTGGTTCACCACCCACATGCGCTGCTGTGCCAGCGACAGCGGAGCCGGTCCGGTACCGGTCCGGCGGACCAGGGCGGTCCGGGTGTCCGACGGATCGATCGCGGCCAGCCGCTCGGCCAGTGCCGATACGGTCGGCGCTTCGAACACCGCCGCGACCGGCACCCGCACACCCAGATCCGCGCCCAGGCGGGCCGCGAGCCGGGTCGCCATGAGCGAATTACCGCCCAGGGCGAAGAAATCGGCGTCGAGGCCGATGGCGGCATCGGACTCCGGGGTCGCCTCGGTCACGGCGAGACCGATGACCTCGGTGAACGCGGCCGCGACCAGACGCTCGATCCGCGATACCGGGGCGCGGTAGGCGGCGGCGGTGAAGACCGGTTCGGGCAGGCGCGCCCGGTCGACCTTGCCATTGGCGTTGAGCGGCAATGCGTTCAGCACCACCAGGGCGGCCGGGACCATGTAGTGCGGTAGTTCGGCCGCGAGCGCGGTGCGCAACCCGGCCGCCACCTCGTCGTAGCGGGCCGGGTCGGCACCCGGCACGGCCGCATAGGCGACCAGCCTGGCTCCATTGCCACTGTCATCGCGGGCCACCGCCACCGCGGCGGTCACCCCGTCCTGCCGGCGCAGCGTCGTCTCGACCTCGCCGAGCTCGATGCGGAAGCCGCCGATCTTCACCTGGAAATCGGCGCGATCGACGTATTCCAGTGCGCCATCGGCACGGCGGCGGACGATATCGCCGGTGCGGTACAGGCGGCCCGCGCCGAACGGGTTGGCCACGAAGCGATCCGCGGTCAGCCCGGGGCGGCCGTGGTAGCCGCGCGCCAGCTGCGCACCGGAGAGGTAGAGCTCGCCGGGGACGCCGATCAGCACCGGCTGCAAACGCGAATCCAGTACGTACGCACCGCTGTTCCAGGCCGGAGCGCCGATCGGAACGACCTGCTCGGGCTGCTCCGACACCTCGAACGCGGTGATGGACACGGCGGCTTCGGTCGGGCCGTACAGGTTGAACAGGCGCGCCGAACCCGAGGCGTGCAGCCGCAGGAACTCGGCGGCGGTGGCGACGGGCAGTGCCTCGCCGATGGCCAGCACCGTGCGCACCGAAGCCGGGAGGGGGCCGGTGGTGAGCAGCATGCCGAGCAGGGACGGGACCGGGTGCAGGACGGTGACGGCGTGCGTGTCCAGCAGTTCCCGCAGGCGGTCCGGATCGCGCTCGTCACCGGGGGCGGTGACAACCAGGCTGCCGCCGGTGGTCAGCGGCGACCAGAACTCCCACACCGACAGATCGAAGGTGGCGGGGGTCTTGAGCAGTGCGCGATCCCGCGCGCCCAGGGCGAAAGTGTCACGCAGCCAATGCAATTGGTTCGCGATGGCGGCGTGCGGGAGGGAGACGCCCTTGGGCTTGCCGGTGGAGCCGGAGGTGAAGATCAGGTAGGCGGGATTGTGCGGGCGCAGCGGGCGCACCCGCTCACCATCGGCGATCGGCGCGGACGAGAACGCTGCGGTGTCGAGGCGATCCACCTCGTGCACCGGGAGCACCGTCTCGAACGGGACGCCGTCGGCGGCAGTGGTGAGAACCGCTGCGGGAGCGGCGGTCTCGACGATGTAGGCGATGCGATCGGCCGGGTGGTCCGGATCGATCGGCACGTACGCCGCACCGGACTTGACCACCGCGTACATGGCGATCACCAGCTCGACGGAGCGGCGCATGGCCAGCACCACCGTCTGCTCCGGACCCACGCCATCGGCGATCAGGCGACGGGCCAGGCGGTTCACCCGAGCATCGAATTCGGCGTAGCTCAGCGCGATTTCGCCATCCGCGCTGAGCAGCGCGACCGCATCCGGGGTAGCGGCGGCCTGGGCGTCGACCAGATCCACCAGGGTGACCGGAGCGACCGCGTGCGCGGTGGCATTCCACTCCGTGAGCACCCGCTCGCGCAGGTTCGCGCCGAGCAGATCGATCGAGCCGACAATGCTGTCCGGTTCGGCCGCAACGGTTTCCATCACCCGCCGCAGGGCGGCGGCGAAGCGCAGCGCGGTGGCCTCGGTGAACAGATCGGTGGCATAGCCCAGGGTCAGCTCGACCCCGGCGGGCACACCGGCGTCGCCGTAGTGGTCGACCGCGAACAGGTGCAGGTCGAACTGGGCGATCTCATTGTCGAATTCGACCTCCGAGACCGTCAGACCGGGCAGCTCCAGGGCGGCGCGCTCATGGTTCTGGAAGGAGAAGCCGACCTGGAACAGCGGATGCCGGGCGGTGGAGCGCTGCGGGTTGAGCACCTCCACCAGACGCTCGAACGGGACGTCGGCGTGCGTGAAGGCGGCGATATCGGCGGTGCGCACCCGGCCGAGCAGCGCCGAGAACGGTTCCGCCGCATCGATTTCGGTGCGCAGCGCCAGGGTGTTCACGAACATGCCGATGATGTCGTCCAGGGCGGCCTCGCCACGACCGGCGATCGGGGTGCCGACGGTGATATCGGCGGTACCGGACAACCGGGCCAGCAGGGCCGAGAACGCGGCGTGCACCACCATGAACAGGGTCGCGCCGTGCCGGCGGCCCACCTGGGTCAGCTCGGCGTGCAGCTGGGCGTCCACACCGAACGCGATGCGCTTACCGCGCAGGCTCTGCCGTGCCGGGCGCGGGAAATCGGCGGGCAGATCCAGCTGATCCGGCAGACCGGCGAGGGTCGCGCGCCAGAAGGTGAGCTGCTGTGCCGCAATCGATTCCGCATCGCTCTCGGCACCGAGCAGCGCGCGCTGCCACAGCGCGTAATCGGCGTACTGCGCCGCCAGCGGCGACCACGCCGGGGCGGCACCGGCCAGGTGTGCGTCATAGGCGTGCATGAGATCGCGCACGAACGGCACCAGCGAGGAGCCGTCGGCCGAAATATGGTGCAGCGCACCGGCGAACACGTATTCCGGGCCGACCGCGTCGGTGATCCGGAACAGTGCGAACCGCACCGGAACCGCAGTGGTGACATCGAATTCGGTTCCGGCGAGTTCCAGCATGCGCCGCGGCAATTCGGCTGCGGTGCAGTCGATGACATCCAGCGGCTGTGCGGCCTGTTCGGCGGACAGCACCACCTGCACCGGTCCGGCGGCGGTCTCCGGATAGACGGTGCGCAGCGTCTCGTGCCGCTCCACGAGTTCGGCCACGGCCGCGCGCATGACGGCGATATCCAGATCGCCGCGCAGGCGCAGCGCCAGCGGAATCGTGTACGCGGTCGAGCTGCCGTCGAAGCGGTTCAGGAACCACATGCGCTGCTGTGCGGGCGAGAGCGGCAGACTGTCGGGCCGCTCCCCCGCCACCAGCGCGGGACGCGAAACACCCTGCGGCGCGACCTCGACGCGGGCCGCCAGCGTGCCGACGGCGGACGCCTCGAACATCGCCCGCACACCGACGGTGGTGCCGAGCGCCTGCCCGATCCGCGCGACCGCCTTCGCGGCCAGCAGTGAACTGCCGCCCAGTTCGAAGAAGTCGTCGTCCACGCCGACGCGCTCACTGCCGAGCAGATCGGCGAACACCCCGGCCACGATCTCCTCCACCGGTGTGGACGGAGCCCGGAACACCTTGGCCTCGAACACCGGCGCGGGCAGCGCCTTGCGATCCAGCTTGCCGGAGGCATTGAGCGGGAACGCGTCCAGCACCACGAAGGCGGCCGGGACCATGTAGCCGGGCAATGCGGCCGCGAGTGCGGAGCGGATCTGATCCAGCTGTACGCGATCGGCGGCGGTCGCCGGAACCTGCGCGCTGTCAGCGGCACCCGCGCCGCGAGTGTTCGCGGCGGTGTCCGCGATTCCTGTGCTCGCGGTCGTGGCGCTTTCCGGGGCGTTCGCGATATTCGCGACGGGGGCGGCGGAGATCGCGGGGACCAGATAGGCGACCAGCTGGTCACCGAGGCGGTCGTCGGAGCGGACCACGACCACGGCTTGAGCGATGGAATCCTGTGTGATGAGCGCGGATTCGATCTCGCCAAGCTCGATGCGCAGACCGCGCAGCTTCACCTGGAAATCGGTGCGGCCGAGGTATTCGATCTCGCCTTCGGCGTTCCACTTCACCAGGTCGCCGGTGCGGTACATGCGCTCGGAGGTGCCGAAGGGGTTGGCCACGAAACGATCCGCGGACAGGTCCGGGCGGCCCAGGTACCCGCGAGCGAGCTGATCACCCGCGAGGTACAGCTCACCGGCGACACCCGGGGCGACCGGGTTCAGGCGGGCATCGAGCACGTAGGTGCGGGTGTTCCACACCGGGCGGCCGATCGGCACCGACAGCGTGTCGGCGTCGACGACCTCGTGGTAGGTGACGTCGACGGCGGCTTCGGTGGGGCCGTACAGGTTGTGCAGGCGGGCACCGGTCAGCTCGCGCAACTGCTGCGCGATGGTGACGGGCAGCGCCTCACCGGACGCGAACACCTGGCGCAGAGCCGTACCAGCGGTATCGCCGATCGTGGAGGCAGCGGCGTCGCCGAGTTCCGCAACGAACAGTGCCAGCATGGACGGCACGAAATGCGCCGTGGTGATGCCTTCTTCAGCGATCACCCGGGCGAGGTAGGCCGGATCGCGGTGGCCGTCCGGCTTGGCGACGACCAGACGCGCGCCGGTCTGCAAGGGCCAGAAGAACTCCCACACCGACACATCGAACGTTGCCGGGGTCTTTTGCAGCACAGCGTCATTCGCGTCGATCGGGTACTCGTGCTGCATCCACAGCAGGCGGTTCACGATCGCGCCGTGCTCCACCGCGACACCCTTGGGGCGACCGGTCGAACCGGAGGTGAAGATGACGTACGCGGTGTGCGACGGGCTGATCGCCTGTCCGCGTTCGGCATCGGTGATCGGCGCGGCGGAGTACTCGGCGAGGTCGAGGGTGTCGACCTCCACCAGCAGGGCACCGCTGGCGGTTGCGACGGCATCGCGACCGGTGGTCAGGATGGCGGCGGGGCGCGCCGTATCCAGGACGTAGTCGATGCGATCGGCGGGCTGATCCGGATCCAGCGGAACGTAGGCCGCACCGGCCTCGAGCACCGCGTACATGGCGATCACCAGGTCGACCGAGCGGCGAATCGCCAGGGCGACAGTCGCTTCCGCGCCGATGCCCTGGGCGATCAGGTGCCGGGCGAGGCGATGCACCCGGGCGGCGAACTCGGCATAGGACAGTTCCACGCGAGCCTCGGTGTCACCCTCGAAGATGACCGCGGTCGCCTCGGGGGTGGCCAACACCTGCGCCTCGAACAGTGCGACCAAGTTCGTGGCGGCGCGCCGCGCGTCGGCGGAAACACCTTCCGCCGCCGCTCCGCTGTTCAGCGGCAGCATGGTGGTGATGTCGCGGGCGGTGGCGTTCCACTCGGTGAGGACGCGGCGGCGCTCGTCGGCGCGCAGCAGGTCGATATCGCCGACAGCGATCATGCGGTCGGAGGCGACCGTCTCCAGCACCTGTTCGAAGCGGCGGGCCAGCAGGGCGATGCTGTCGGCGTCGAAAAGGTCGGTGGCGTAGGTGATCTCGATATCCATGCCGCCGGTGCGGCCCTCGGCGGCGAAGGATTCGGTCACCGTGAACTGGAGGTCGAATTTGGCGATGCCCGACTCGATCTGGGCGGGGTGCACGCGCAGACCGGGCAGTTCCAGGGTGGGCAGCGGGAAATTCTGGAAGGTCAGCAGCACCTGGAACAGCGGGTGCCGGTTCTGGGCGCGGGCGGGGGCGAGCGCCTCCACGACGCGTTCGAACGGGATGTCGGTGTGCGACAGGGCCGCGATATCACCACCGCGGACCTGACCGAGCAGGGTGTCGAACCCGGTGCGCGGATCGATCTCGGTGCGCAGCACCAGGGTGTTGACGAACATGCCGATCAGGCCGTCCAGGGCCTGTTCACCACGTCCGGCCACCGGGGTGCCGATGGCGATATCGGTGGCGCCGGACAGCCGGGACAGCAGGACCGCCAGCGCCGCGTGCACGGTGCTGAACATGGTGGTGTCCAGCTTCAGCGCCAGCGCCGCGAGGTCACCGTGCAGGCCCGCGTCCACGGTGAAGTGGTGCGTGCCGCCGCGCTGGGTCGACACCGCGGGGCGCGGGCGATCGGCGGGCAGGTCCAGCTGATCGGGCAGCCCGGCCAGGCGGGTGCGCCAGTAGTTCAGCTGACGCGCGGCCTCGGACTCCGGATCGGTGTCCGCACCGAGCACCTCGGACTGCCACAGCGTGTAATCCGCGTACTGCACGGGCAGCGGCTGCCAGGCCGGGACCTGACCGGTGTGGCGGGCGATGTACGCCGCCATCAGATCCTGTGCCAGCGGGCCGAGCGAGAAACCGTCTGCGCTGATGTGGTGCAGGACAAGGGCCAGTACGTGTTCGGTGCCCGACAGCCGGAAAAGCTCAGCGCGCACGGGGGTTTCGGAGGTCAGGTCGAACGCGTGGGTGGCGGCGGCGACCAGGCGGGCATCCAGTTCGGATTCGTCGAGCTGCTCGGCGACGACCGCCGGAACGCTCTGCGCGACAGGCAGAATCACCTGTTCGGGACCTTCCACCCCGTCCGGGTACACGGTGCGCAGGGTTTCGTGCCGCGCCACCAGATCGGCGAGCGCACCCGACAGCGCGACCGTGTCCAGCTGTCCGGAGAACCGGATGACCAGAGGGATATTGTCCGCCGCCGCACCGGGTCCGGCGGTTTCCTCCGCCGCCCAGTACCGGTTCAGGAACCACATGCGCTGCTGCGCCAGGGCCAGCGGCAACCGCTCCGGGCGCATGCGCGGCAGCAGCGGCGTGCGCGCGCCGGCGCCGGAGCGTTCATGCGCGTACTCGGCCAGCGCTGCCACACTGCGGGTTTCGAACAGTGCGCGCACCGGGATCTCGCAATCCAGGGCCACGCCGATGCGGGCGACCGCGCGCGCCGCCAGCAGCGAACTGCCGCCGAGCGCGAAGAAATCATCGTCGACGCCGACCCGCTCGAGACCGAGCAGTTCGGCGAACACACCGGCCACCGCGATCTCGGCGGGCGTACCGGGCTCCCGGTACGCCGCACCCTCGAAAGTCGGGGCTGGCAGAGCGGCGCGATCCAGTTTTCCATTGACCGTCAGCGGAATTCGATCGATCACCACGATGGCGGAAGGCACCATATGCTCGGGCAAACGACGGGCGATCGCCTGCCGGAGCACGGCGGTGTCCACGGTCGCCTCGGCAACCACGTAGCCGACCAGGCGGTCCTCGGCGACGATATCGTCGTGCCGGACCACCACGGCGGCCTCGCGCACACCGCGCTCAGCGAGCAGCGCGGCCTCGATCTCGCCGAGTTCCACGCGGAATCCGCGCAGGTTGACCTGCTGATCGGCGCGACCCAGGTATTCCAGTTCACCGGTCGCGGTCCAGCGGGCCAGGTCGCCGGTGCGGTAGGCGGAGCTACCGGCGGGACCGAACGGATCCGCGACGAAGCGGGCCGCCGACAGCGAGGGACGCGACAGATAACCGCGCGCGAGCTGCCCGCCGGAGACGTAGACCTCACCGGGCACACCCGGCGCAACCGGGCGCAGGCGCGAATCCAGCACGCGCACAACCAGGCCCGGCAGCGCACCGCCGATCACACTGGCCGAACCGGTGTCCGGGGTGATGGGGCGGTACGACACGTGCACCGTGGTCTCGGTGATGCCGTACATGTTCACCAGCGCCGGGGCCTGCGGATGGCGGGCGAACCACTCGCGCAGCCGCTGCGGCTCCAGGGCCTCGCCACCGAAGATCACCACGCGCAGTGCGAGATCGTCGGCCTGCCGCTCCTGATCGGCGGCGATCAGCTGGTAGAACGCCGACGGAGTCTGGTTGAGCACCGTAACCCGTTCGGCGGCGAGCAGTTCCCGGAACTGCTGCGGCGAACGCGAGGTGAAGTAGTCGACCACCACGACGCTGCCGCCGGACAGCAGCGGGCCCCACAGCTCCCACACCGAGAAGTCGAAGGCGTAGGAGTGGAACATGGTCCACACGTCGGACGGGCCGAAGGCGAAGTGCCGCTGCGAATTGTCGAGCAGCCGAACCACATTCAGATGCGGGATGAGCACGCCCTTGGGGCGGCCGGTGGAACCCGAGGTGTAGATGACGTAGGCGGTGTTCGCCGGGTTCAGCGTGGCGCGACGATCGGCATCGGTGACCGGGGCGTCGGAGTGGTCCGCCAGATCCAGGGTGTCGAGATCCAGCACCGGACCGCCGAACCAACCGGCGGGCAGATTCGCGGCCGCGCTGGTGAGCGCGCACACCGGGCGGGCGTCATCGAGCACGTACTCGATGCGGTCGGCCGGGTAGTTCGGATCGATGGGCAGGTAACCGCCACCGGACTTCAGCACCGCGAGCAATGCGACGACGAGTTCGGCGGTGCGCGGAAGCGCAACGGCCACCAGCGATTCCGGGCCGACACCGGCGGCGATGAGGCGGCGGGCCAGCCGGTTCGCGCGGGCGTCGAGCTGAGCGTAGGTGAGGGTGGTCTCGCCCGAGCGGACGGCGACGGCGTGCGGATCGATCAGCGCGGCGGCGGCGAAACGATCCGCCAGCGTGGCGGTTTCGGCGATATCCGGGCCGGTGGCCGACCACTCGTGCAGTACCAGCTCGCGCTCATCGGCATCGAGGACCTCGATATCGCCGACCGGCAGCAGATCGTCGTTCGCGACCGCGGTGACCACGCGCTCGAAGCGGCGAGCCAGCGCCGCGATGCCGTCGGCGTCGAAAATATCGGTGGCGTAGGTGAATACGGCGGCCAGGCCGCCGTCGGCCTGCTCGCCGATGGAGAGTTGCAGGTCGAATTTGGCGGTGTGCGTATCGATATCGAGCCGCGATACCTCCAGGCCCTCCAGCTCGAGGGCCGCGCCCGCGATGTTCTGGAAGTCCAGCACCACCTGGAACAGCGGGTGCAGACCCTGCGTGCGCACCGGGTTCAGCGCCTCGACCAGTCGCTCGAACGGGACGTCGGCGTGCGCGAAGGCGCGCAGGTCGGCGTCGCGGACGGCGGAGACCAACTCCGCGAACGAGTTTCGCGGCGCGACCTCGGTGCGCAGGGCGAGGGTGTTGACGAACATGCCGACCAGGCCGTCCAGCGCCTGCTCACCACGACCGGCGACCGGGGTGCCGATGGCGATATCCGACTGTCCCGAAACCTTGGCCAGCAGCGTGGCCAGGGCCGCGTGCACCACCATGAACAGCGAGGCGTTCGAGCGCTCCGCGAGCTCCCGCAGCCGCTCGTGCAGCCCGGCGTCGAGGGTGAACTCGAACCGCGCGCCACGCCCGGAGGCGGTGGCCGGACGCGGCCGATCCAAGGGCAGCGACAGCTCGGGAGCCAGCCCCGAAAGTTCATCCCGCCAGAACGAAATCTGCTGCGCCAGCAGCGACTCCGGTACACCGGCGTCGCCGAGCAGTTCCCGCTGCCACAGCGCGTAATCGGCGTACTGCACCGGCAGCGCGGCCCACTGCGGAACCTCACCGCGACGGCGAGCGGCGTACGCGGCCATCAGATCGAAGGTCAGCGGCGCGACCGACAGACCGTCGGCGGCAATGTGATGCACCGCGAAGACGAGCATGTGCTCGTCATCGGAGGTGCGAAGCAGGTTGAGGCGCAGGGGAACCCGGCTGTCGACGACGAAGGGCTGGAGGGCCAGTTCGCGGATGCGGGCATCCAGATCGGCGGCGGCGACGTCTTCGGTGCGCAGGCCGACGGCGGCTTCGGTGCGCGGGAGTACCTGCTGGCGGCCGATGCCGTCGGTGGCGGGGTAGATGGTGCGCAGGGTTTCGTGGCGCTCGATGACATCGTCGAGGGCTGCTGCGAGGGCTTCGCGGTCCAGGTCGCCGGAGAGGCGGATGGCGGCGACCAGGTTATCGGCCACCGAGGCGGTGTCGAAGCGGTTCAGGAACCACATGCGCTGCTGGGCGTAGGACAGCGGCACGGTGGCGGGGCGCTCGCCCGCGACCAGCGGCGGGCGGCCGCCGGTGCCCGCGAGATCGCCGAGGGCGGCGGCCAATTCGGCGACCGTGCGGGCGTCGAAGATCAGGCGCACGGGGACGCGGGCGTCCAGGGCCGCGCCGAGGCGGGCGGTCAGGCGGGTGGCGATGAGGGAATTGCCGCCCAGATCGAAGAAGTCGTCGTCCGCGCCGATGGCGGCGCTGCCGCCGAGCACCTCGGCGAAGGCGGCGGCCACCAGGCGCTCGGCCGAGGTGGTGAGGGCGCGGTATTCGCGAGCCGCGAATTCCGGTGCGGGCAGCGCCTTGTGGTTGAGCTTGCCATTGGGGGTCATCGGCAGTTCGGCGATGACCGTGAAGGCGGCGGGCACCATATGCGGGGCCAACCGGCCCGCCAGGCTCGCCCGCACCGACTCGGTGCGCACGCCCGCGGCGGCATCGGCGGGCACCAGGTAGGCGGCCAGCTGATCACCGCGCACCGCATCGCTGTGCACCACCACGACGGCCTGACGCACCTGCTCGTGCGCGGCCAGCGCGGATTCGATCTCACCGAGTTCGATGCGGTAGCCGCGCACCTTCACCTGGGAGTCGTTGCGGCCCACATAGATGACGGAGCCGTCGGCGGCCCAGCGCACCAGATCGCCGGTGCGGTACATGCGCTCGCCCGGCGCCCACGGGCAGGCCACGAAACGATTCGCGGTCAGCTCCGGGCGACCGTGGTAGCCGCGCGCCAATTGCGTTCCGGAAACATACAATTCGCCGATCGCGCCGACCGGCACCGGCTGCAGCGCGGCATCGAGCACCCATTCGCGCACACCGCGGATGGGGCGGCCCACGTGCACGGGCTCACCCGCGCGCAGCGGCTGCGACATATTCACGATGACCGTGGTCTCGGTCGGGCCGTAGGCGTCGACGATGGTCCGCCCGGCCTCGACCCAGCGGCGCACCAGTTCGGCCGGTACGGCCTCACCGCCGACCGCGACCGACTGGACATCCGGCAGATCCGCCGGATCCAGCGAGGCGGCGGCGGACGGCGTCATGGCCAGATGCGTGACCCGCTGTACCCGAGCGAAATCCGCGAGCTCCTGACCGACGGTCGCACCGGCGGGCGCAATCACCAGGGTGGCCCCGGAATTCACCGCCAGCAACAGTTCGGCAACCGAGATATCGAAGGACGGCGAGGCCACACTCAGCACCCGCGCGCCCGGATGACCGAAGTAGTGCACGGTCTGCTCGGCCGCCAGGCTCACCAGCGCCTCATGCGTGACCAGCACGCCCTTGGGCAGACCCGTGGAACCGGAGGTGTAGATGGCGTACGCGATGTGCTGCGGGTGCAGCGGGCGCAGCCGGTCCGCGTCGGTGATCTGCTCGGCCGAGAATCCGGCGCAGGCGGCCTCGAACGCGGGATCGTCCAGCAGCAGCCAGGGCAGCGGGCCCGGCAGCGCGGCCCGGGACGCGGCCGTGGTCAGGCCCAGGACCGCGCGGGAATCGGTCACCATATGGGTGATGCGGTCCACCGGGTAGGCGGGATCCACCGGGAGCCAGCCCGCACCCGATTTGATGACCGCCCAGACCGCGGTGACCTGTTCGATGGAACGCGGCACGCCGACGGCGACCAGATCGTCCGGGCCGATGCCGCGGTCGATCAGCAGTCGCGCCAAACGCGAAGAGGCGGCGTCGAGTTCGGCGTAGGTGAGGGCGCGGCGCTCATCGCACAGGGCGATATCGTCCGGATCGGCCTCGGCCGCCTCGGCCAGCACCTCGGGCAGCAAACCGGTCGCGACGACCGGGCCACCGGAGCGGGTGGTGAGATTGGCGTATTCGCGCGGGGACAGCAGCGGTAGATCGGCGACCACGGTCGCGGGGGCGGCGGTGACGGACTCGAGCAGGCGCAGGAAGCGCGCGGCGAGCACGGAGATGGAGGCGGAATCGAAGAGGTCCGTGGCGAAAGCGAACTCCGCCTGGATCCCCGCCGGTGCCGGACCTTCCCCGGGACCGGCACCGGCGAAGCTTTCGGTGACCGCGATCGATAGGTCGAACTTGGCCACTCCGGTGTCCAGCGTACCCGGCATGGCAAGCAATCCGGGCAGTTCGATGTCGATATTCCCGGTACCGGTGAAAGACAGCGTCACCTGGAAGACCGGATGGCGGGCTTGTGAGCGCGCCGGATTCAGGGTCTCGACCAGCTGCTCGAACGGCACATCGGCGTGCGCGAAGGCGGCCAGATCGGATTCCCGTACGGCGCCTAGCAATTCGGCGAAGGTGCTGCGCGTGTCGATATGCGTGCGCAGCGGGAGGGTGCCGACGAACATACCGATCAGTTCGTCGAGATCGCGTTCGCCGCGGCCGCCGACGGGGGTGCCGATGACGATGTCATCACCCCCGGACAGGCGCGCGAGCAGCACCGCGAGCACCGCGTGCATGAGCATGAAGGCCGAAACCCCATGTTCCTGAGCGGTTTCCAGCAATTGAGAGTGCAGACCGGCCGGTATTTCCAGATGGTGGGTACCGCCGCGACCGCTCGCCACCGCCGGACGCGGGCGATCCGAGGGCAGATCCAACTGCTCCGGCGCGCCGGCCAGCGTGCGCGTCCAGAACTCCAACTGCTGCGCCAGCAGGGAATTCGGATCGGCCGCGTCCCCGAGCCGTTCCCGCTGCCACAGTGCGTAATCCGCGTACTGCAGCGGCAGCGGGGCCCAGCCGGGCGCGTGACCGGCCAGGCGCGCGGTGTACGCGGCCACCAGATCCCGCGCCAGCACGGGCAGCGACAGACCGTCCGCCGCGATGTGGTGCAGGACGACGGCGAGCGCGAAATCCGCCTCGCCACTGTCCTTTTCGTCCTGAATGTCGAAAAGGCGGGTCCGGAAAGGGATCTCGGTCTCGAGATCGAAACCGCGAGCGGCGAACTCGAGCAATTCGGCCTCGAGATCCGCGGCCGCGATCTCCTCGACCACGGCGATCAGATCGGTGCCCGCGATCAGACCCGTCGCGGTGGCGTCGAACTCGGTCACCGCATCGGTCAGCAACTGATCAGCGAGCGTCTCCAGCGCACCGCGCGGGGACAGCGAGGCCGCCGGAATCACGCGCTGGCACGGACCCTGCGGGGTCTGCGGGAAGACGGTGCGCAGCACCTCGTGCCTGGCCACCAGATCCGCGATCGCGGCCCGCATGGCGTCCGCGTCCAGCTCACCGTGCAGGCGCAGCACGAACGGCATGTTGTAGTCGGCGCTGCCGGTGGCGAACCGGTTCATGAACCAGATGCGCTGCTGAGCGGGCGAGAGCGGGAGCACCTCGGGACGCTCACGCACCGCGAGTTCGGGCACCCTCGTGCCGAATTCGGCATCGTCATCGAGGAACTGCCGCTCCACCAGCTCGGCCAGCGTCGCCACCGTCGGCGCGCCGAAGAGCTCGCGCACCCCGATCCGGCAGCCCAGATCACCGCTGATGCGCGCCGCCACCCGGGTGGCGATCAGGCTGTTGCCGCCCAGGGCGAAGAAATCGTCGTCGAGCCCCAGGCCCTCGCGCTCGAGCACCTCGCCGAAGACCCGCGCTATCGCCTGCTCCACCACCGAAACGGGGGCGCGATAGACGGTGACGGTCGGCTCCGGCGCGGGCAGCGCCCGGCGGTCCAACTTGCCGGAAGCATTGAGCGGCAACGCATCCAGCACCACGTACGCGGACGGCACCATATAGGAGGGCAGCGCCTCGGCGGCCGCGATGCGCAACGCCGCCACATCCGGCGCTCGATCGGCGGCCGGAACCAGATAGGCGACGAGCTGTTCGTCGCGCACCACCACAACCGCCTGACGCACGGAATCCTGTGCGGCGAGCACGGTTTCGATCTCACCCAGTTCGATGCGCAGACCGCGCAGCTTCACCTGGAAATCGGTGCGCTCCAGATAGACCAGTTCGCCCTGCGGCGTCCAGCGCACCAGATCGCCGGTGCGGTACATCAATTCACCCGCGTCGCCGTGACCGTCGCGCCCGGTGAAGGGATCGGCGACGAAACGTTCCGCGGTCAACCCCGGCCGTGCCACGTAGCCCCGGGCGAGCTGAACCCCCGACAGATACAGCTCACCCGGGGTCCCCACGGGGACCGGCCGCAGACGTGAATCGAGCACGTACAGCCGGGTATTGGATACGGGCGCGCCGATCGGCACCACCTCGGTATCCAAGTCGGTGACCGCATGGAAGGTGACGTCGACCGCCGCCTCCGTCGGTCCGTAGAGGTTGTGCAGCGCCGCGCCGGTGAGCGCGCGCAAGCGCTGCGCGGTGGCGGCGGGCAGCGCCTCACCGGAGGCGAAGACCAGCCGCAGCCGCATATCGCGCGCGGACGCCGCGACCAGCTCGCCCAGGAACACCGCCAGCATGGCGGGCACGAAGTGCGCGACCGTGATCCGTTCGCGGACAATGGTTTCCGCCAGATAACCGGGATCGCGATGCCCGTCCGGCGTCGCCACGATCAGCGTCGCGCCGATCTGCAACGGCCAGAAGAACTCCCACACCGAGACGTCGAAGGTGGCCGGGGTCTTCTGCAGCACAATGTCTTCGGCGGTCAGACCGTACTCGGACTGCATCCAGGCCAGCCGGTTCACGATGCCGCGATGCGTGACCGCCACACCCTTGGGGAGGCCGGTCGAACCCGAGGTGAAGATGACATAGGCGGTATTGGATGGACGCAGCGGCGCAAGCAGTTCCGTCGTATCCAGGGGTGCGGCCGAGTACGCGTCCAGTGCGAGTTCGTCCAGATGCAGCACCGGTGCGTCGAATTCGGCGGCGGGCCGATCGGCGGAGCTGGTCAGCACCACGGCCGGTTGCGCCGTCGCCACGATGTGCGCGGTGCGATCGGCCGGATGATCCGGATCCAGCGGCACATAGGCCCCGCCCGCCGCCTGCACGGCGTACAGCGCCGTGACCAGCTCGGCCGAACGGCGCAGATGCAGCGCCACCGTGGTCTCCGGGCCGACGCCCAGCGAAATCAGATGCCGGGCAAGACGATTCACCCGTCCCGCGAGTTCGGCGTAGGTCAGTTCGACGGCCGGTTCCCCGGCGTAGCGCAGCGCCACCGCGTCCGGGGTGCGCGCGGCCTGCGCCGCGAACATGGACACCAGCGTCGCGTCCTCGGCGACCGGCGGCTCCGCCGCGCCGAAGTCCCGCGCGGTGTCATTCCAAATCCGCAGGCTCACTTCGCGTTCCAGCTCGGTGATGACCGGGACCGCGGCGAGCGGGGTCGCCGGATCCAGCTCCAGCAGCCGCTCCAGGAAACCGGTGAAGCGCGCGTGATGGCGGGCCAGATCGTCGCTGCCGTACAGATTCGGATTGGCCTCCAGCTCCAGGTGCAGCTGATCGGTGTCCGCGTAGTAGACCTGCAGGCTCAGATCCTCGACCGGACCGGTGGTGAGCACGTGATAGCGCGCCGTCGCCGCACCGAGCGGCAGGGCCATATCGAAGAGCATAAAATTGGCCAGCGGGCCGAACAGCGCGCGCCGGGTCTGCTGCCCGTCGCGATCGGCGTCCCGGCGAATGTCTTCGTGCCGATACCGCTGGTGGCGCACCGCGTTCGACAATTCCTGCCGCGCCCCGGCCAGTACCGCGCCCCAGCTGTCCTGATCGCCGACGGCCAGGCGCAACGGCACGATATTGGAGAGCATGCCCGCTGAACGCCGGGTGTAGTCATCGGTGCGCGCCGTCACCGGCAGGCTCACCACCACTTCGCGCTGATCGGTGAGCCGGGCCAGATATGCGCCGAAGGCGGCCAGCAGCACCACCACGGGCTTCGAATCCCGTTCGCGGGCAACCTGGTTCACACGATCCAGCACCCGCTGCGGCAACTGCCGGCCGAACCGCAGATTGGCGGCGGCGGGCGGGGCGGTGCGGCGATCCAGGGTGGTGGCCTCCAGGCCCAGCACCCGATCGGCCCAGTACTCGCGATCCCCGGCGAACTGCGCGCTGGCGCGATACCGCTGCTCGTTCTCGACCAGCACCGGGATATCGCCCGGATCGATGGCCGACGGTTCACCGCCGGTCATCAGCGCGTTGTACCGATCGGCCACGCGCAAAGTGATGTTGAGCGCGCCGAATCCGTCCAGCAGGATGTGGTGGCAGCGCAGGTAGAAGAAGTAGCGGTGATCCGCGACCTGCAGCACCGCACCGTTGAACAGGCGGTCGCGCAGCAGATCCGCGGGTGCGGAGAAGTCGGCGTGCATCCATTCGCGGGCGGCGGCGATCGGATCGGCCGCATCGCGCATATCCAGGTACGGCACCGGGACCGGCAGTGTGGGATCGACGATCTGCCGGGGCTGGCCGTCGACCTCGATCAGGCGTGTGACCAGCGCCTGGTACTCGCGCATGGTGTGGCCGGTGGCCTCGGCGATGGCGGCCGGATCGAGTTCGCCCTGTACGTCCACGTACTGCGCGACATTGATCGGCACATCCGGATCGAGCAGCTGGGCGTACCAGAGTCCGAGCTGCCCGGGGGTGAGTTCGAAAGCCTCCGGCGCGGGGCCGCTGCCCACCGCCCGATCGCTGCCCGGTCCGAAACCACCCAACTCCGTACCCTGCACCAGAGCCTCCTCGATTTGCCCGAATTGCTTTGTGGCCGAACGCTTTCGGGCATCGCGAAATAGACCTGTGCGTGCCGGTGGGAAACCGGCCGCCAGGTCGCGGAAAACCGCACTGCCCTGGGTGATTCGACGAATGCGCGGCGTCGGGGATGACGCTTTCGCGCGTGATTCCTACTGGTTCTCGCTCCGGCCGGGTGCCCGTTGTCCTCGGCCGGGATGCGGGTGCCTCCGGGTCATCCGCATCGGTTTGTCGTGCTGTCGATCTCCTCCAACTTCACCGCGCCCACTCGATCTTGGTGAGCGATGCCCTGTCGCCTGCATCACATGGATGCCGTCCATGCATTGCGAAGACTAGGGGCAAAGTGAATAAAACGGAACTTTTTCCCGAAAAAAAGTTGGACGAGCGTCTAGTTGGTTCCGGAGATTACGCGGAGACCGCAGAGAATGTGGGTGCAACCACATGGCGAGGCCAACGTGTGACCGAGCGCACTTTCGGTTGCGAAGACTATGAGTCGAAACGTTGCATCTGCGTTGCATCGGCGCCCATGCGCCGATCGAGCACGCGAATCTTCGCCTCGATCTGTGAATACAGTGGCGAATCACGGTCGACGGTCGATCGATACACCGCCCACGCGGCCGCATCGTCCCGGCCTTCCGCACCCGCGGTCCACTTGCTCAGGACCGCCGCTTCACCGGAACGCAACACGGCGGTCCGCAGGCGCACTCGCAATTCATCGCGAATGTCTATAACTCCCGGCGCATTCGAACGCGGCAGCGCCGGACCCGCATAGAGCCGCACCGCCGCATCGACGTCCCCGGAATCCAGGGCGGCCCGCAAAGCCTCCACATCCGTGGCGATCGGAACACGCAAACGGTAAGGGCGCGAACCGAACACATTCGGACCCACCACCGACCGCAACCGCGACATGGCGGCGCGAATCGTGGCGTTGTCCAGATCCGCGTCATCGAGCAGCAGCGCCAGATGATCCGCGGACAAACCCTCGGGATGTTCGGCCAGCAGCAACAGGATCTCGGCATGGCGCTGCGACAACGGAACTCGCTCACCCGCCACCGTCAACTGCGGCTGGCCCAGGCCCAGCACCTCGAGACCCAGGCGCTCGGGCATCGGGGCGTCCGCACCCGCACGGCGATCATGACCCGAACGCACCGCCGCCAGCAGCAGATCCATCTCCGCCGCCGTCGCCGCCGCCTTCACCAGCGCCAGAATCTCCGGGCGCGCGACCCGCACCCCACCCGCGATCATCAGCACACCGACCAGGCGGCCGTCCGGATCGTGAACGGGCGCGGCCGCACCGGTGATCTGATGCATGCGATGCAGGAAATGCTCCGGACCGTGAATCCACGCGGCGCGACCGGTACGCACCACCAGCCCAACGGCATTGGTGCCCACCCGGCGCTCGCTCAGATCATTGCCCTCGCGCAAACCGGCATCGGCCGCCGCCTGCACACGATCGGGATTACCGTGCACCGACAGCACCCGGCCGAATTGATCGGCGATGACGACGATCAGACCGGTACTGGTCGCGTCGCGCAGCAGCAGCTTGTCCACCAGGGGCATGACCGCCGCGATCGGGTGCGCGTCGCGATAACGTTCGAGATCAGCGCCGCGCAGTCCGCGGCCGTCGTTGTCGTCCATGGGATCGACGCCGCCGCGCACACTGCGCAGCCACGACTCGAGCACCATCGGTCGCAACAAACCAGGCAGCTGACCCAATTGTTCGCCGCCCACACTGAGATATCCGTGGGCTTGCGCGGCATAGGCCTCGAGCGCACCCAACTGAGTGCCCGGTTCGGCACCGTGCTGCGGACTGCTCCCACCTGCGAGATTGCTGACCATTTGCCTTTCTTTCCGTACCCGAAGAGTACCGACCGGCTACCGCACACAAGTACGAGACCGATCGTTTGTCCCGCAGGTCACACCGGAAACCGAACCACGCAGAATGTGAGCCCCGTCTAATTGCGGATCCGCCACGGGACTGCGTCATACGGTGTAAGCACGGGGTTGTGGACGATATCGACCTGACCGCACTGGACCTCTTCACGGCCGGGTTTCCACACGCGCACTTCGATCGGCTCCGGGGAAACGCCCCGGTCCACTGGCATTCGCCCACCGCGCACACCCCCGACGGGGAAGGCTTCTGGGTACTGAGCCGGTACGCCGATATCGTCACCGCGGCCGGGGATTCCGGCACCTACTCCTCACAGGGCGGCGGAAACCGTTCCGGCGGCGGCACACTCATCGAAGACCTGCCCGCCGACTGGGCCGCCGGAGTTTTGCTCAACATGATGGACGACCCTCGGCACGCACGCGTACGACGCCTGTTGGCACCGAGCGTCGCACCGCGCACGCTGCGGCTGATCGAGGACGAGTTGCGCGAGCGGGCCGATGCCATCGTCGCGGCGGCGGTCGCCAAGGGCGAATGCGATTTCCTGATCGACCTCGCCGCGGAGCTACCGCTGCAGGCGGTCGCGCAATTGCTGGGCGTGCCGCAGGAAGACCGGCATCGACTGTTCGGCTGGGCGAATGTGGCGCTGGACTACCAGGATCGCGAACTCGGCGAAATCACCGAGCGCACCCGGCAGGCCGTTGCGGAGACCCGGGCCTACGGGACGCGGTTGCTGGCGGCCAAGAAACGCGATCCCGCGGACGATCTGATGTCACTGGCCGCCACCGCGACCATCGACGGCGCACCGCTCTCGGATATGGAACAGGCCATGCTGTTCAGCCTGCTCATCGCCGCCGGGAGCGAAACCACCAGGAACTCCGTCGCATTGGGCATGGCAGCGCTCATCGAACGGCCCGAGCTCTGGCGCGCGCTCCAGCGGGATCGCACGCTGCTGGACGGTGCCGTCGAGGAGATATTGCGCTGGGCCTCCTCCACGCCGTACAACCGGCGCACCGCCACCCGCGACCACGAACTGCACGGACAGCGGATCCGCGCCGGGGACAAGATCACCCTCTGGTGGGCCTCCGCCAATCGCGACGCGGCGGTCTTCGCCGACCCGCACCGCTTCGACATCACCCGAAAACCCAACCCGCACCTGGCATTCGGGCGCGGCGGGCACTTCTGCCTCGGTGCGGCGCTGGCGCGGATGGAGATGCGCGTGGTGTTCACCGCACTGCTCGATCAGGTCGACGGCGTCGAACTCACCGGGCCGATCGAATACACGCGCAGCAACAAACACACGGGCGTGCGGCATATGCCGGTGCGGTTGACCGCGAAATCAGTTGGGGGGCAGGGTGGGTCGTAGGGCGGCGAGATCGCGGAGTTTGGCCGCGCCCCACCAGAGGCCGGTGCCGTAGGCCACGTCCTCCAGGCGTTTGCAGGCCACGTAGCGGGTCGGGTCCAGGCTGCCGGTCTCGCGGTGGATGAACCAGTCGGCCAGACCGTCGGCCACCGCGATCGTCACCGCGAGGTGGCGGATGCGGCGCGAGCACAGCATGCCGAGCAGGGTCACCGGCCAGTAATGGCGGCACAGGGACGACGCCAAACGCCATAGGCCGCCGGAGAATCCGCGCGCCATATATATGGCGGAGACCCGGGTCGGGTTGTCGAGTTCGGCGAAGACGCGGCGTAATCGGAAGAGCGTGGCCACCAGGGTGAGCACACCGCCGACCGCACCCCAGCGGGTCAGGGTGCCGAAGAGCAGTGCGGCCACGGCCGTCCAGATCGGAATCGACAGCGGTGCGGCCATACCCGCGTGCCGCTGGCCCAGCGGCGCTACCCCGGTGCCGTGGGTCACCTTGTGCGCGAACCACTTTCGCAGCGAGACCGGATTGCTGTGCGCCACCCGGGCGGCCGGTTCGTAGCGCAGCCGCCAGCCCGCGCGATCCAGCCGCCAGCACAGGTCGATATCGCCGCCCGCCGCCATGGACTCGTCGAAACCGCCCTCGGCCAGTAGGGCCAAGCGGCGCACCAGCAGTGCGGTGCTCGGCACGTACGGCACCGGGCCGTGCGCCTGCACCGCCGATTCGCGGCGGCCGCGATGCAGCGAACCGCGGGTGTGCTCATAGCGGGCCAGCAGTGTGGAGTCCGGATCCATGGCCAGAATGCGCGGGGCCACCAGCGCCACCTTCGGATCGCTGAAATGTCCGAGCATGACCTCCAGCCAGCCGGTGCGCGGCACCACATCCGGATCCAGGAAGGCCACGAATTCGGTCGAGGCGCAGCGCAATCCGAAATTGCGGGCGGCGGCCGGGCCGTAGCGTTTATCGCGGCGCAGCACGGTCACCCGGCAGCGATTGGCGCGCGCCACCGGAATTCGAACCGGTCGGTCTGATCCGTCATCGACGACGATCACCGCATAACCGCGCAAAGCGGACAGCAACCGAGTCAGACCATCCGGATCATTGTGCACCGGAACGATAACCGTGACGTCCTCCAGCGAAGGCAGCAACCGCGGCCGCGGATTACCGACACCGGAATCGAGCAGACGTCTGGCAACCCGGGCGGAAGTAGGGTCCTTAACTTCGAGGTACCCGTCACCGATCATGGCCGCAGCCTCCGGCGCAAGGCGGAGCAACCGGTTCGGCGTGCCGCCGACCAGGAACCGTCCACCGGAGTAAGTGCGCACCCGCGGATCGATTCGCACCCCGAAACCATCGGGAAGGCGATCATGGCGCATTCCTGAAATGCTAGGTCAGCACACCACCGGCAATCATGATTGGCGCGCCGCTCACTATCACCGATAGTCCATAAGTCCGTGCGGATCACAGTGGCGGAACCGGTCGAACACCCGGCGCTCTACACTGCGGGGGCGGAAAAACCGGCAGGTGAACAGGCAGGAACGGAAATCCGGTGGCATGGGAGTAGGACGTATGCAGACCAGCGGGGGCGGGAGTAACACTCTCTCCGAAGCAGAGATCGTCGAAGCCGCATTGCGGGTGGTTCGTCAGGACGGCGTGGAAAAACTCTCCATGCGCCGGCTCTCGCGCGAACTCGGCGTCTCCCCGATGGCTCCCTATTACTACGTCGCCGACAAGCGCGAGCTACTCGATCTCGTCGCCACCGCCGCCCTCACCGGAGTACGCAAGCAGCCACCCGAATTCGGGCCCTGGCAAATGCGATTGCGCGACCTCATCGATCAGATCGACGAAAAACTGCGCAGGCACCCGGGACTCGGCGATGTACTGATCGAGCAGATGCTCGGCAAACAGCTCGACCTGATCGCCGCGGTGATGGAGATCCTGTTCGACGCCGGATTCAACGAACGCAATGTGCTCGCCGCCTATGCGACCATCCACACCTATCTGTTCGGGCGCAGCAAAGTGAATCCGCGCGATCGCGGGGCACTGCAGGATCGGGCGCTGCCCGAGGCGGTGGAAAGAGCCATGAAACACCTGGGCGACCTGCGCGGAAAGTATTCCTACGACTTCTCGATGGATGTGCTGGTCGCCGGTCTCGAGGCTCAGCTTGTCCGGCAGCGAGACAGCACCGTATAGTTAAACTAGAACACGTTCTAGTTTGGGCACACTGGGCCGGAATCGCTTACCGCGCCGGGTTCGAGAGGACACTATGACCACCGTCGACGTACCGCACAGCTCACGATCGGTTGTGCTGCGGGTCTCCGCGGTCATCAATGAGACAGCCGACGCCGTATCGCTGGTATTCGACGTCCCCGAGGATATGCGCGAACGCTTCGCCTACCAGCCGGGCCAATTCCTGACCCTGCGCATTCCCAGCGACCTCACCGGGTCCGTCGCGCGCTGCTACTCGCTCGCCAGCTCACCCCACACCGACGACCAGCCCAAGGTGACCGTCAAGCGCACCGTCGACGGCTACGCCTCGAACTGGGTGTGCGACAACCTCGTCGCGGGCAGCGAGATCGAAGTACTGCCGCCCTCCGGCGTTTTCACGCCCAAGAACCTCGACGAGGATCTGCTGCTGTTCGCGGCGGGCTCCGGCATCACCCCGGTGATGTCGATCCTCAAGTCCGGGCTCGCGCGCGGCAACGGGCGCATCGTGGTCGTGTACGCCAACCGGGACCACGAATCGGTCATCTTCGCCTCGGAGCTCCGCGAACTCGCGGACAAGCATCCGCAGCGGCTCGTGGTCATCCACTGGCTGGAGCATCTACAGGGGCTGCCGACCGCCGACGCGCTCGCCACCCTCACCGCGCCCTACGCCGGGTACGAGGCGTTCATGTGCGGGCCCAAGCCGTTCATGGATCGGGTGCACGACGCGCTCGCGCAGAACGAGATGCCGCGCAACCGGACTCACGCCGAGGTGTTCAACTCGCTCTCCGGCGATCCGTTCGCCGATGTCGCGCCCAGCGAGATCAGCGAAGAGGAAGCCGCCGACGCGGCGACCGTCGAGGTCGAACTCGACGGGGAGACACACGAACTCACCTGGCCCCGCAGTCAGACGCTGGTCGACATCATGCTCTCCAAGGGCTTGGACGTGCCCTACTCCTGCCTCGAGGGCGAATGCGGCTCGTGCGCCTGCACCGTCGTGGAGGGCTCGGTCGAGATGGAGAACGCGGAGATCCTGGATCCCGAGGACATCGCCAACGGCTACATCCTCGGCTGCCAGGCGCGGCCGACGACGGATCGCCTGAAGATCCAGTTCTAGCTACCCAATTCTCGGAATTGGCCGCCGCGTCAGTGACGCGGCGGCCAATTTCGTTGGGAGACAGCCTCAGTAGGCCGAGAAGACGTTGGCGATGGTGCCGTAGCGGTGGGCCGCGTAGTTGCAGGCGGCGGTGATGTTGGCGACCGGGTCGTAGATATCCCAGGAGGTGCCTTCGACGTGGTACGCCTGGAAGGTGGGGTCGATGACCTGGAGCAGGCCCTTGGAGGGGATGCCCGCCGCCGCGTTCGAGTCGTAGAGGTTGATGGCGCGCGGGTTGCCGCCGGACTCGCGGATGATGTTCCGGAAGATGCTGTCGTAATCGCCCGGGATGTTGTTCTTGCCCATCACGTAGAGGGCGTTCTTGATCCAGCCGTCCAGATCATCGGTGAAGGTCGGCGGCAGCAGCTCGGTGTACGGCGCGGGCAGCGTCTGGGTGAACTGGCGGATCTGATCCTGCTGCGGCGCCGGCAGCGTGCGAGCGAACTGCTGAGCCTGCTCGACGGGCTGCTGCAGCTCCGCCGGGACGCCGGGGACATCGGCATGCGCCTGGACGGGCACCACCGCGAGCGCGGCGAGTACGGCTAGGGGAAACAGTTTTCGCATTCTGATGACCTGCTGACTTATGTGGTGAACACCGCCGCCGGAGGCGTCTCGGATCGCGGAGGATTCCGCATGAAGGTCGAGTACGTCCGGCTATAACCGGACGCGCGGTCTGTTCTTGGTAAGTCACAGAATGATTGCGCTAGGTTAACGTAAACTTAACTGAAGATGAACAGATGGATTGCACGGTGGGCGTGACTGTCACGCGTTCCACCGATTCCCCCGCTCAGCGCAGGGATCGATAGTGCGCCCGCTGCTCCGAAGTCAGGTGTTCTGTGGCGTAGCTCAAAGCTGTCCGGCCCATAGCTGGGGCGTGCGCGTCGAGAAATCCGGTGAGAATCGCGCGATCCACCCGCTTACCGATTTCGCGCAGCATCCAGCCCACCGCCTTCTGAATCAGATCGCGTTTGTCCTCGAGGAATCGCTCACACAGTTCCAGCGTGGTACCGGTATCCCCCGCCTTGATGAACGCGAAAGTCGTCAGCAAAGCCACCCGCCGCTCCCAGAGCGAATCCGCGGCCGCCAACTCGAACAGCACATCGCGCGGGCGCGCCAGCAACCACGGGCCCAGCACGAACTCCGCCGAAGCGTCCACCAGATCCCAGTTGTTCACCCGGCCACGACGCACCGCCGCCAAATACAGATCGGTGATCCGCTGCTGCGCCGCCACATCCGCACCCCTGGTGCGCGTGGCCCGCGCCATCTCCCCATTCAGAATGATCAGACCCGCCAGCCGATGCTCATGCACCGCACTGTCGAGCAATAGATCGATCTCCGAAAGCGGCATACCCGCGAACGGTTTCACCACCGCCCGCGTCTTGGGCACCCGCACCCCGATGAACACATCCCCCGCGCCGTACTCACCCGGCCCGGTTTTGAAGAAGCGCCGCAGATGCACGGCGTCCCCCGCATCGGCGACCTTCGACAATTCCCCCTGCACCGCCGCCGCGGTCAATTCACCAGTCACCCCACCATGATCGGGCAGGGCACCGACACCAACTCCGCTCCACGCCGGAGCGGTAAATCGTCAACCGGCATCATCGGGTCCCTGCTCCCGAATTCGGGAGCGCACCGGACGATGCGCGATATCAAGCGGTTTCAGCCGCGGCCTGTAACAGCACCTCGCCGAATCGGCGCATATGATCCGGGCCGCCGTACCAGGCCGCCACCAAATCCACCGCAGCCGTGCGCGTGCGGCGTGCTGCCTCGGCCAAATCAGCGACCGAACCGGCACCGGACTCCGCCGCCTGCGCCGCCACCTCCAGGTCATGGCTGGCGACCAGCAGGCCCATGATGTGGTGCAGATCGATATTGGGGGCGTCCTCGGCGCGGAACTGCCGGGCACGCTCACCATCGGCGTTCGGAACCGGCTGCGGCAGTTCGGGTTCCGGGGCGGCACGGCGGCCCGACGAGACGTTCGACCGCTCCGCCCGGCGCGAGATCCCGTTCGACTCCGGCGCGGCATGACCGGCGGGGGTGTTCACCTCCGGGGCGGCACGGCGTGCGGGCGCGTCGACCTCGGCGACCGCGCGGTGCGAGGAGCCCACGTCCGCGGCCGAATGCTGGGATGCGAGTTCGGGTTCCGGGGCCGCACGCCGAGACGGCAGGTCGGGTTCCGGAGCCGCACGCCGGGACGGGAGATCGGGCTCCGGAGCGGTGCGCCGGGAGGCGGGTTCCGGCTCCGGAATCGCACGCCAAGACGCGAGTTCGGGCTCGGGCGTGGCACGCCAGGAGGCGAGCTCCGGCTCCGGAATCGCACGCCGCGACCCGGGTTCGGGCTCCGCGAGAGCCTGCGGGGCGGAATCGGATTCGGCGGCCGCACGCCGCACCGCCGCCTCGAGCTCCGCCGCACGGCGCAGCGACGCCTCCAAATCCTGTGCGGCGCGGCGCGAGGATTCCAGATCCTGGGACGCGCGACGCGAATCCGCTTCGGTGATCGCGTGCCCATTGGTGGCCGGGGGGAAATCCGCCGTGAAGTTGGGCGCGGCATCGAAATCCTGCACCGAGCGACGCGCGGGCGTATCCACCTCCGGCGTCGACAGGCGCGGGGTCGACGCGAAATCCTGGACCGAACGCCGCTGCGGCGGATCCGATTCGGCGGTGCGGCGGGTCATCGGCGATGACCACTGCACCGGCTGTTCCGGCTGGTCCAGGGCGGTGCGCCCGAGGGTGGCGTGGGAGCCGGTATCGACGCCGGTCAGCGCCGGAGAGCCGTAACCGTTCGAATCGGCGCCATTCGGATTGGTGAGGCGGTAGTTCTCCTGACGCGAGTTCCGCGAAGAACTCGAGCCGTTGGTGAAATCGGCATCCATGGGCGACATTCTTACCGCTCCACCGTGGCCCATGCGAGTCGGGCCGCGGCGAAAGCGATTCACGAGCAACAGTATTGGGGGATTGACGGTATATCAGCAGTTCGACGGTGCGGGCTCACCCCGCAACCGCGCATCCACCCAGGCCAGCGCCGACGGCACCCCGAACACCGCGGCGGACAGGTGCTCGGGCGAGGCGTTCACATCCATTTGCAGCCGCACCCCCGCCGCACAATAGCGTCGATCGGTATTGACTATGGCATCCACCGGAATCAGCGGATCACTCGGCGAATGCCATTCGAACACCGGCATATTCGGCACCCCGTCGAACAGCTCCAGACTGTTCTCGCGCAGTACGTCCTGGACGCCCGGATCATCGATCATCGACGTACTGGCGGCGAATTCGCGAGCACTGTGACCGGCCCCGACGGCCATGATCTCATTCGTGCAGCCATTGGCCATGGCATCGCGCGCCGCCAGACCCTGACGATTCATCTGGGTGCTGATGGGCAGCCGATCCGGATACTCGCGCTCCAGGCCGATAGCCGCCGCCATC
The DNA here is from genome assembly GCF_042269265.1 of Nocardia sp. NPDC056000. Taxonomy (NCBI): domain Bacteria; kingdom Bacillati; phylum Actinomycetota; class Actinomycetes; order Mycobacteriales; family Nocardiaceae; genus Nocardia; species Nocardia sp. NPDC056000. Next base: position 279,646 of record NZ_JBHJXS010000008.1, on the reverse strand, counting down.
GCCAGACCGAAGGCCGGATGCGGTTGCCAGCCCAGCGAATTCACCATCTTCAGCATATTCATGGGCACACCGCCGGTGGCCGCGCCCGCGATGCGCAGATCCGGCGCGTACGACGGGGCCAGCGCGGCCGCCCACGCGGTCGCCATCCCGCCGCCGGAATAACCGGCCATCGCCACCGGACTGTTCGCCACCGCCAACTGCGGCAGCCGCTGGGCCGCGCGAATACCGTCCAGGGTGATCTGACCACCCAATTTGGCCGCGCCATAGGCGAAATTCGGGCCCAGATGATCCGGCAGCGCCACCGACCAGCCACGCCGCAGCGCCACATTCAAAGCGACCGATTCCTTGACGAACAGATTCGGGTCCGAGGTGTACAGCACCTTCGATACCGCGCACTGGCTGCCCAGGCCATTGATGATGTGCTGATACGACAGCAGCGGACCATCCGGGCGATGTTCGCGCGGAGTCAGCACGGTGGTGATCGCGGCAATCGGCGCGCCCCGCGAATTCGTGGAACGGAATTTGATCACCGTGACGGTGGTGTCCGGAAAGAACGGCAGCGGCGGCATGATGCGCGAATCCAGCACATCGCCGGGATCGTGCCGCGCCAGATCGGCGGGCTGCGCGTAGAACGGGTCCGGATCCGGTCTGGGGTATACGGGTTCCGCCGTGGCGGCCGGGGCGGCGATGATCACGCTCACCAGGACCGCCCCCACGAGCATGACCTTGCGTAGCAACCATCCGGACCGCATCCGCACCTCCACCATGATTTACCTCGTCGTGGTGCATTTTCTGCCCCACATCGAGTGTCACAGCGAAACGTTTCAGATGCTTCAGCGACACACCAGCAAATGAGTTAACCGAGCTGCGCCATACCGGCCGCGACCACCTGCGCGACAGTGAATATCTCGTCCGAGGTCGGCAGCGGCAGACCGTCCAGCGCATGTAGTCGATCAGTGCTCGCGATCGCGAACATGGCCGAGACGAAGGCCGCCGCACACGCCCGCAGGGTAGTGGGCTGCACCGGATCGGGCGCACTCGCCTGCAATACCCGCGCGGTGATATCGAGCATCTGATCGCGCATGCGGCGCAACTGTTTCCGGACGTCCGGGTGCGTATCCGCCTCCCGCCACATGATCACCCGCAACACCCCGGAGCGGGTATCCCGAAGATTCAGCGCCGCATCCAGATTCACCAGGCTCTTCACCGGATCGCCCGGGGCGACCAATGATTCGATGTCATCGATCGGCTGCGCCGGGACCCGCTCGGCCATCAACGCCGACAGAATGGCGTCCTTGGCCGGAAAGTAATAGAAGACCAAACCCTTGGGAACCCCGGCCGCCGCGGCGATCGCGGCGGTCGGGGTCGCATCAAATCCCTGTGCCGCGAAAAGCTTTTCGGCGGCATCGAGAATGAGCTGACGGGCGTCGCCGTCCAGCTTCCTGGTCCGGCGGCGCCCCGCTCCCGGTCGACGCATCTGCATCAGTGGCTGGCGCCCAGATGCAGACGGCCCGTCACCGCGGGCATGGCCGACAGTGCCATCACGACGCTCAGCGCGCCGACGACCCACGCGGTCCACGAGGCCCCGCTGTAGGAATCGAAGCTCATCACCCAGGGGGAGATGAACAGCAGTGCGCCCAGGACCAGCAGCGCGTAGTCGGCGATACCGCCGAGCAGATCGCCGATCAGGCCCAGACCGGTGAGGGCGATCAGCACGCCCAGCACGACCAGGGACCACAGGGCCTTGTCGTTGTGGCCGACCCACAGGGGCGACAGGGCGGCGACGGCGCCGAGGATAACGGTCACCGCGTGGGAGCGGCTCTCGGTGAACATGGGGTGCCTCCTAAAGGCTGAGGATATGTCCTACTTTCCGGTTTAGTCCTGATTGACCGCCCGATCAATAAACTCCCGGCTACGATTCAGCACCTGATCGGATGTGACCCGTGACACAGCGTCAAGGCCCCTCCGGAACCGATATGGTGAGCACCATGTCGCAATCGGTAGAACACGTTCTAATTGTCGGGGCCGGGCTGGCCGGACTACGAACCGCCGAAGAGTTGCGACGCGCAGGTTACGACGGGGAACTGACCCTGCTCGGCGACGAACCGCACGCACCCTACGACCGGCCCCCGCTGTCCAAACAGTTCGTCCGCGGCGAAATCGACGACACCGCCCTGCGGCCCGCCGAATTCTTCACCGAAAACCGCATCGACCTGCGCCTCGGAGTCACCGCCACGGGTGTGGACACCACCGCCCGGCGGGTACGGCTCGGCGACGGCGACACCATCGGCTACGACCAGCTCGTCATCGCCACCGGACTGCGGCCCCGGCGCATTCCCAGCTTCCCCGACGCGGCCGGCGTGCACGTACTGCGCACCCATGACGACGCCACCGGACTGCGTGAACAGCTGGCGGACGCGCGGCACGCGGTCGTCGTGGGCGCGGGATTCATCGGCTGCGAACTCACCGCCAGCTTCCGGGCGCGCGGAGTGGACGTGACCCTGGTGGAACCGCAGGCCACTCCCCTGGCTGCCGCGCTCGGCACCGAGATCGGTGAACTGGTGGCGCGCATGCACCGCGAAGAGGGCGTCGATGTGCGCTGCGGCGTCGGTGTCGACGCGCTGATAACCACCGAATCCACTGCGGGCCAGGATGATTCGCGACCGGCCGTGACAGGTGTGCGACTCGGCGACGGCAGCGTCGTGGACGCCGATCTCGTCGTCATCGGCGTCGGCTCGGTACCCGTCACCGAATGGCTCGCCGACTCCGGCATCCCGCTCGCCGCACCCGCCGAGGGCGGCGGCGTGCTCACCGATGAGAACGGGCACACCGGCGTCGACGGCGTCTGGGCCGTCGGCGATGTGGCGGCCTGGCGCGGCGCGCACGAAGCCGGGCGCAACCGGCGCGTCGAACACTGGACCAATGCGGGCGAACAGGCGCAGCTGCTGGCCGCCGCGCTGCTCGGTGCCGAACCGCCCGCCGCCGTCCGGGTTCCGTACGTGTGGAGCGATCAGTACGACGTCAAGATCCAGGTGCTCGGCACCCCCGCGCTCGCCGACGAGGTACAGATCGTGGAGGACAAGGGCCGCAAATTCCTGGCCCATCTGTTCCGAGACGGCACCCTGGTCGCGGTGGTCGGCGCGGGCATGACCGGCAAGGTGATGAAGATGCGCGGGCAGCTCGCGGCCGCGCGCCAAACCCCGGTCGGCTGAGGTCGATTCGACAGCTCGGGCGCGATCAGGCGCGGGCGCGCAGCTTGGCGGCGCGCTCGCTCGGGTCGTAGTCCGGGCCGACGCCCTCGATCAACAGAAGGTCACCGTCGATGTGATCCGACCGCAAATGCAAGATCTCTTGATACGCGGGCGAGCGGTACCAGGCCCGCGCCCGTTCCATACTCGGGAACTCCAGCAGCACCATGCTGCCCGGCCACTCCCCCTCCACCACCTCCACCGGCTCGCCGTGAATGACGAACCGGCCGCCGAACGGATCCAGGGTGTCCTGAATACGTTCCAGATACTCCAGAATCTCCGGATGCGGTCGCCGAACCCGCAGATGCGCGAACCCATACGCGGACATGAGGCACTCCTTCGCTCGAACCGGCCGCCAATCGACGGCGACCGCCTCGAACGCTAGAACCACCCCGCGCCGAACCCAATTACCTCGCAGGTAAAGCCGCAATCCGGACCCGCGGTTCGCGAGGGACCGGAGCCCTTCACTACCGTGGCAGGTGTGATCGTCGCGCTCATCGATTCCGGACTCGGGATGCTGCCCACAGGGGCGTGGTTGCGCAAGCTGCGGCCCGATATCGATCTACTGCTGCAAATGGACCCCGACGGCGCGCCCTGGGGACCCAAACCCGAGCCGTGGGTGATCGACCGCGTGCTCGAAACCGCCCGCGCCTCCCTGCGCGAAGGCGCGGAAGTCATTGTGGTGCCCTGCAATACGGCCAGCGTCACCGCACTGGAACCGCTGCGCGCCGAAGTCGGGCCCGGCGTACCGGTCATCGGCACCGTCCCGGCCATCAAACCCGCCGCCGCGGCCTGCCGGAAAGTGGCCGTCTGGGCGACCGCCGCCACCACCGCCAGCGCCTACCAGGCCGACCTCATCGCCCGGTTCGCGGGCGAGGCCGAGGTCACCGGGGTCGCCTGCCACGGACTGGCCGACGCCATCGACCGCGGCGATCTGCCCGCCGTCACCGCGGCCATCACCAGCGCCGCCGCACGCACCCCCGCCGACACCGAGGGCATCGTGCTGGGCTGCACGCACTATCCCCTGGTCATCGACGCCATCCTGGCCGCGCTGCCGCCGGGCATCCGGGTCTTCGACAGTGCCGAAGCCGTTGCCGCCCAAACCCTGCGGCGTATGGACGCGCTCGGCCGCCCCACCGCGGGCACCGCCGTCACCCGGGTGCTCACCAGCAACCGCCCCGGCGTCATGCCTGCCGCCGCGGCGGCCTTCGACTCCGGCCGCCTGCTCGGCGCACAACGACTCGGTTCGGTACCCACCGCCTGAATCGGCGTTTGGCCTGCTCGGATTCGGGCAGGTCTGCACTATGAGCACAGCAGGACGAGAGGAAGAACGCCCGGCCGTCCCCGAGCCGGAGGTCACCGACGAGAATCGGGCGGAGGCGGCTCGCATGTCCGAAACCTATGCCGACAACCGGCCGATGACGATACTGCCGGGCACCGGCGGCATGATCTCGGGGACGGCGATATCGGACTGGGTCGACGATAACGGCGACCCCATCTACGGCCGGGACGAACCCGCCGGGGACTGAACCCCCAGCGTCGCGACCACCAGATCCGCGCCCGGATCCGCACGGGCGAACAGCATGCCGTCCGGCGACCAGATACCGCTGCCACCGGTGGTGCGATTACCCTCGAACTCACCCGTGTACGCGGAAAGAACTGTCCAGCAATTGTTTTCGACGGCTCGCGCACTCATATGGCCATCCCGGCGGATTTCCTTGCCGGACAGGTAGAGCGCGCCCGCCAGATAGATCTCCGCACCCGCGGCCACCACTCCCGCCGCGTGTTCGGGATAATTCACATCCGCGCAGATGGCCAGGCCGAGACGGTGGCCGTCGACCTCCAGCACCGTGAAATCGGTTCCGGGAGTGAATATTTCGGCTTCTATGCCGTGTAGATGCCGCTTGGCGTAGGTGGCGGCCAGCTCGCCGCGATCATCGAATACCAAGGCGGACAGGGTATATCCATTCTCGACCGCGAGTATTCCGCCGACGATGGCGTACACGCCATACCGCGCGCAGGCCGCGCGCAGCGGCTGCAATCGCGAATCATCTTCGCGCACAGCGAGTTCCGGAAGCCGGGTGGCGATCGATTCCAGCTCGTAGCCGGTCAGCGACAGCTCGGTGAACAGCACCACCCGCGCGCCCGCCGCCGCGGCATCGGCCAGCACGGCCGCGTGCGCGGCCACGTTCTGCTCGATATCGATGGGAACGCAGGGGATCTGAGCGGCGGCGAGAGTCAGCGGAGAGCGCACCGGGAAAGTCTTTCAGACAGCGAAAAGGGCCGCTCCCCAAGGGGAACGGCCCTTCTCAGCGATTCAGGAAACTAAATCACTTGATGATCTTGGTGACGCGACCGGCACCGACGGTGCGGCCACCCTCACGGATCGCGAAACGCAGGCCCTCGTCCATGGCGACCGGCTGGATCAGCTTGACGCTCATCTCGGTGTTGTCGCCGGGCATGACCATCTCGGTGCCCTCGGGGAGGGTAACGACGCCGGTCACGTCCGTGGTACGGAAGTAGAACTGCGGGCGGTAGTTGTTGAAGAACGGGGTGTGGCGGCCGCCCTCGTCCTTCGACAGGATGTACGCCTGGCCCTCGAACTCCGTGTGCGGAGTGGTGGTGCCCGGCTTCACGACGACCTGGCCGCGCTCGACATCTTCACGCTTGATGCCACGAACCAGCAGACCGACGTTGTCGCCCGCCTGGCCGTTGTCGAGCAGCTTGCGGAACATCTCGATGCCGGTGATGGTGGTCTTCGTGGTCTTCTCGCGGATGCCGACGATCTCGACTTCCTCGTTCACGTTCACGATGCCACGCTCGATACGACCGGTGACGACGGTGCCACGACCGGTGATCGTGAAGACGTCCTCGATCGGCATCAGGAAGGGCTTGTCGGTCTCACGGACCGGGTCCGGGATCGACTCGTCGACGGCGTTCATCAGCTCGACGATGGACTCGGCCCACTTCGGGTCGCCCTCGAGCGCCTTCAGACCGGAGACGCGCACGACCGGCGCATCCTCGTCGAACTCCTGAGCGGCCAGCAGTTCGCGGACCTCCATCTCGACGAGCTCGAGGATTTCCTCGTCGTCGACCATGTCCGACTTGTTCAGCGCGACCAGGATGTAGGGCACGCCGACCTGACGGGCGAGCAGCACGTGCTCGCGAGTCTGCGGCATCGGGCCGTCGGTGGCGGCCACGACCAGGATCGCGCCGTCCATCTGCGCGGCACCGGTGATCATGTTCTTGATGTAGTCGGCGTGGCCGGGGGCGTCTACGTGGGCGTAGTGGCGCTTCTCGGTCTGGTACTCGACGTGGGAGATGTTGATCGTGATACCACGAGCCTTCTCCTCCGGCGCCTTGTCGATCTGGTCGAACGCGAACGCCGCGTTCAGGTCCGGGTACTTGTCAGCCAGCACCTTGGTGATCGCCGCGGTCAGCGTGGTCTTGCCGTGGTCGACGTGACCAATGGTGCCGATGTTGACGTGGGGCTTCGTCCGCTCGAACTTCGCCTTCGCCACTGTGGTCCTCCTGGACTAGTTAGTGCGTGCTTTTTTTGCAGCAGTGCAGGTTTGAATAACTGGGGGTCGATCAGGAAACCGGAGGCTATTCGCCGGTCGCCTTGGCGATGATCTCCTTCGACACATTGGCCGGAACCTCTGCGTACGAATTGAACACCATGGAGAAGTTGGCCCGGCCCTGGGTCTTGGACCGCAGGTCACCGATGTAGCCGAACATCTCCGAAAGCGGAACCAGCGCCTTGACGACACGGGCACCACTGCGCTCCTCCATGGCCTGGATCTGGCCACGGCGAGAGTTCAGGTCGCCGATCACTTCGCCCATGTAATCCTCGGGCGTGATGACCTCGACCGCCATCAGCGGCTCGAGGATCACCGGACCGGCCTTGCGGGCCGCTTCCTTGAGGGCCGCGGAACCGGCGATCTTGAACGCCATTTCCGAGGAGTCGACCTCGTGGTAGGCGCCATCGAGCAGCGACGCGCTCACGTTCACCAGCGGGAAGCCCGCCAGCACGCCGTACTGCATGGCGTCCTGGATGCCGGCATCCACCGAAGGGATGTACTCGCGCGGAACGCGACCACCCGTGACCTTGTTCTGGAACTCGTAGGTCGCGCCGTCCTCGGCATCGACCAGCGGGGCCAGAGCGATGATCACGCGGGCGAACTGGCCCGAGCCACCGGTCTGCTTCTTGTGGGTGTACTCGTGCTTCTCGACCGTCTTGGTGATGGTCTCGCGGTACGCGACCTGCGGCTTACCGATGTTCGCCTCGACCTTGAACTCGCGCTTCATGCGGTCCACGTAGATGTCGAGCTGGAGCTCGCCCATACCACCGATGATGGTCTGGCCGGTCTCCTGATCCAGCTTCACATTGAAGGTGGGGTCCTCTTCGGCGAACTTCTGGATCGCGCCGCCGAGCTTCTCCTGATCGGCCTTGGTCTTCGGCTCGATCGCGACCTGGATAACCGGGTCCGGGAAGGTCATGGACTCCAGCACGATCTGGTTCTGCGGATCGCACAGGGTGTCACCGGTGGTGGTGTCCTTGAGGCCGATGACCGCGTAGATGTGGCCGGCGACGCCCTCGGGAACCGGGTTCTCCTTGTTGGAGTGCATCTGGAACAGCTTGCCCAGACGCTCCTTCTTGCCCTTGGTCGCGTTGATGACCTGGGCACCGGAGTCGACCCGGCCGGAGTACACGCGCACGTAGGTCAGCTTGCCGAAGAACGGGTGCGTGGCGATCTTGAACGCCAGCGCCGCGAACGGCTCGTCGACGGACGGCTTGCGGGTGAGGACTTCGTCTTCCTTGCCCGGCACGTGGCCCTGCACGGACTCGACGTCCAGCGGGGTCGGCAGGTAGTCGACGACGGCGTCGAGCATGGGCTGAACGCCCTTGTTCTTGAACGCCGAACCACACAGCACCGGGTACAGCTCGGAGGCCACGGTCATCTTGCGGATGGCGCCCTTGACCTCTTCGATCGAGAGCTCTTCGCCACCGAAGAACTTCTCCAGCAGCGCCTCGTCCGACTCGGCGACGGTCTCGAGCAGCTCCTGGCGGTACTGCTCGGCGCGCTCCTTGAGGTCGGCCGGGATCTCGACGACCTCGTAGGCCTCACCGAGCTTGGTGTCGCCGCGCCACACCTTGGCGTTGTTCTCGACCAGGTCGACGATGCCCTCGAAGGTATCCTCGGCGCCGATCGGGAGCTGGATCACCAGCGGGCGCGCGCCCAGGCGGTCCTTGATGGTCTGCACGGTGAAGTAGAAGTCCGCACCGAGCTTGTCCATCTTGTTGACGAAGCAGATACGCGGCACGTCGTACTTGTCGGCCTGACGCCACACCTGCTCGGACTGCGGCTCGACGCCCTCTTTACCGTCGAAGACGGCGACGGCGCCGTCGAGGACGCGGAGCGAACGCTCCACCTCGACGGTGAAGTCGACGTGCCCGGGGGTGTCGATGATGTTGATCTGGTTGTTGTTCCAGTAACAGGTCGTCGCGGCCGACGTAATCGTGATGCCGCGTTCCTGCTCCTGCGCCATCCAGTCCATGGTGGCGGCGCCATCGTGAACTTCACCGATCTTGTACGTGATGCCGGTGTAGAAGAGGATGCGTTCGGTCGTGGTCGTTTTACCCGCATCGATGTGGGCCATGATGCCGATGTTGCGGACCTTGTTCAGGTCTGTGAGCACTTCCTGTGCCACGGAAATCTTCCCCGCTCGTAGCTAGTTGGGAACTTCGGGAACGACCCTGGCTTCTCCAGCGGTCATCACTGTGTCAACGCCCGGCGCAGCAGGTGAGTGCCCTGTGAACAGGTGACTCGACCGCGGCGCCGGACTGTGACTCGACTCCCGGCCCATCCCCGGAAGGGGACGGGCCGGGCGTCCAATCACCAGCGGTAGTGCGCGAACGCCCGGTTGGACTCGGCCATCTTGTGGGTGTCCTCGCGACGCTTCACCGAAGCGCCCAGACCATTGCTGGCATCCAGCAGTTCGTTGGCCAGACGCTCGACCATGGTCTTCTCACGACGTGCGCGCGAGTAGTTGACCAGCCAGCGCAGCGCCAGGGTGTTCGCGCGGCCCGGACGGACCTCGATCGGCACCTGGTAGGTGGCGCCACCGACGCGGCGGGGCTTCACCTCGAGGGCGGGCTTGACGTTGTCCAGCGCGCGCTTGAGGGTGACGACCGGATCGGTGCCGGTCTTCTCGCGCGCCTGCTCGAGGGCGCCGTAGACGATGCGCTCGGCGGTGGACTTCTTGCCGTCCAGCAGGATCTTGTTGACCAGCTGAGTGACCAGCGGGGACCCGTAGACCGGGTCGTTGATCAGCGGACGCTTGGGTGCGGGGCCCTTGCGTGGCATATCAGCTCTTCTCCTTCTTGGCGCCGTAACGGCTGCGAGCCTGCTTGCGGTTCTTCACACCCTGGGTGTCGAGCGAACCGCGGATGATCTTGTAGCGCACACCCGGGAGGTCCTTCACACGACCGCCGCGAACGAGCACCATCGAGTGCTCCTGCAGGTTGTGGCCTTCGCCGGGGATGTACGCCGTGACCTCGACCGCGCTGGTCAGGCGAACACGCGCGACCTTACGCAGCGCGGAGTTCGGCTTCTTCGGGGTCGTGGTGTACACGCGGGTGCACACGCCACGACGCTGCGGGCTCCCCTTCAGGGCCGCGGTCTTGGTCTTGGAGACCTTGTCGCGACGACCCTTGCGGACCAGCTGGTTGATGGTTGGCATAGACCGGCTTTCCTTATTAGTAACCAGGTGTCTGGAACTTCATGTCTTGGTCATTCGAGCTTTCCGCCCAGTTCCCACGGCATTTCCTTGCCACGAGGTCGGGCGTGTCATGCGCAGCGCGTTTCCCGGAATCCGGGCACGCTGGAACGGTCAGCCGCTCTCGCTGGCCTACGTACTGCGCACAAACCTGCCCGAATGCTTCCGGGCACAGCGGTCCACGATACCCGCACGCTTTCAAGGGGGCAAAAAGGGGTCCCCGCACCGGGGCTGGTAAAGGGGCTATCGCGCGAGATTGAGGGTCAACTCCACCAGCTTGCGGGCCGCTTCGCACGGATCGCCGTGACTGGAACCGGCCCGATAGTTCACCCACCAGCCGACGATCCCGGTGTCGGCCGCGGGCGCGCTGACACCGCAGGAATCCGGGTCATTGGGGCGATGGGTCTCCAGTGAGCGACGGCCCTGCACGGTTATGTCATTGGTCACATATCCGAGCCGGTCGTTATTGGACTTCTCGTTCGCGAGCGAACCCTCCTCATACCAGCTGAGGGTCACCATGCCGCTGCCCGCCGTGCCGCCGGACAGATCCCACATGCAGACCGCGCCGTTGAAGGACGGGTTGGCATAGGTGCCCTCGCCGACGGTCTTTGCGATGTCGTCATTGGAGACGACCTCGCATTCGCGCAGCAGCTTGTCGAAATTGGTGTTGATCTTGCCGCCGCCGGTGCTCGTGGTCCCGCCCGCGGGGAGCGCGGTGCCGGGCACGGTGTTGCCGCAACCGGCGACCACGGTGGTCAGGGCCAGCACCGCGAGCAGCGCCGCGCCCCGGGTTCGCCGCATGCCCGTACTCCCCCTCATCCGAGCCGCTGCACGGTCAGTTCGGCCATCTTGTGGGTGCGGTCGCACGGATTGCCCAGATTGCCCGCACCGAAGACGCCGTAGGACATGGACCATTCGAAGAAGTCGTCATCGAGCTGGACCGCCAGATCGCAGACGCTGCCGCGCGGGTCCAGGGCCTGGAAGCCCTTCTTACCGCCGACGTCGATGGTCTGCGGATTGCGGCCGACGCTGGCCACCCACGCCTTCTCGCGATCGATGGGGCTGCCGCGGTAGGAGGCGAAGGTGACGCTCGCCGAGGTCATTCCGGCGGCCTGCCAATTGCAGCCGACCGCGTTCTTGAAGACCGAGGACACGGTGCCCAAACCGCCGATATCGCGTACTTCGTCGTCGGTGAGGTGGCCGCATTCGCCCACGAACGGACCCAGCGTGGCCACCTTCGGGGGTGGTCGCAAAGGTCCGCTGGGAGTGTCCGAATCGCCGCTTCCCCCACACGCCGACAGCAGCAACGCGAGGCTCAGCCCCGTGACGATCGCCGACGTCATCCGCATGGCGTGAACTCTACTGGGTTCGGCGCGAGCCGCTCGGCGGAGCGGCTCGCCACGCGGTCGCCATGCAGCTCAGGGCTTTCCGGTCGCGAACCTCACAGGTTTCCGCGGGCCTCCTGCTCGCGTTCGATGGCTTGGAAGAGGGCCTTGAAATTGCCCTTGCCGAAGCCGAGGGAACCGTGCCGTTCGATGAGTTCGAAGAAGACGGTGGGGCGGTCGGTGATGGGCTTGCAGAAGATCTGCAGGAGATAGCCGTCCTCGTCGCGGTCGACCAGGATGCCGCGGCTCTGCAGTTCCGCGACGGGGGCGCGGACGTGGCCGATGCGCGAACGGAGTTCGGCGTCTTCGTAATAGGTGTCGGGGGTGTCCAGGAATTCGACGCCCTCGCGGCGCAGGGTGTCGACGGCGGTGAGGATGTCACCGGTGGCGAGCGCGATGTGCTGGACGCCGGGGCCGCGATAGAACTCCAGGTATTCGTCGATCTGGGAACGCTTGCGGCTCACGGCCGGTTCGTTGAGCGGGAATTTGACGCGGTGATTGCCATTGGCGACCACCTTGCTCATGAGCGCGGAGTATTCGGTGGCGATATCGTCGCCGACGAATTCGGCCATGTTCTCGAATCCCATGACGCGGCGGTAGAACTCGACCCATTCGTCCATCTGCCCGAGTTCCACATTGCCGACCACGTGGTCGATGGCCTGGAAGACGCGCTTCGGTGCCCCCGGGCGGGGCTCGAAATTCGAACGGCGCGCGATGAAGCCGGGGAGATAGGGGCCGTCGTAGCGGGAGCGGTCGATGAGGGTGTGCCGGGTGTCACCGTAGGTGGCGATGGCGGCGGAGCGGACGGTGCCGAATTCGTCGGTGTCGTCGTGCGGTTCGATCAGGACGGTCGCGCCCTGTTCGCGGGCCCGGGCGATGCAGCGGTCCACGTCGGGGACCTCGAGAGCGATATCGGTGACGCCGTCGCCGTGCCGGTCGTGGTGGGCGATGAGCGGGCTGTCCGGGTCTACCGCGCCGCGCACCACGAAACGTGCTCCGCCGCTTCGTAATACGAAGGCCTTGTGGTCGCGGTTTCCGGTTTCGGGGCCGGAGTAGGCCTCCAGGCGCATGCCGAAGGCGGATTCCAGGAAGTGCGCGGTCTGGGTGGCGTTGCCGACCGTCCAGACCAGCGCGTCCCAGCCGATGACGGGGAAGGGGTCGGCGGCCGCGTCGTGATCGATCAGCCCGACCAGTTGGCGGAGATCATCGGACTCTGTCTCGGCGAGCCGCTGTGCAGCAACCTCGATGCTCATGTGTCCAGCAAATCGTCACGGGGGTCAGCTGAGCAATATCGGCGAGTTCGAGTAGACACCCTGGCGGATTACGCCACCATCTCGGGCCTCGTGCTGGACAATTTGAATACCTCGACACCCCTGAAGCGGAGGTCCCGCCATGGCACGCACTCCGGCCAAGCTGGACGAATTGGACCTGGCCATTCTGACCGCCATGCACGAGTACCAGAAGGCTGGGATTCTCGAGCTGTCCCGGCGCACCCGGGTCGCGCGCGCGACGGTGCAATCACGCATAGCGCGCATGGAGGAGGCGGGTGTGATCGCCTCCTATGATCCCCAGATCGATGTCACCGCAGCGGGTTTCGATGTACAGGCGTTCGTGACGCTGGAGATCGCGCAGGGCGCGCTGGAGGCGGTGGCGGCGGATCTGGAGGCCATCCCCGGTGTGCTGGAGGCGTACGCCACCACCGGGTCCAGCGATGTGCTGTGCCGGATCGGCGCGGATTCGCATGCCGGATTGCAGAGCGTGCTGCTGAGCATCGATCGCAGCACGTCCATTTCGCGGTCGCACAGTGTGATCGTGTTGTCGACGGTGGTCACCCAGCGCACGCTGCCGCTGTTGCGCACGCTGGCCCCGTCCGGATCGAGTAAGGCTCCGGCGTACCGCAATTCGCACTAGCGAGGTGTGGATCCCGGCCAAGAGCATGCCGGGATGACGGGGGGACGCTCAGAGCCGGGTCATGCGGGTTATCAGGCCGCAGACGTGGGCTTCGGCGGCGGTGCGGGCTTCGCGGGGGTCGCCGGATTCGAGGGCTTCGAGGATGCGGCGGTGTTCGCGCAGGGCCGTGCGGCGGTTGCGGGGGTGTGTCCACAGGTCGCCGCGGTAGAGGTGGGCCTGGGCTTCGAGGCGGGCGAGTTCGTCGGCGAGCGTGCGGTTTCCGGAGCGGTCGCGGATGAAGGTGTGGAATTCCAGGTCGAGGGTGGCGTCGCGGGCGGGGTCGGCGTTATCGCGGAGGTTGGCCTCCTGCCCGGTGAGCATGGTGCTGAGTTTGCCGAGATCGAATTCGGTGACGCGGGTGGCCGCGCCCGCCGCCGCGAGGCCGTCCAGCACCGCGCGCACCTCGAGGACATCGCGGATCTGGCCGTCGTCGACGACCGCGACCCGAGCGCCCGCGTGCGGGACGTTCACGGCCAGACCCTCGTAGATGAGTTGCTGAACGGCTTCGCGCACCGGGCTGCGGCTCACCCCGAGGCGGGTGGACAGGGCGAGCACGCTCAGCGGCGCGCCCGGTTCCAGTTCACCGGACAGGACGAGCTGGCGGAGTTGCCGGTGTACCGAGGGGCCGAGTAGCTCGCTGTCCGGTTCGGTCATGGCCGTCCTTTCCTGATTCGGTACGAAATTACCCTTGCGGCCGGTAGTTGGCGCGCACCCGCTCGGCGAGGAAGTCGGCGGCGGTGACGGGCGGGTAGACGCCCTGCGGGCCTTGGATTATGGCGTCGCGGTCGGCCTGGGCGAAGTAGGCGATGCTGTAGCGCTCGCCCTGGTATTCGTCCGCGCCGGGACTGCGCACGCGGTGGAAGTTCGAGGGCAGCAGGTCATCGCTCCAGCGGGTGAGCATGTCACCGATATTGCAGGTGATGAGCGCCGAGGACGGGGTGATGGAGGTCCACTGCTGCGCGTCCATCTCCTTGCCGGGGCAGACCTGCAGACCGCCTTGCCCATCGCGCTGGAAAAGCAGTGTGAGGCAGTCGAAGTCGGTGTGCGCGCCGGCCCGCCAGCGGCCGGGGACATCGCGCAGCTCGGGCGGCACGGCGAAGTAGTGCAGCAGCCGCAGCGTGGATTGGTAGTGCTCGGAGCCGGGATCGTGTGCGGCGGTGAAGTGTTCGCGGGGCAGGCCGAGCCGGTCGGCGAAGCAGGACAGCACCCGCATGGCGACTTGCCAGCACCGGTTCTCGAAATCCAGTATGGCGGCGCTGAATCCGGCCAGTTCGGCTTCGCTGGGCCAGCGTCCGGTCATATGCGGCCGGGTGATCTGGTACGACTCCTTCTGATCGGGGACACCGATGGAGGGCCGCACCTGGCTCAGGCTCTCCCATCCGGCGTTATCGGCTTTGACCAGTGGATACTGGGCTTTCACCGGTTCGGGCAGTTCGAAAAAGCCCGCGGTGAGCGCGAATACGGCGTCGATCTGTTCCTGCGGGATGCCGTGGCCGGAGAGCTGGAAGAAGCCGATCTCGGTGGCGGCGGTCCACAGTTGTTCGGTGATCTCGGCGCGGCGGTCCTCGAAATCGATGAGGTCGATGACGGCGATCGCCCGGGCAGCTTCCGCGCCGAGTCCGCCCATCTGCTTCTCGCGGGCGATTTCTGCGGTGTCGTTGCTCATGGGATTCCTTGTCCGGTAGCGGGTTTCGGTCAGCTCGCGGTGACGGTGGTGTCGAGGAACTCTTTGTCGACCAGATCGCGGGCGGTGAGTCCGGCGGGGACGGTGGAGCCGCCCTTGCGCAGGATGGGGGCGAATTGGTCGATGAGGCGCTGTACCCGGGCCTCGTCGAAGCTGCCGAGCACACCGTCGGTGTCATTGCCGATGAGGCCGTTGTCGATCAGGGCCTTGGAGCCGAAGGCGGCCTGGCCCGCGCTGTACGGGGTGAAGTTGGCGCTCTTGGCGACCACGTCGACGACGAGATCGTTCACGTGCGACGGGTCGGCGCGGAATTGCGCTGTGGCCCTTTGGATCATGGGCACCAGCTTCTGCAGGCAGGGGCGCAGCTCGTTCAGTTTGTCCTTGCGGACGTTGACCGTGCGGGCGTAGCCCTCATAGCCGGTATCGCGCAGCAGTTGGTAGGCGATCGGCTTGTTCCACGCCTGCACCTCGTGCTCGTACACGTACGGTTCGGAGTTGGCGAAGCCCTGCTGGGCGATGCGGGGATCGGCGACGAAGCGGGAGGGGCCGTTGTCGAAGGAGTTGTCGATCTGGTCGGCGCGCAGCAGGCCGCGCGAGACCAGCCAGTCGGGATACAGCTGACCCTGGGAAACCACCACGGGCACACCGGCTTTGCCCATATCGGCGATGCCGTGCCAGTCCGGATGGGTTTTGGGATCCCACATCAGCATCTGCGGGCTGCCGCGCAGCAGGGTGGTGACCGCGACGATGGGTTGTTTGTCCGCGGCGGCGATGGCGTGCTCGGAATGGCTCAGGCCCAGGGTGATCGAGGAGTCCACGTACATCTGCGAGGGCACGGTCTGGAAGCCGATGGCCGGTCCGCCGGCGCGGATCTCCAGTTTGACGCCGGTGTCCTTACCGTCGACGACCAGCGGTCCGACCACCTTGTTGTTATCGGAATCGACGCGGTAGCCCGGTCCGAGCAGGCCGAAGATGGGGCCGGAATCGGTTTCGGGTTCCCACTGCAACTGCACCACCACGGTGGCGGGGCAGGCACCGGCGAGTTGTTGTTCGGCGGGCGCGGCGGGGAGTTGTACCGCCGCCGAGTCCTCGTCGGAGCTGGAACAGGCTGCGGCGGTGATGATTACGGCGGCGGCGAGGGCGGTGGTGCCGAGTCGGCGCAGGGAGTTGTGCATGAGTTCTCCACAGGCTGTTGATAGAGGAGAGGAAGGGGGCGAGGGCGATTCAGCGCCCGGAGGCGTGCCAGCGGCCGACGGTCAGCCGCTGGATGGCGGTGAACAGGGCGAATACCGCGACACCGAAGAGTGCGGCCAGCAGCAGCGCGGCGAGCAGATCCTCCGATTGCAGCCGGGCGCGATAGGTGTCGAGCAGGGTGCCGATACCGGGTTTGCCCTTGGCGAAGAACATGTCGCCGATGACCGCGCCGGTGACGGCGAGTCCGGCGGCGGTGCGCAGGCTGGTCATGATGGATGGCAGGGCGGCGGGGAGTTCCAGGGATATCAAGCGGCGCAGTCGATTCGCGCGCCCGAGGGTGAAGAGTTCGCGCAGATTGCCGTCGACGGATTGAATGCCGAAGAGTGTCATGGCGATGATCGGGTGCACCGCGATCAGTACGCAGACCATGGTGCGGGCGGTCAGGCCGTAACCGAACCAGAGGCCGATCAGCGGGACCACGGCGAGCACCGGGATGGCTTGCAGCACAACCGCGTACGGATACACCACGCGTTCGACCGCTTTCGCCTGACTCATCAGCACGCCGACGGCGATGCCGATCAGGGCCGCGAAGAACAGGCCGGTGACCGCCACCCGCGCGGTCACCGCGAGGGCGCGCAGCATCACCTCCAGTTTCGCCGGATCCGAGAGGGATTCGCGGAACACCTGATGCGGCGGCGGCAGCAGGAATCGGCGTTCGGGGGCCAGCAGCACCAGCGAGACGGTGTACCAGGCGGCCAGCGCCAAACCGGTACAGACCAGCGGCACAACGGTTTTGCGCAGCAGGTGATATGGGATACGCCAGGCGGGAGCCGAGCGCATCGGGGCGGAGACGGCCAGTCCTACCATCACGAAGCCTCTTTCAGGGAATGCGAGACCCGGGCCACCAGTTCGGTGAAGGCGGGCTCGAAGCGCAGCTCGCGGTCGCGCGGATACGGCAGATCGATATCGAGGATCTGGTGGATGCGGCCGGGACGGGCCGACATGACCACCACCCGGCTGGCCAGGAAGACCGCCTCGGAGACCGAATGGGTGATGAACAGGGCGGTGAAGGCGTTGTCGCGGTACAGGCGCAGCAATTCCTCCTGCATGCCCAGGCGGGTGATCTCGTCGAGTGCGCCGAACGGTTCGTCGAGCAGCATGAGTTCGGGTTCCAGGGTGAGCGCGCGGGCCAGTGAGACGCGCATGCGCATACCGCCGGAGAGCTGACCGGGGAGTTTGCCCGCGAAATCGGCGAGTCCGACGGCGGCGAGGGCGCGAGTGGCGCGCTCGCGCCGGGCCGTGCGGTCGATACCGCGCAGTTCGGCGCTGAGTTCGACATTGCGCAGTACTTTGCGCCAGGGCAGCAGGGTGGCTTCCTGGAAGATGAAGCCGACCGAATCGGTTTGCACCGCAACGGTTCCCGAGGTCGGGGGTTCCAGGCCCGCGGCCAGTCGCAGCAGCGTGGACTTACCGCATCCGGAAGGGCCTACGACGGCGACGAATTCGCCGCGCCGGACTTCCAGGTCGATATCGGTCAGTGCGACGACCGCACCGGAACCTTTGTCCGCGAAGCGTTTACCGATGCCCGCGAACGAGATCTCCGGGGAGTCCGGGGTATTCGCCGCCGGGGTACGCGGACGGGTTGCGGCCGGGCTGGGCACCGTGTCGTGCAGGACCACCGCGCTCACCTTCTCTCTCGGATCGAGTACCTCGCACTGCCGGGCATTGCGTGCACCGTGTGCATCTGAACAGTCTTATCGAGTTGAATTACATGCAATCGTGCGACTGTTTCCAGTTGATTAACTGTCATTGCATGTGACTGAGCATCCGTACGAGCTCCCGTTCGTCCACCCGGGTGCTGCGACCGTCGCGGATCACCGGCTCACCGTCCACCCACACCGTGTCGACCACGCGGGGTGAGCCGGTGGTGAGCAGCGTCGCGCCGGGGTCGCGGACCGGCAGGCAGGCGAAATCGCGGTCGAAGCGCAGCAGGGTGAGGTCCGCGCGGTCGCCTACGGCTACGCCGGAATGCGTTGCGGGAGAACCCAGTGCGCGGGCCGCACCCCGGGTGGCCAGGCGCATCATGTCGTGGAAACCGAGCAGATCGGCGCGCTGATGCGCGGCGCGCTGCAGGTACGCGCCCATGCGCAGCGCCAGCAGCATGTCCTGGGTGTCATTGGAGGCCGCGCCGTCCACGCCCAGGCCGACATCTATTCCGGCGGAGAGCATTTCGGATATCGGGGCGACACCGCTGCCGAGCCGCATATTGCTCAGCGGGTTGTAGGACACCGCGACTCCGCGTTCGGCGAATACCGCGCGACCGCGCTCATCGAGCTTGCAGCAGTGCACGGCGAGGGTGCGCGGGCCGAGCAGGCCGCCCGCGTCCAGGTACTCGACCGCCGAACAGGCTGCATGCAGTCGGCACATATCCTCGTCAGTGCTGGTTTCCAGCAGGTGGATGGAGAGGGTTTTGCCGGTGCGGCCGGCGTAATCGCGCACGGCGGCCATGCCTTCCGGGGTGAGGCAGCGCGGATTCGGCACGGCCAGCGCGGTGCTGATGCGCGACCCCGCCAGCTCCTTGTCCAGCTCGTCGATGTGCGCGAACACCTCCGAAAGCGGTTGCACCAGGCGGGGATCCATCCCCCACTTGCGCGTCGGGTCCGCGCGATCCGCGAGGCCGCGGCCGAAGACCACCCGGATACCGAGCTCATCCAGTGCCCGCAGCGCGGCCGTGTGCACCTGCTCCGACGAATTCGGCCACATATGCTCGACCACGGTCGTCACCCCGCTGCGCAGCAGTTCCAGACCACCCGCGAGCGCCGCGATATACGTCTGCTCCGGTGTGGCCGCCACCGTGAATTCGCCCACGCAGTGCAACCATTCGAGCAGCGGTAACCCCTCCCCCGCCCCGCGCAGTACGGACTGCTGAAGATGGGTGTGCGTATTCACGAACCCGGGAATCAGATGACCGCCACGCCCGTCGACGCGACACGGCACCGAACCACCCGGCCCGGGCGCGAAGGCCCCGGGAGAGATGGACGCACCCGCCGGACCGATAGCGGTGATCAGACCGTCCTCGACGACCACGTCCCGCCCCGAAACCCATTGCGGGCCGGACTCGGTCGCGGCATAGACGGTGACATCAGAGATGACGGTGGACAGGGCTGCGCTGGGCACCATGCGGCATTCCTCCGGGAAATGCGGCTGGTTCGCCCGCCCGGTCGGAGCGGTGCACATGCGTCCGTTTCAGCCATGAACGCCGTGAATCGAGCCTATCGAGCATGTATTGCATGCCGGTTAAGCCTGCATGCCACCCACGAAACCTGAATTGCATCCAACCGAGCCCGCGCGCCGGTATGACGGGGGTGGTGCGGTCAGGGTTTGAGATCTGCGCCAGGGGCGAGGATTTCGACGACCGGGGTGCGGTCGGGTTCGACGAAGGACAGCAAGGCGTGGGCTTCGGCTTCGATGTCGGCGCGTTCGGGGCGGGTCAGGGTGCGGGTGGGGCTGATGCGGAGGCGGGCGGTGTCGCCGGTGGGGAAGGTTTTGTAGAGGGCGGAGAGGTGGCCGTCGACCAGGATGGCGGAGACCTGGGAGGCGAAGGCGCGCAATGGCGGTGCCGCGCCGTCGGGGATGATGCGGGTGCGGTCCTGGTGTGAGAGCAGCGCGTTGTCGTACCAGCCGAGCAGGCGGACGGGGGCGGGCAGGTCCGGGTCGGCGAGTTCGGCGTCGGCGGCATCGTAGAGGGTGCGGCCGCGGTCGTCGGTGTAGGTGCGGACGCGGTCGCCGAGTTTCGCGACGGCGGTCTTCAGGCCGGTGAGCCGGGACCAGGTCTGCATGTCCATGGTGGTCGCGGGGCCGAACGCGCGCAGATAGCGGAGCAGCAGCTCCTCGACCGGATAGCCGGGGTCCAGGGGTGCGCCCAGCCAGGGTTCCACGCGCGACCAGACCGGGCGGCTGCTGTCCTTCCAGCGGCCGCGCGGCGGGGTTTGCAGGACGGGGAGCTGGTACAGCCAGGTTTGCAGCACGGCACCGGGATCGCGGTCCGGGTACAGCGCCGCGGCCTGGGCGCGCATATCGGCGGCGCTCATGGGTTCGTCGCCGAGCACCTTCTCGCCGTGCGCGCGCACCTCGTCCGGGTCGAGGCCGACCATGGCTCCGTAGTTGAATCCCTTACGGAACGGCACCTTTTCGAGCTCGGGCTGGATATGCGGCGCGATGCGCAACGCGTCCGGCGGTGTGACGAGGTGAATGGTGCCGCGCATCAACGTGATTCGCACCAGTGACCGGTCGTCCAGTGCCGCCGATACCACCGCGGGATCGAAATCGACCGTGCGACTCCATAATGCGATGAACGGCGGCAGCATGTCCTGCGCCTGCAAGCCGATCAGGTGGTCGCACAGCTGCGGCGCGGTGAGCGTGGAGCGCTCCAGCAGGTGCTGGCGCGCCAGCAGTGTGCGATTCAGAACCCGGTTGGTGAGCTTCACAATTCACGCACGCTACGGGAGTCCGGTGGTCCGCGGGTGCTCAGCGCAGGGTGACGACGACTTTGCCGGTGGCGGTGCGCTTGTCGAGCGCGGAGACCGCCTCGGCGGTGTGCGCGAGGCTGTACAGCACCGGTTCGGGCGGCGCGATATCGCCGTTGGCGAGCAGCGGCGCGACCTCGGCCCACTGCTCCTGCAGGTAGCCGGGATGCGACATCACCCATTCGCCCCAGGCCGCGCCGATCACCTCGACGTTCTTGAGCAGCAGGCGATTCACCTTCACGGTGGGGATATCGCCCGCGGTGAAACCGACCACCAGCACCCGGCCCGCCGAGGCCAGCGAGCGAATGCTGTCGGTGAAACGGTCGCCGCCGACGGGATCGAGCACGATGTCCACACCGCGCCCGCCGGTGAGTTCCTTGACCGCGGCCAGCCAGCCGTCGGTGAGCACCACATCGGTAGCTCCGTTGGCGCGCGCGACCTCGGCCTTCTCCTCGGTGCTGACCACCGCGATCACCCGGCCCGCGCCGAGCGCCTTGGCCATGCGCAGCGTGGAGGTGCCGATTCCACCGGCCGCGCCGTGCACCAGCACGGTTTCGCCGGGGGCCAGGCGGCCGCGCTTGGTGAGGCAGAAGTGCACGGTCAGATCGTTGAACAGCACGCCCGCACCGGCCTCCAGGGAGACGTTGTCGGGCAGTGTGAACACCATTTCGGCGGGTGTGACGGCGAGTTCGGCGGCGGCGTTGCCGAGCAGGGTCAGCGCGACCACGCGGTCACCGGCCGCCACGTGCGAGCCCTCGGGAGCTTCGCGCACGATGCCCGCGACCTCGCAGCCGACGATGTACGGCAGTTGCGGCTTCATCTGGTACTGGCCGCGCGTCATGAGCACGTCCGGGAAGGCGATGCCGGCGGCGTGCACCTCGATGACCACGCCGCCGGGATAGGCGGCGGGCTCGGGCATATCGAGCACCTGGATGCTCTCCGGGCCTTCCAGCTTGCTCACCACGGCTGCGCGCATGCCAACACTCCGATCAATCCACCTTTGGATACTCCGCCGAACGTAACCCATGGACCTGCGGCGTGTCACCGTCGGCGTGCCGGAGATTGCTGCGCTCAGCGATGCGAGTATTCGATCATCGTCTCGTTCGCCAGCACATTCCCGCCCTTCACGATGGTCAGGGTGGCCGCGGTGAGGCGATATTGCGTGCCGTCGCCGGGATTGGTCGCTGTGAAGCCGCCGCTGCCGTCGGGGACCGGATCGTCGAGTTCGATGCCCGCGCCGTCGCTGATGCGATAGCCCTTGTAGTAGTAGCGGCCGACGCCGGTGCGGCACACCAGCACCCGGGAGGCGGCGGTGCGGCCGATGGCGTAGGCCGGGTTATCGGCATTGCAGCGCGGGCTGCCCGCGAAACCCTGTGCGTCCGTACCGGATACCGCTCCGATGAACGGCGACAGCGCGGGGCTCGGCGTGGTGACCGGGGTGGTGGGCCGCGATATCGCCCCGGAGGTGGCGGTACCCGCATTGGTCGCGGCGAGCATGGTGGGCGGCGCGATCGACGTCCCGCCTCCGCCCGCAGTGGTGCCGCCATTGTCCTTGCCGGACAACAGCAACCAGCCCAGCACCCCGCCGAGCACCAGCACCATGCCGACCAGCGCACCGACCACCACCGGCATGCTGCTGCGCGCCCGGGGCGGCAAAGGCAAAGGGGCCGAAGGATGTTCGCGTGGCAGCCCGGTCGGCACGCCGTACCGCGTCGGCTGCGACGCCTGATAGTCGACCGGACCGGACGGATGCCCGCCATATCCGAGCGTGCCACCTTGACCGGCGAAGCCCAGCGGCCCCTGACCGTAGCCGACCGGTCCGGAACCCGAATCGGTGAAACCCCGCGAACCAGAGTCCTGGCCGGGATAACCACCCGGATCGGCGAAGCCGAGGGGGCCGGATCGCTGATCGGAGGTGCGGTTCGGCCGGGACGGATGCGCGGAGCCCGGGTAGGGGTTGGGCGGGACCACGACGGTCGCCGGGGCGGAGGTGCGGGTGATCTGGTTCTCGGCGTGCAGGACCGCGGTGCGGGCGGCGCGGGCGAGTTGTCCGGCGGTGGCGTAGCGGTGGGCCGGGTTCTTCGCCATCGCGGTCGCGATGACCTGGTCGAATCCGGCGGGTATGCCGGGGCGGGCGCTGGGGCGCGGCGGCGGGGTCATCATATGCGCGCGGATGGTGGCCAGATTGCTGTCGGTCTTGAAAGGTATTTCGCCGGTGAGGCTTTCGTACAGCACGCAGCCGAGGGCGTAGATATCCGCGCTCGCCGACACCGCGGCGCTCTGCTCGAACCGTTCGGGGGCCATATACGCGAACGATCCGATGGCGCTGCCCATACTCGTCAGCTGCACATCCGATTCCGCGTGCGCGATACCGAAATCCACCAGGTACGCGAACAATTCGCCGGTGAGCAGAATATTCGCGGGTTTGATATCGCGGTGCACCAGGCCGATCTGATGCGCGGCGTCCAGTGCGGCGGCGATCTGCTCCACCACGGTGACCGCGGACTGCGGCGGCATCGGCCCCTCCTCGGACAGGTGGGCCTTGAGATCGCGGCCGCGCACCAGGCGCATATCGATGAACAGGACACCGTCCACCTCACCCCAGTCGTGCACCGGGATGACATGCGGTTCCTGCAGGCGGGCGGCGGTATGGGATTCGCGGCGGAAGCGCTCCACGTAGGTGGGCGATTTCGCCAGTTCCACATCCAGCAGTTTGAGGGCGACCGTGCGATCGCGGACGGTGTCGTAGGCCTCGTAGACCTCGCCCATCCCCCCGACGCCGAGTAGGCGTCGCAATTCGTATTGTCCGAACCGAGCTCCGGCCCTGTCTCCTGCGGCCACGGGCGCAGCCTCCCCTGTCTGTTTCCAGCCCCAGGAAAAGGCTACGGCGCGCGAGCCCCGGTGTCATGACCCTGAAGGAACCGGGTTCAGCGATGCGCGTATTCGATCATCTGCTCGTTCGCGAGTTGAGTGCCGTCCTTGTCGATGGACAGCGCGGTCGCGGACAGGTGATACCGGGTGTTGTCGGCGGTGTTGACCGCGGTGAACCCGCCGGACCCGTCCGGCGTCGGATCGTCGATCTCCTTGACCGCGCTGTCGCTGATCCGGAAACCCTTGTAGTAGTAGCGACCCGCGCTGGTCCGGCAGATGAGCACCCGGGACGCGGCGGTGCGGCCGATGGCGTACGCCGGATCGTAGGCATTGCAGCGCGGCCCATCGGTGAAACCCTGTGCGTCCGTGGCGGATACGGTTCCACTGAAGGGCGCGAGGGTGCGGGTGACGGGCCCGGTGGTGCCGGTCGCGGTGGTCCCGCCCCCGCCGCCGCTACCGTGCACCAGCAGCCAGGCGAGCACACCACCGGTCACCAGCACCCCCACCAGCAGCGCTCCGATGAGAATCGGCCGCGAGCCACGCTCGCGCGGCGAGGAGGGCAACGGGGCGGACGGGTGCTCACGCGGCATCGCCGGGTGCGGCTGGACCTGTGACGGCACGGATGGATGCGCGCGCGGCACGCCGGGGCGCGGCGGCTGAACCGCTGCCGGTACGGGCGGTCGCTCCACCGGGTCGGCACGCCGCTGCCCGGGTCCCGGCACGGGACGCTGCGGGCCCGGCTGCGGGCGTCCATGCGGAAGCGCCTGGGGGACAGCGGATTCCGGTGGCGTGGTGATTTGCGGCCGGGTTTCGGGCAGGGGCTGCTCGTCGCCGGGGCGGACCGGCGCGAATTCGGAGAGTGCGGCGCGCGCCGCACGGGCCAGGTCTCCGGCCGTGGCGTACCGGTCGGCCGCGTCTTTCGCCATACCGGTGGCGACCACCCGGTCGAAACTCGGCGGCACCCCCGGCCGGGCGCTGGGGCGCGGCGGCGGGGTGAGCATATGCGCGTGCACGGTGGCCAGATTGCTGTCCCGCAGGAAAGGCGGCCGCCCGGTGAGGCTTTGGTACAGCACACAGGCGAGCGCGTAGATATCGGTGCTCGCGGAGACCGTGGTGTGGTGTTCGAAACGTTCGGGGGCCATATACGCGAAGGAGCCGATCGCGCTGTTGGCACTGGTGAGCTGCACATCCGATTCCGCGTGCGCGATACCGAAATCCACCAGGTACGCGAATAGTTCGCCGGTGAGCAGAATGTTCGCGGGTTTGATATCGCGGTGCACCAGACCGCTCTCGTGTGCGGCGTCCAGGGCGGCGGCGACCTGTTCGATCACCTCGACGGCCTGCTGCGGCCGCAGCGGTCCGTGCGCGGTGAGATGGTCGTGCAGATCCTGTCCGCGCACCAGGCGCATATCGATGAACAGCACGCCGTCCACCTCGCCCCAGTCGTGCACCGGAATGACATGCGGTTCCTGCAGGCGGGCGGCGGTGCGGGATTCGCGGCGGAAACGTTCCACATAGGTGGGTGATTTGGCCAACTGGGTATCGAGCAGTTTCAACGCGACCGTGCGATCGCGAACGGTGTCGTGGGCCTCGTACACCTCACCCATACCGCCGACGCCCAATAGTCGCCGCAATTCATATTGCCCGAATCGCGTTCCGGCCCTGTTCGTTGCGGCCACCCGTGTGCCCTCCCATGGTGCTGTCCTCAACGGGAAAAGGCTACGGGCCGGGCCCCCGGCTGTCATTCCCGGGCGCACGTCGGTCCCGGCTGATAGGAGTATCGGACGACTCGACGCGAGTGTGTGACGCACGCCCCGTAAAGTCATGTCACAGCAAGCACCGCACGAAACGCGGCACACCGTGCAGCGCGAGGAGCACCAGTGTCACACGATCAGCCACTAGCCCCGCTTCCCCAGGAGGGCATGGGCTTCGCTTCGGCGTGGCCCGTCCGGGCTGGCGACGTGGACCCCTATCAGCGGTTACGGTTCGATGCCATCGCCCGCTATTTGCAAGATATCGCCTGGGAGGAAATGCATTCCGGGTTCTTCCATCGCACCGATCCGGCCTGGATCGTACGGCGCACCGTGGTGGATGTGGTCAAACCCATCCACTGGCCGGACCGGGTGGAATTGACCCGCTGGTGTTCGGCCATGTCGACGCGGTGGACGAATATGCGGGTGCGCATCACCAGCGAGAACGGCGGTCTCATCGAGACCGAGGGCTTCTGGATCAATATCAACGAGTTCACCAATATGCCGACTCGCATCAGCGATGAGGGCCTGGCCGAACTCGCCCGCACCACCAGTGAACATCGATTGCGCTGGCGGCCCTGGCTCGTCGATCACACGCCGCCGGAATCGGATACCGATCTGACCTATCCGGTGCGCGCCACCGATATCGACCAGTACAACCACGTGAACAATGCCGCGTATTGGCAGGCCGTGGAGCAGTACCTGGTGGATTATCCGAAACTGGTGGCGGGACCGCATCGCGCGGTCATCGAATACATCGCGCCGGTGCTGGCCCGCCAGCATGTGACCGTGCGCAGCCGCTATGAGCCCGGCGATCGGACCGGGCATCCGGTGCTGCGGCTGTGGTTCGTGGTCGGCGGTATCACCACCACGACGGTGCGGATCGGGCCGCTGCCGACGGTATGAGTCCGGGCGCGGGATCCGCGGGGCGGCCCGAATTCGCTTGGTTGCCGGACATTCCCGGCAAAAGCGCAATCGCTGAATGTTTGCCTGCCACACTCTCCGCAACCGATCGCCATCCGGTGATCGAGGACAGGAGATCACCGGTATGAGACTCACCCGCTGCGCGCTCATCGTGGTCGCGCCCGCGCTGATCGCCCTCACCGCGTGCGGGCATTCCTCGGATTCGGCCAAGAGCAGCGGCACTTCGACTGCCAAGCCGACCACCACGACGGCCGGTGCGACCACCACGATCGGCGGTAAGCCGGTACCGCCGCCGACCTTGCCGCCCAATCCGACCCGGCCGCCGGTGCCCACCACGCAAACCCTCTCCGATGCCGATTGCGGTCCGATAACCGGAGCCAATGACGCGAGCGCGAATGTCATCGCGTACGCCAATCAGGCGGGCCGCCCCGGCTGCACCGAGGCCATCACCGTCGCCAGCGATTACGTCAACGCCACCCGCACCGGCGATGCGGTCCAGGTCGACGGCTGGACCTGTGAACCGCAGCCGGACACCGTGATTCCGCACATCTGCTTCAAGGACGGTTTCCTCATCGGCCTGCGTGGTGCGGCGGCCCCCAACCCGCCCGTGCCGCCGACCACGCCGCCGCCCACCACGACGCCCGCGAAACTCGACGACGTCAATTGCGGCACCGTCACCGACGCGGGCGGCGGCACCCGCACGGTGATCGCCGTCGCCACGCCCGCCGGGCGCGTCGGCTGCACCGAGGCGATCAATGTGGCGACCACCTACGCCCGCACCATCAGCGATACGGACGCGGCCACCATCGACGGCTGGTCCTGCAATGCCCAGCCCGATCCGGCCACGCCTTCCGCATGCGCCAAGGACGGCCTCACCATCGCCCTGCGCGCCAACTGACGCACCCTCGAATACGACTGCGGCCCATCCGAATCGGATGGGCCGCAGTCGTATGAAGGTACCGCGATCAGCCCTTGGCGGCCTTGAGCAGATCCGCCAGGCTGGTGAACTTCACGCGGGGGCGGCCGGCGGCCTTGCCCGCGGTGCGCTCGGCCTGATCGATGGCCTTCCAGCCCTCGCGGCCGACCATATCGGGCTGCCGCTCGGACAGCAGTGCGTCCAGGTCCGCGCGATTCGACTGCGGGGCAGCGAGTTTGCCGGCGGTGAAATCGGCGATCAGATGATCGACGGTCTCCTGCGAATCGACCCGGTTGGAGCCGATGACGCCGCGCGGGCCGCGCTTGATCCAGCCCGAGACGTACACGCCCTGCACCGGATTGCCGTCGGCGTCCACGACCCGGCCCGCGGCATTGGGCACCACGCCCCGGGTCTCGTCGAACGGGATATCGGCGATGGGCGCGCCGCGGTAGCCGATGGACCGCAGCACCAGTGAGGCTTCCAGCTTGTTGGTGCGCTCCGAGGGGCGGGCCACGGTGCGGCCGTTCTCCTCGACGAGTTCGTTGTGCACGTACTCGACCGTCTCCACCTTGCCGTCACCGGTGATGGCGGTGGGGGAAACCAGGTAGTGGAAGACGATTCGCTTATTGCCCGGCTTTGCCGTCGCGCCCGCGTACTCCTTGGCGAGGGTGTACTTGAGCGCCAGCGACGGTTCCACGTCGGCGTGATCCAATTCGGCCTGGCTGGCCGGATCGAGCACCAGATCGTTGGGGTCGACGATCACGTCGACGCCCTTCAGATGCGCCAGCGCCAGGAACTCCGAGGAGGTGTACGCGGCCTGCAGCGGACCGCGACGACCCAGCACCACCACTTCCTTGATGTTGCTGCGGCGCAGCGCGTCCAGGGCGTGATCGGCGATATCGGTCTTGGCCAGCTCGTCCGGATCGACGGTCAGCACGCGCGCGACGTCCAGGGCCACATTGCCGTTGCCGACGATGACGGCCCGCTCGCCCGAGAGGTCGAATTCGCGGTCCGCGAAATCCGGATGCCCGTTGTACCAGGCCACGAACTCGGTGGCGGAGTGGCTGCCGGGCAGGTCCTCACCGGGTACGTCGAGTTTGCGGTCGGTGGAGGCGCCGTGCGCGTAGAGCACGGCGTGGTGATGCGCGAGCAGTTCCTCGTGCGAAACGTGCTTGCCCACCTCGACATTGAGGCGGTACTGCAGCGCGTCCCGGCGGAAGGCGGATTCGAACAGGCTCGCCACCGACTTGGTGCCCGGGTGATCGGGGGCGACACCCGCGCGCACCAGGCCGTAGGGAGTGGGCAGGCGATCGAACAGCTCGACCTCGACATCGGCGCGGCGCAATAGCTCCTCGGCCGCGTAGCACGCGGCCGGTCCCGCACCGACGATCGCGACCCGCAAGGTGCCCAGATCCTTGGGCGCGCGAGTCGGCGGCACCAGCGGTTCGAAGTTCGATTCCAGGGGATGCCGCACGAAGTACGCGGCATTGATGTCCTTGAATCTCGCCAGCGACGCCAGTAGGTCGTCCTCGGAGAAGATGGCGTCGACCGGGCAGGCGTCTACGCACGCGCCGCAGTCGATGCAGGTATCGGGGTCGATATAGAGCTGTTCGGTCGAGGCGAACTCGCGTTGCTCAGGGGTGGGACGAATGCAATCGACCGGACACTCGGGTACGCAGCTGGCGTCGTTGCAACAACGCTGCGTGATCACATAGGCCATATCTCGCAGATCCTCGAAACAGTCGCGTGGTGCTACTCCGCTCGGGGTTCGAGCAGGGCGGGTAGAACACGTTCTAATATATCGGCGCTCCGGAGCCTTGCGGCACGCAGGTGTGGCACCACCATTCAGTGTGCCTCGAGTGTGAGGCGCGTCTCCTGCCGGGAGCGGGATCGGTTGATGTGAGACCAGTCTCGGCAGGTAGAACGGCGGGGCATACCGTAGTGCGCATGGCACGGACTCTCATCTTGATGCGCCACGGCAAATCCGGCTACCCGGACGGCGTGGCGGACCATGAACGACCGCTCGCGCCGCGCGGTCTGCGCGAGGCCGGACTGGCCGGAGACTGGCTGCGCGCCACCCAGCCGCCCATCGACGCGGTGTACTGCTCGACCGCCACCCGCACCCGCGAAACGCTCGCGGCGACCGGCATCACCGCACCGGTGACGTACGAGAAATCCATCTACGAGGCGTCGCCGCACGCGCTCATCGAATTGGCGCGGCTGGCGGACGAATCGGTGCGGACGCTGCTGATGATCGGGCACTCCCCCGGGATGCCGTGGACCGCATGGGAACTGGCCGCCAACCGGGATTCGGCCGCGGCGGATCAGCTCAGCACGAAATTCCCCACCTCGGCGCTGGCCGTCCTGGAATTCGACCGCCCCTGGGCCGATATCGACACCGGCACGGGTGAGCTGGTCACCTTCCACGTGCCGCGATAGCACTCCGCGACCCGGGGAGGCGGTGATCGCGGGTGGTGCCGGGAGATGCGGGCTAGCCGAGTAGTTTGCCCCGCCAGACGACTACGCCGCCCACCACGAGCAGTAGCAGGAGCGCCGGGAAGAACCCGAGCAGCCACCACACGACGCCGAATACCGCGACCACCGGCAGTGCGGCGATGGCCGCGATGACCGGCTGTTCCTTCACGGTCTCCAGCGCGGAGCGCGCCCGAACCCGATCAATGTCTTTTGCCATGCCCCCCAGCGTAGGCGCGTATCGGCCGCTATTCAGTGTGGAAACGAACCTCGCACCCCGGCACGCCGGAGCAATCGCGGCCCCGGCCGAATCCGGGCAGAATGGGCTTGCTTGGAGTGCACTCCAAGTCGGTAGCGTCGATGCCGGGGCCGAGCGCCCCGGCGGCGGTGAGAGTCCAGGCACGGAAGGGTGGGCAGATGGGTTCGACAGCATCGTTGGAGGCCTCGGTTCAGCACGGCCCCGAGTACGAGCGGCCGCGCTATTCGATCGGCGAGGTGTCCGAGCGCAGCGGGCTCACCCGGGACACCCTGCGCTGGTACGAGCGCATCGGCCTGCTGAATTACGTCGGCCGCGATCACGCCGGGCAGCGCCGGTTCAACGATCGCGATCTGGATTGGCTCTCGCTCATCGGGAAATTGCGCCGCACCGGCATGTCGGTGGCCGATATGGTGCGCTACGCCGAACTGGTGCGCGCGGGTGAGCACACCTTCCCCGAACGCCTGGACATGTTCCGCCGCACCCGCGCCGAGGTGCTCGCGCAGATCGAGGAACTGAAACAGACTGTCGCCGTACTGGATTGCAAGATCGCCCACTACGAGGGCGTTCCGGGGCCGGACTGGCGCACCGTGCTCGCATGCACTCCGATCGCCGATCAGGAACTCTCCCGCACGACCTGAGCACGCCCCCGCAGGAGCAGGAAACGAATCGAGCCCGTCACCGGAAAGGTGACGGGCTCAACGCGTTTCGGCCACTCAGCCCGCGAGGCTGATGGTGTGACCGGTGTGGTCGACCTTGGCGCGCAGGTAGCGCAGGTTGTCCGGCGTGGAGTGCACACCGGTCGGGACGGTATCGCGCAGCCGCACACCGAGTTCGGTCAGCTGGCGCGCCTTCTCCGGATTGTTGGTGAGCAGATCCAGTTCGCCGACGCCGAGCGCGCCGAGCATCTGCGCGGCGGCGGTGTAGTCGCGGGCGTCCTCGGGCAGGCCGAGCGCGGCATTGGCCTGATAGGTGTCCAGGCCGCCGTCCTGCAGCGCGTAGGCGTCCAGCTTGTTGTAGAGCCCGATATCGCGGCCCTCCTGGCGCAGGTAGAGCAGGATGCCCCCGGCCTCGCTGATCAACTGCACGGCCTCGCGCAGTTGCGGTCCGCAGTCACAGCGGGCGGAACCGAAGACATCGCCGGTCAAACACTCCGAATGCAGTCGCACCAGCGGGGTGTCCCCCGCCTCGCCCAGGATCAGTGCCAGGTGTTCGCGTCCGTCGGCGAGACCGTCGAAGGTGACGGCCTCGGCGGTGGTGGCGTAGCCGTCGGCGAAGGTCAGCGGTATCCGTACGCGGGTGCGGACCCGCGCACCATCGCTCGCTGTTGGGCTCATGGCCGCTCCGAGATTCGTGATCGACATTCTGCGGTGTCGCAACCTCGGCGAGCCGCCCGGTATTCCGAACACGCCCCAATTCAGAATCACAGGCCGTGATCGCCGAACCGGAGGGCGGGGTTCAGCTTCGCGGCATACGATGCCTCCACTATGCAGTCGCTCGTATCCCATGACCGTGTCTGGATAGACAAACAGACACCAGAGGTCTTTCACGCGCTCAACAGTGTGGCCGCCGCCGTGCGAAACGCCGCTGCCGCAGTCGATCTCGGCCGGGCGGTGATGGAGTTGGTGAACGTGCGCGTCTCCCAGCTCAATGGCTGCGCCTACTGCCTCGATGTGCACTTCCGGGCCGCTCAGGAGGCCGGGGTCACCACCCAGCAACTAGCCGTACTGGACGCTTGGGAGCGCAGCCCGCACCTCTACTCCGACCAGGAGCGGGCCGCGCTCGTCCTCGCCGAAACCGTCACCGCGCTACCGGGCGAAGCGGCCATCGAACTTCAGTATGCTGCTGCGCGGCAACACCTGTCGGATGACCAGGTGTCCGTCCTCATCTGGGCCGCGACCACGATCGGCGCCTTCAACCGGGTCTCGATCATGAGCAAGCATCCGGTGCGGGTACGAAAGGAGAACTGAACAATGAGCGAACAAGCCGTGGCGGCGACCGTCGTCCGCAATGACTCGCAACACCGCTATGAAGTCTGGTACGGCAACTCGCTCGCCGGCTTCACCGAATACCGCGAGCGCGATACCGACACCATCTTCATCCACACCGAGGTGGACCCCGCGTTCGGCGGCAAGGGCCTGGGCAGCGTGCTCGCCCGCCAAGCCATCGAGGATGTGATCGCGCGCGGGCGCGTCATCGTGCCGCGCTGCCCATTCATCAAAGCCTGGCTGGACAAGCACCCCGACTACGATGAGCACGTGGTCGGCAAGGGCATCAAACGATGAGTGACCTGGAATCGCATCCGGAGGAATCGCTGTGCGAGGCCTCCGGGCGGCCCGGTCCGCGCGCGGTCTTCTTCCCCTCCCGTGAGGTGCCGCTCGGCGGCGTGCGCGGCGTGACCGTATTCCGGTCGCTGCCGCAGCGCGATCTGCCGACCGTCGGCGCGTGGTGCTTCCTGGACAATTTCGGATCCGGGTCGGAGGCGCATCCGGACGGGCACGATATCGATCCGCATCCGCATATCGGATTGCAAACCGTCACTTGGCCTTTGAACGGGCGCATCCGGCATCGCGACAGTGTCGGCTCGGATGTGGAGATCCGGCCGGGACAGTTGAACCTGATGACCTCCGGGCGCGGGATCGCGCATTCGGAATATCGGGTGGCCGGGCACGAATCGGGGGCCGGACTCCAGTTGTGGATCGCGCTGCCGCGGGAAAGCGCCGGTGTCGCACCGCATTTCGAACAGCATCGGGATCTGCCGGAGTTCAAGCTGGACGGGCTGCACGGCGTGGTGCTGATCGGCTCGCTGGCCGGGCACACCTCACCCGCCACCGCCTACACCCCGATCGTCGGGGCGGACCTGAACGTCGACGCGGGCGCGGACCTGACGCTGCCGCTGAACCCCGAATTCGAGCACGCGCTGCTGGTCATCGAGGGTTCGATCACCGCCGACGGCACCGAGGTCACTCCCGGCAGCCTGTTCTACCTGGGCAGTGATCGCACCGAACTGCCGCTCACCAGCGGCGCGGGCGGGCACGCCATCCTGGTCGGCGGCGAACCCTTCGCCGATGACCTGGTCATGTGGTGGAACTTCGTGGCGCGCAGCCACGAGGAGATCGAAGACGCCCGAAATGCCTGGGAGGCACACGATCTCGCGCGCTTCCCGGATATCGAGGGCCACACCCCGGACCAGCGCATCCCCGCGCCACCACTCCCGCCGCTGCATCTGAAACCCCGCAAGCGCCGCTGCTGAGCGCCTGCCCCGCACCATGATTCGGCCCCGGACCGTACGGTCCGGGGCCGAATGCGTGAAAGTCGTTCAGAGCGTGAGCGTTTGGGTGCCGATGACGCGGAGCAGGTCGAGCTTTTCCTGGGTGTCGGTGCCCGGCTTGGGGTAGTAGACCAGGAGGCGGCGGGTGGCGCTGGGGGTGAGCAGGGGTTCGCAGACCAGGTCCAGCAGGCCGACCTCGGGGTGGATCATGCGCTTGTTGTGGCCGGAGCGGTCGCGGATCTCGTGCTCATCCCAGAGCGCCTCGAATTCGGTGCTGGCGGAACGCAATCGGGCCACCAGTTCGGTGACGTCGGCATCGCCGGAGCGCGCCGCGGCGGTGGCGCGCAGGCCCGCCACGTGATTGCGGGCCATGGTGTCCCAATCCTCCACGGGGAACTTCTCGCGCTCCGGCGGGGAGGTGAACCACAGCCACGGGACACAGCGGTCCAGGCCGCGCCGCTGCGAATAGTCACCGGAGATCAGCGTGTGCATGCGGTTCTGCACCACGAACTCGCCAAGATCCGAGACCACGCAGGCGGGCGTGTCATCGAGCTTGGTGAGTACGTGCAGAATGCCCGGGCCCACATGGGTATCGCCGCCGCGCGCGGGCGGCTGCTGCCCGGCCAGGTGGTAGAGGTGATCGCGCTCGTTATCGGTGAACCGCAGCGCCCGCGCCAGCGCGGCCAGCACCTGCGTGGACGGCCGCGGCCCGCGCGCCTGCTCGAGCCGCGTGTAGTAATCGGTCGACATGCCCGCGAGCATCGCCACCTCATCGCGGCGCAGTCCCGGCGTGCGACGCCGCGGGCCCTCAGGCAATCCGACGGCGGCCGGTTGCAGCGCCTCTCGATGCCGCCGCAGGAAGTCGGCTAATTCGTCGCGATTCACTCCCCCACTCTCCCGCGTCCGCGCCCACCTATCCAGGTACCAACGATCCCTGCCTCGCTCGTACCGGCTCGACACCTCGTATCCCGCCATGCTCACGCCCGGCCGCCACGGGTTCCGGCACGCGAATCGCCTGGTCCGAGCGCGCGGGAACCAGGGATCGCCGATCCCTGGATGAGCGGTCCTCTCCCGATCCTCGGATTCGGGGCGCAGGCTCGTGTCATGACCAAGAACCTCAGCACCGTTCAGCTCGGCACGACCGGGCCCGTCGTTTCGCGCATCGGCCTCGGGGCCATGGGAATGTCCGGAATGTACGGGGCCAGTGACGAGGCGACCTCGATCGCCACCGTGCACGCGGCCATCGACTCGGGCGCGAACCTCATCGACACCGGCGACTTCTACGGGATGGGGCATAACGAAGCGCTGATCCGCCAGGCGCTGACCGAGCGCAAGCGGGAAGACGTGCTGCTCAGCGTGAAATACGGGGCACTGCGCGGACCGGGCGGCGAATTCGGCGGGGTGGATACCCGGCCCGCGGCGACGCGGAATTTCCTGGCGTACTCCATGCAGCGACTCGGCACCGATTACATCGATATCTACCGCCCCGCGCGGCTGGACCCGAATGTACCGATCGAGGAGACCATCGGCGGGCTCGCGGAGCTGGTGCAGGCCGGATACATTCGGCATATCGGCCTGTCCGAGGTGGGCGCGGAGACACTGCGCCGAGCCGCCGCCGTACACCCGATCGCCGATCTGCAGATCGAGTACGCGCTCGTCACACGCGGTATCGAGAAGGAAATCCTGCCTGCCGCAAGGGAACTCGGCATCGGCATCACCGCGTACGGGGTGCTCTCGCGCGGCCTGCTCAGCGACTCGCTGCGCGGCGGAGCGCAATTCGCGCCGAGCGACTTCCGCGCGCACAGCCCGCGCTTCCAGGGCGAGAACCTCACCGCCAACCTGCGATTGGTGGAGGCGCTCGCCGAGATCGCGGCGGCGCACCAGGTGAGCGTGGCGCAGCTGGCCATCGCCTGGGTGCTCTCGCGCGGTGACGATATCGTGCCGATCATCGGCGCGCGCCGCCCCGAACGCTGGACCGAAGCCGTTGCGGCCGTGGACATCCAGCTGTCCGAGGCGGAACTGACCGCGATCGAGGAGGCGGTTCCCGCCGACCAGGTCGCCGGTGGCCGCTACGCCGAAGCCCAAATGGCCATGCTGGACAGCGAGCGCTGATCCGCTAACGACGAAGGGCGGGGCTGCTACTTGCGGCGGGGGCGGATGACGGCCGTGAAAGCCGCTGAGGCTACGGCCTTTCCGGTGCTGTCGGTGATGGTGACCGGAACCTCGAGTTCGATTTCGGTGTGGGACTGGATATCCGCGCGGGTTTTCGCGACGAGGTCCGGGTCGAGCACGGAGGTCGCGGTGAAGGGTCCGAGTTCGCCCTTGGCGCGGGCCAGATAGGTGATGCGGCCGTCGCGGGCGACGATGAAGGTCTCGCCCATCAGGTCGACGATGCCGGAGATGGACGCGCCCATGGCGGCGGTTTCGGCGAGGCCGAACAGCAGGGCGGCGTGGATATCGCCATTGTGGTTGAGGTGTTCGGGGCGCGGAGCCATGGCGACCGCATTGCGGCCGCTGGCGAATTCCACCGCCTCGATACCGGTGAACTGGATGAAGCCGAGCTTCTTGAATCCGGCCATCACCAGATCGCCCATGGTGGCGCTGTCCATCGCATCTCCTACAGAAATTGAAACGTGTTCCAATTTCTATACCGGGTGCGGGGCGATGTTGTCCATGGTCACGGCAGATTGTCCGGGGCCACCAGCCCCAGCACCTCCGCCGTGCGCGACATGGTGTGCCGCGCCAGCCGGGTATCGGCGGCCAGACTCTGCCCCAGCGAGGGGATCAGATCGCGCAGCGACGCCGTCCACAATCCGCGGTAGCGCGGGAAACACCGCTCGAGCACATCCAGCAGGATCGACACCGCCGAGGACGCCTCGGACGACGCGCCCAGCACCCCCGCGATACTCCCATCCGCGGACGACACCACCTCGGTGCCGAATTGCAGTACACCCCTGCCGTTCGCGTCACGCTTGACCAGCTGGGCGTACTGCCCGGCCTTGATCATGGTCCAGTCACCGTTATTGGCGGCGGGCGCGAATTCGCGCAGTACCGCCATCTTCCGGCCGCGGGTGGCGGTCATCTGGGTCAGCAGCAGCCGGATCAGCCCGGAATCGCCCTTGTGCACCGAGGCCAGCGAACCCACATTGTGTGAGCGCAGCGAGGCCGCGGTATCCAGCATCGAACCGTGCTTCAGGAGTTTCGGATTCGCCCCGGCATAGGGTCCGAACAGCAGTGCGCGTTTACCGTCGATCACGCGAGTATCCAAGTGCGGCAGCGATATCGGCAGCGCCCCGCGCTTGGGCCGACCGTACACCTTGGCATGATGCTGGGCGACGAGTTCGGGATTGTCGCAGCGCAGGAATCGCCCGCTCACCGGAAGCAGTCCGTAGCCCTGCACCTGCGGAAGTCCGGCATTCTGCAGGAGTTTCAGCGCCCAGCCGCCCGCGCCCGCGAAGACGAATCGGGTATCCACCCAGCGGGTGAGGCGATCGTTATCGGTGAACTGGTGAATGCGCAATTGCCAGGAGCCGTCATTGTTCTTGCGCATGCCGCGGACTTCGCACCGCCGATGAACCTCCACCCCGGACGCCTCCAGGTGCGCGAACATCTGCCGGGTGAGCGAACCGTAATCGACATCGGTGCCGGTGACATCGCGGGTCACCGCGAACGGTTCGTACAGGCCGCGGCGCTCGGTGAGCAGCGGCGCCCAGCCCTCGATGGTCTTGGATTCGGCACTGAACCGCATTCCGCTGAAAAGCGGCTGGGCGGAAAGGGTTTCGAATCTGCGCCGCAGATAGTCCACATCGTCGGTGCCGTGCACCAGGGCCATATGCGGCACCGGATTGATGAAAGTGTCCGGCTTACCCACTATTTCGGCCTCGACCAGCGAGGCCCATAATTGCCGGCTCTGCTGGAAATGCTCATTGACGCGGATCGCCTCGGCGATATCGATACCGCCGTCCGGATTCTCGGGCGTGTAGTCGAGTTCGCACAGTCCGGCATGCCCGGTACCGGCATTGTTCCAAGGTGCGGACGCCTCCGCCGCGAGTTCGGGCAATCGCTCGTACACCGCAATCGACCAGGTCGGTTCCACATGTTTGAGCAGGATGCCGAGTGTCGCGCTCATGATCCCACCGCCGACCAGCACCACATCGTAAGGACGCAGGGCCGCTTGCGTATTCATAGTCATTGTCTCCGGAGAACCCCATTGGACTTGTAGAGCGTTCGGAGCACGCTAACAAGCATCCCGTTCCCGCGCCCGTCGTCGTTTCCCGCCGGGTGACCCATTGCCCGAGCTGTCATACGAGCGTATGGTTCGACTCATACAGTCGTATGAGAGGGGTGTGATCATGCTTCGCGTCATCGAATTTCTCGGCCTCTGCGCGCCGGTGGTCGGGGCGGGCCTGGTGCTGTACTACCGGCGGCGCATGGGGGCCGCGCTGGGCTACGCGCTCGTCGCCGCCGCCCTGGCCCTGCTGGGCTCCGGCATCGGCATGCTCACCGAACGCGCCATGTGGTTCGGCGGCGGCACCCACGGCATGACCGAGCGGATGGAATTCGGTGCGGGACTGCGCAACCTGTTCCTCGCCGGAGCCTGGCTACTGCTGCTCGTGGCCGTGCGACTGCGGCGGGAGGTCCGGGCATGAGCGCGCCACTGCTGTTCGAGGTGAGCGAGATCGCGGTGCTCGCCCTGGCCGCCGGTACGCTCGTGGCCGGAGTGAGCATGCTGCGGCGCTATCCGGTCGCCGGGGCGGCGCTGCTGCTCGGCGCGCTGGCCTGGCTGATCGCGGAGGGCCTGCACTGGTTGCAGATCGGCGTCATCATGCCGGGATTGGAAGGCGAGGAACATGATTCGGCGCGATTCATGGTCGGCATGATCGGCGACGCACTGTACTTCGGCGTCGGCGGCATCGGATTGCTGCTGCTGTTCTTCGCGGCGGTCGCCGACCGGGCAGCGCGTGGAGATCAACGCCGCGAACCGCTCGCGCTGGCCCAGCAGGTCGGGGCGCAGGCGTGGCGGTACTACCGAGGCTCGCGAGGACGTCGTGGCCGCTACTAGCCGCGAGGCCGATCGGCGCGGCGATCTGCTGGAACGCCTCGCCGACGCCATCGCCGAGAACGGTATGGAGGGCGTCAGCATTCGCGATGTCGCCACCCGCGCCGGGGTGTCGATCGGCACCGTGCAGTACTACTTCGCCACCAAAAGCGATTTGCTGCAATCGGTCTGGCTGTACGTCCGGGAACATGCCGCGCGCCGGTTCACCGAATCCGGGATCGCCGATCTGGCCCCGGCGGACCAATTGCGCAAGCTGACCGGACTGCTGCTCACCCCGGCCCATGACCATCGGCTCTCCCGGGTCTGGTTCGCGCTGGCGGCGCGTGCGGCCCATGATCCGCAGATCGCGGCGCTGCATCGGGAGCAGTGGCAGGGCACCGAAGAACTGCTGAATCGCGTACTGGCCCGGGCGAATCCGGAACGCGAGAGCGAATCCGCCGATGCCGCGGCGGCATTGCTGGCCCTGCTCGACGGACTCTCCATCTCGGTCATCACCGAACCCGAGCGCATGCCGCCCAAGCGCGCGGCGCGCATCGGGAACGCCTGGGTGAATTCCTGGCTGGCGTAGGAACTTTCAGCGCTGGCGGGCGCGATATGCCGCCACCGCATTGCGATTGCCGCAGGCGGTGCTGCAGTAGCGGCGGGAACGGTTGCGGGACAGGTCCAGGACTATGCCCTCGCAGGTGTCGTCGGCGCAGATCGCCAGGCGGCTGAGTTCGTTCGCGCGGATGAGGTCGATCATGGCCATGGCGGTTTCCACGGCGATGCGGACCGGCAGCGGGTCGGCGGCGGGTACGGCGTGGATGTGATAGTCGAGGTCGTCGTGGCGGACCAGCTGCGGGACGGCGCGATGTTCGGCCAGGATGTCGTTCACCAGCCGCACGGCGGTATCACGGTCACTGGTGAGCAGGCGGCGCATGGGGGCGCGCTGGGCGCGCACCGCCTCCAGTTCGGCCGCGCCGCCGGTGCGGGTGCCGGTGTAGCCGTGCCGGACGAAGAAGTCCTTCAACTGGGTGATTTCGGTCATCGTATCCGGGGGTTCCGCCGAATTCACCAGATCTACGGCGGCGGCCAGCGATGCCACCGTGTCATCAGCAAAAAGCATGTTGACATATTACACACACGCCACTTAGCGTCATTAGTCATGGCGACGTTGACACATGACACCCCCGTGCGCAGCCGACTCGGCAACGGCCTGCTCCTCGCGGCGCTGTCCGCATCGTCCTTCGGCCTCTCCGGCGCGCTCGCGCGCGGGCTCATCGATTCGGGCTGGAGTCCCGCCGCGGTCGTCATCGTGCGCGTGCTGATCGGCGCGGCCGTGCTCGCACCGGTCGCCGTCTACCAGCTGCACGGGAACTGGGAGCTGCTGCGCCGCAATAAATCCCTGCTCATCGGCTACGGCCTGCTCGCGGTCGCCGGAGCCCAGCTCTCCTACTTCAATGCCGTCGCGCATATGGACGTCGGCGTCGCCCTGCTCATCGAATACACCGCGCCCATCGCCGTCATCGCCTGGCTGTGGCTGCGGCACAGCCAAAAGCCCGACCGCGTAACGATTCTCGGCGCACTCATCGGCATCGCCGGACTCATTCTGGTGCTCGACCTGAACTCCGACGTGCCGACCAGCTGGGT
The DNA here is from genome assembly GCF_042269265.1 of Nocardia sp. NPDC056000. Lineage (NCBI taxonomy): Bacteria > Bacillati > Actinomycetota > Actinomycetes > Mycobacteriales > Nocardiaceae > Nocardia > Nocardia sp. NPDC056000. The sequence continues at coordinate 239,730 of NZ_JBHJXS010000008.1, read as the reverse complement.
CGGCATCCTGTGGGCGCTGGGCGCAATGGTCGGCGCGGCAGGCTATTTCATCCTCTCCGGCAGCGCGGGCGACGCCGTACCCGGCACCGTGCTCGCCACCGGCGGCCTGCTGGTCGGCGGCACCGGCATCCTGCTGGCCGGGCTCATCGGCATCGTCCCGCTGGACGCGAGCACGAAACCCGTTGCCTTCCACGGGTTCACCACGCAATGGTGGCTGCCGCTGCTCGCGCTCGCCGTCATCACCGCCGCACTCGCCTACGTCACCGGCATCGCGGCCACCCGCGCGCTCGGCTCCCGGCTGGCCTCCTTCGCCGCCCTGTCCGAAGTGCTGGCGGCGATCATCTTCGCGTGGGCACTGCTCGGCCAGACCCCGCACCCGATCCAATTGCTCGGCGGCGTACTGATTCTGGCCGGTGTCGTGGTCGTGCGGCTCGGCGAACCCGCCGAGATCGCCGACGAACCGACCCTCAGCGAACCGCGCTGAAGAAGGCGCGAATATCGGCCACGTGCATATCCGGCATCTCCATCGCGATGAAGTGATTGCCGGTATTGCCGGACGGCCAGTGCGCGATGTCATTGTCCCGCTCCGCGAGTCGGCGCATCAGGGCCGAACCGCCGCCGTACACCCCGGTCGGAACCACCCGCTGGCCCTTCGGCCAGCTCGAGCCGATCGGGGCCGGACCATCGAACATGGGCCACGACGAACTGGCCATCGTATTGGTGAACCAGTACAGGTTGATATTGGTGAGCAGCAGATCACGGGGCATGACGTCCTCCACCTGATCGGCCAGCGGGGTGAAATCCTTGAACTTGTGCATCAGCCAGGCCGCCAGCCCCATCGGTGAATCGGTCCAGGCGTGCGCGAAGGTCTGCGGGGCGGCGTGCAGCAGGGAGTGATGGCTGACGGCGGTCATCCACCCCTGCATGGCATCCCATTCGGCGCGCTCATCCGCCGTCATACCGGGCACGTCATCGGACGTCGGCATGCCGAGGCCACCGTCGATATGCGCGCCGATCACGTGTTCCGGCGCGGCCAGCGCCATCTCGGGCACGATGTACGCGCCCAGATCGCCACCCTGCACCCCGTAGCGGTCATAGCCGAGGCGGGCCATCAGCGTGGTGAACATGCGCGCCACCCGGGGGATCGTCATACCCAGCTCGCGCGGGGCCTCGGAGAAGGCGAAACCGGGGATCGAGGGGATCACCACATCGAAGGCGAGCGCCGGATCCAGCCCGTACGCCCGCGGATCGGTCAGCGGGCCGATGGTCCGGCTGAACTCCACGAACGAATTCGGCCAGCCGTGCGCCAGCAGCAGCGGCATCGCGTTCGGCTCCGGTGAGCGCACGTGCAGGAAATGCACGTCGAGGCCGTCCAGCTCGGTCCGGAATTGCGGAAACCGATTCAATTCGGCTTCCTGTGCGCGCCAATCGAACTCGGTGCCCCAGTAGTCGGCCAGCTCGCGCAGGTAGTCGACCGGAACACCGCGCTCCCACCCCTTGCCCGGCGTCTGCGCCGACCAGCGGGTGTGCCGCAGCCGCTCGCGCAGATCATCCAGATCCGCCTGCGGGATATCGATGCGGAACGGGCGAATGGCATTCATCGTGAGCTCCTGAAGTAGCGAATATGTCGTTCGAGAACCACGTTAGGAAGCATCTAGGACCGTCCGAGTCCTAGTTCTGGGGCATTATGACAACCATGAACGACACACCCGCCCGGCTGCTGCGACTGCTGTCCCTCTTGCAGACACCGCGCGAATGGCCGGGCAGCGAACTCGCCACCCGGCTCGGCGTCACCGATCGCACGGTGCGGCGCGATATCGACCGGCTGCGCGACCTCGGCTACCCCGTCGAAGCCACCCTCGGCGTCACCGGCGGCTACCGGCTCGCGGCGGGCGCGGCACTACCCCCGCTGCTGCTCGACGATGAGGAGGCCGTGGCCATCGCGGTCGGCCTGCGCGCGGCGGCCGGACAGGCCGTGGCCGGAATCGAGGAAGCCTCGGTGCGCGCCCTCGCCAAACTGGAACAGGTGCTGCCGCACAAACTTCGGCGGCGCGTACGGGTGATCGGGGCCGCCACCGCCACCTTCGGCGGCGACAGCCCCGTCGCCGATCCGGAAGTACTGGCGACACTGGCCGCCACCGCCACCAACCGGGAACGCGTCCGCTTCGCCTATCGCGATGCCGCCGGAAACGAAACCCGCCGCAATGTCGAACCCAATGGCCTCGCCACCGTGCACCGGCGCTGGTACCTGGTCGGATTCGATGTGGATCGCGATGCCTGGCGCAGTTTTCGAATCGACCGAATCGAAAAGCCGCAGCCGACCGGCGCCCGGTTCACACCGCGCGAATTGCCCGCCGCGGACGCCGCCGCCTATGTCATAGGAGACCGAACCGATTGGGGTACAACGCCTTATCGAATGGATATCACCATCCACGCACCCGGGTATCGGATCGCCGGGCGGCTCGGCGACGCCCCCGGCGAACTCGATACCTCGGGGGCGGACAGTTGCCGACTCCGGGGTGAACGCGATGACGACCCGGAATGGCTTGCGACGCGGCTTGTTTCGCTGAACGTACCGTTCGAGGTGCGCGACTCCCCCGAACTCGAGGAGCGCCTGCGCGCGGCGGCCGAACGGATCGCGCACGCACTGCCGAATTCGGCCGGGAAATCGGAATAGCGCTGCGGATAGCCGAATTCGGAGCGAACTTCGCGTATCCGGCGGTGTGGGGAACGGCGCATATGCGACGAAAGGGTTTCGCTTATCCACCGGCCCCGGTACCTTCGTCAGCAAATCTCGGGCTCCGCGCAGCCCGCAATCGCTAGGGGCACCACCACATGGGAATAACCAAGACCATTGCGCCAGTGCTACTCAGCCTGACCGCCGCAGTCGCACTGTCCGCCACCGCGACCGCCATCCCGGCGACCGAGGACAGCCAGAACGACCTGCGACTCCACGGAGTCGACCACGGAGTCGCGTACCAGTCCCGCGTCAGCGACGACTATCGCTCCACCGTGACCGGCCTGCTGTCCGGCCGCTTCCTGAACACCTGGGACGGTGAAGCCGTCATAGCCACCGATGACTCGGGGCGGGTGATCGGCACCATTCCGCTGAAGTACGACATCGCCGGGAAGAAGATCGAATTCACCTCGGCGATCGACGCCGACCACCGGAGCCTGACCCTCACCCCGGTCGCCCAAACCCCCACCCCGCTCCGGGATATCAGCGCCCAGCAGCGCTTCTTCGATGTGGTCCAGGCCAACCAGCAGGGCATCCTGACCGGCGCGGGCATCGGCGCTGCCATCGGCTTCCTGCTCGGCTTCCCCGCCGGACTGTTCGTCTTCGACATCATCACCGCACCCGTAGGCGCGGTCATCGGCGGCATCATCGGCGCGGCCATCGGCCTGCAGCAGTCCGGCGGCCAGCCCGCCATCGACGCCGCCCTCGGCTACGCCAACAGCCTCGTCCCCGGCGCGTCGGACGCCCTCGCCCCAGCCTTCGAAGCGCTCCCCGCACCGCCGCAAGGCAACTGACCCCGCTACTCCAGGAACCTCGCGCCCACGACCGCCATACTGTTATCGGTGTAATACCAGTCGCCGTTCATCGGCATCGACAGCTGGAATTGCACGGTATGACCGGTCGCGGGCCCGGAGGTGATGGCCCACAGCGTATTCGGCAATCCGGTCGCCGTGCTGACACTCCCATCCGACCACGTAAATGTCGCCGCGGTGGTGACACCGAAAGTGTTCCAAGGCAATTCGCCGGTGAACCGCCCGGACACGATTCCGGGCAACAGTGGACTCGAGCACTCCCACAGCTCCGCCGTGCGCCGCACACTCTGCCCCGCGCTTCCGGTCCCCGGCACCCGATTCGAAGTCAGCACGTTGCCCTTCGAACACCCGCCGAGCCCGTCCCCCGGTCCCGCGGCGGCGGTCCCCACCGTGGTCGCGGAAAGCAGCGCGGCACCGAGCAGCACCGCGGGAATACGCCGAAAAGCTCGCACACCAACCCCTCTCACTGAGGAATCACCGGGTCCAGGCAATCAGCAGCGTACTCGCATCGCCCTCCGGCGTGAACGAAAAACCCGAGGTGAGACGCCCGCAGACACAAAAGGCCCCCGCTCCGAAATCGGAGCGGGGGCCGAATGCTGTTGTCCAGCTAAGGCTTAGCGGTAATCGCTGAAGCCGTAGTCGTCCAGCGGAACCGCGGCACCGGTGGTGGTGCCGAAGCCGTCCGGGCTGTAGTAGGTGTCGTCGTAGGACGGCACCGCGTACGCGGCCTGGCGGGCTTCCTCGGTGGGCTGCACCTGGATGTTGCGGTAGCGGTTGATACCGGTACCGGCCGGGATCAACTTACCGATGATCACGTTCTCCTTCAGGCCGATCAGCTTGTCGGAGCGGCAGTTGATCGCCGCGTCCGTCAAGACACGAGTCGTCTCCTGGAAGGAGGCCGCCGACAGCCACGAATCGGTGGCCAGCGACGCCTTCGTGATACCCATCAGGACCGGACGGCCTGCGGCCGGCTCGGCGCCCTCGGCGACCACGCGACGGTTCGAGTTCTCGAACTCGGCGCGCTCGACGAGCGAACCGGGCAGGAACTCGGTCGCACCCGAATCGATGATGGTCACACGACGCAGCATCTGCCGCACGATGACCTCGATGTGCTTGTCGTGGATCGACACACCCTGCGAGCGGTAGACCTCCTGGACCTCGTGGACCAGGTGGATCTGCACCTGACGGGGGCCCATCACGCGCAGCACCTCGTGCGGATCCGCGGAGCCCTCCAGCAGCTGCTGGCCGACTTCCACATGATCGCCGTCGGCGAGCAGACGCTCGGAACCGTCCTCATGCTTGAACACGCGCAGACGCTGACGCTTCGAGAGCTTGTCGTACAAGACCTCTTCCGAACCGTCGTCCGGAATGATCGTGATCTTGTAGAAGCGATCGTCGTCCTCGAGCCGCACGCGACCCGAGACCTCCGCGATGGGCGCCTTGCCCTTGGGCACACGAGCTTCGAAGAGCTCCTGCACTCGGGGCAGACCACCCGTGATGTCGTCACCCGCGACACCACCCTGGTGGAAGGTACGCATGGTCAGCTGGGTACCCGGCTCACCGATGGACTGCGCCGCGACGATACCGACGGCCTCGCCGATATCGACGAGCTTGCCGGTGGCCATCGAACGGCCGTAGCAGGTGGCACACACACCGGTACCGGTGGTGCAGGTCAGCACGGAGCGGACCTTCACCTCGGTGATACCGGCGTCCAGCAGCGTCTCGAGGGCCGGGTCGCCGAGATCGTGACCCTTCTCGATGATGACGTTGCCCTTGGCGTCCAGCGCGTCGGTGGCCAGCGTACGAGCGAAGGTGCTGGTCTCGACGTGCGCGTCACGGATGAGCGAGCCGTCGGCCTGCCGCTCCGCGATCGGCACCACGATGCCGCGTTCGGTGCCACAGTCGGTCTCGCGCACGATGACGTCCTGCGACACGTCCACCAGACGACGGGTCAGGTAACCCGAGTCGGCGGTACGAAGCGCGGTGTCGGCCAGACCCTTTCGCGCACCGTGGGTGTTGATGAAGTACTCCAGAACCGTCAGGCCCTCACGGAAGGAGGACTTGATCGGCTGCGGGATGAACTCACCCTTCGGGTTCGTCACCAGGCCCTTCATACCCGCGAGGGTACGGGTCTGGGTGAAGTTACCCGTGGCGCCCGAGTCGACGATCGTGATGATCGGGTTATCGGACGGGTAGTGCGCGCGCAGCGCCTTACCGACCTCTTCGGTGGCTTCCTGCCAGATCTTGACCAGGGCGTTGTTGCGCTCCTGGTGGTCCAGAGCACCACGCTGGTACTTCTTCTCGATCTGATCGGCCTGCGCGTCGTAACGCGCCATGATCTCCGCCTTCTCCGGCGGAACGAGCACGTCCGACATGGAGACGGTGACACCGGAACGAGTCGCCCAGTAGAAGCCCGCGTCCTTCAGCTTGTCGACGGTCTGCGCCACGACAATCATCGGGTAACGCTCGGCGAGATCGTTGATGATCGCCGCCTGACGCTTCTTCGGCATCGGCTCGTCGATGTACGCGTAATCCGCGGGGAGCAGCTCGTTGAAGACCACGCGACCCAGGGTCGTCTTCGCGGTCCACGCGTCACCACGCTGCCAGCCGTTCGGGAACAGCTCGGCCTCGATCTCCTTCGGCGGACGCTGCGTGGTCAGGCGGACCTTGATCAGCGAACGCACGGTGAGCTCACCGCGGTCGACGGCCATCTGCGCCTCGGCCGGCGAGGAGTACACGCCGAATTCGGCGGAATCCTTTGCGGCCGCGCGGTACTCGCCCTTCGCGCCCTCTTCGAGGCGAGTCAGGTAGTACAGACCGGTCACCATGTCCAGTCGCGGCATGGCGAGCGGACGACCCGAGGCGGGCGACAGGATGTTGTTCGAGGACAGCATCAGGATGCGAGCCTCGGCCTGCGCCTCCGCGGACAGCGGAAGGTGCACAGCCATCTGGTCACCGTCGAAGTCGGCGTTGAACGCCTCACACACGAGCGGGTGCAGCTGGATGGCCTTACCTTCGACCAGCAGCGGCTCGAAGGCCTGGATACCCAGGCGGTGCAGGGTGGGCGCGCGGTTCAGCAGCACCGGGTGCTCGGAGATGACCTCTTCGAGGACATCCCACACCTGAGCGCGCTGACGCTCGACCATCCGCTTGGCGGACTTGATGTTCTGCGCGTGGTTGAGATCCACCAGACGCTTCATGACGAACGGCTTGAACAGCTCGAGCGCCATCAGCTTCGGCAGACCACACTGGTGCAGCTTGAGCTGCGGACCGACCACGATGACCGAACGGCCCGAGTAGTCGACACGCTTACCGAGCAGGTTCTGACGGAAACGACCCTGCTTGCCCTTGAGCAGATCGCTCAGGGACTTCAGCGGGCGGTTACCCGGACCGGTGACCGGACGGCCACGACGGCCGTTGTCGAACAGCGCGTCAACGGACTCCTGAAGCATGCGCTTCTCGTTGTTGACGATGATCTCCGGCGCACCCAGATCGATCAGACGCTTCAACCGGTTGTTGCGGTTGATGACGCGACGGTACAGATCGTTCAGGTCGGAGGTCGCGAAGCGGCCACCGTCCAGCTGCACCATCGGGCGCAGCTCCGGCGGGATCACCGGAACGGCATCCAGGACCATGCCCATCGGCGAATTGCCGTTGGTCTGGAACGCGGCCACGACCTTCAGACGCTTCAGCGCGCGAAGCTTCTTCTGGCCCTTACCGGTACGGATGATCTCGCGCAGGTTCTCGGCCTCGGCCGGGATGTCGAAGTTCTCCATCAGCTTCTGGATGGCTTCCGCACCCATGGCGCCGGTGAAGTACTCGCCGTAGCGGTCCTGCAGCTCGCGGTAGATGACCTCGTCGATGATCAGCTGCTTCACCGAAAGCTTGGTGAAGGTGGTCCAGATCTCGTCGAGACGGTCCAGCTCACGCTGGGCGCGGTCGCGCAGCTGACGCATTTCGCGCTCGCCGCCGTCCTTCACCTTGCGGCGCACATCGGACTTGGCGCCCTCGGCCTCGAGCTCGGCGATATCCGCCTCGAGCTTCTGGGCGCGGGCCTCGAGATCGGAATCGCGCTGGTCGGCGACGTTCTTCTTCTCGACCTCCATCTCGGCTTCGAGGGTGGAGAGTTCGTTGTGCCGCAGTTCGTCGTCGACGCCGACGATCACGTAGGCGGCGAAGTAGATGATCTTTTCCAGATCCTTCGGCGCCAGGTCGAGCAGGTAGCCCAAGCGCGAGGGGACGCCCTTGAAGTACCAGATGTGGGTAACCGGAGCGGCCAGCTCGATATGGCCCATCCGCTCACGGCGCACCTTGGCACGAGTTACCTCGACGCCACAGCGCTCGCAGATGATGCCCTTGAAGCGGACACGCTTGTACTTACCGCAGTAGCACTCCCAGTCCCGGGTGGGACCGAAGATCTTCTCGCAGAAGAGGCCATCCTTCTCCGGCTTCAGCGTGCGGTAGTTGATGGTCTCCGGCTTCTTCACCTCGCCGAACGACCACTGGCGGATGTCTTCAGCGGTCGCCAGGCCGATCCGGAGTTCATCGAAGAAGTTGACGTCTAGCACGTAACTTCCTTTCCCCTGTTCGGGTTGAGTATGAGCAAAAGTCGCTAAATCCGTTGCCTGGGAGCGCTTTTCGCAATGCGCTCAAAGCGCTCCCAGACCGATCGCTCTTACTGCGCCAGGTCGTCGACCGTCGCAGCCTCGTTGCGGGACAGGTTGATGCCCAGGTTCGCCGCGGCGCGCTCCAGGTCCTCGTCATCGCCATCGCGCATTTCGATCGCGGCGCCGTCCGAGGACAGCACCTCGACGTTCAGGCACAGCGACTGGAGTTCCTTGAGCAGAACCTTGAACGACTCCGGAATACCCGGCTCCGGGATGTTCTCGCCCTTGACGATCGCCTCGTAAACCTTCACGCGGCCAACGACATCGTCGGACTTGATGGTGAGCAGTTCCTGCAGGGTGTAGGCGGCGCCGTACGCCTGCATCGCCCAGCACTCCATTTCACCGAAGCGCTGACCACCGAACTGGGCCTTACCACCGAGGGGCTGCTGCGTGATCATCGAGTACGGACCCGTCGAACGCGCGTGGATCTTGTCATCCACCAGGTGGTGCAGCTTCAGGATGTACATGTAGCCGACCGAGACCGGGTACGGGAACGGCTCGCCGGAGCGGCCGTCGAGCAGTACAGCCTTACCGTTGTCGTCGATCATCTTCTCGCCGTCGCGGTTCGGCAGAGTCGAACCGAGCAGGCCGGTCAGCTCTTCCTCGCGCGCACCGTCGAATACCGGGGTGGCGATATTGGTGTCGGCGGGCTGGCCGATCATCTCCTCCGGCAGGCGCTTGGCCCACTCGGGAGAGCCGTCGACCTGCCAGCCGGTCTTGGCGATGTAACCCAGATGGGTTTCCAGCACCTGACCGATGTTCATACGACGCGGCACACCGTGCGTGTTCAGGATGATGTCGACCGGGGTGCCGTCCGGGAGGAACGGCATATCTTCCTGCGGGAGGATCTTGCCGATGACACCCTTGTTGCCGTGGCGACCGGCGAGCTTGTCGCCGTCCTGGATCTTGCGCTTCTGTGCAACGTAGACGCGGACCAGTTCATTCACGCCGGGGGGCAGATCGTCGTCGTCGTCACGCGAGAACACGCGGACGCCGATGACCTTGCCGGACTCACCGTGCGGCACCTTGAGCGAGGTATCGCGAACTTCGCGAGCCTTCTCACCGAAGATGGCGCGCAGCAGGCGCTCTTCCGGGGTCAGCTCGGTCTCGCCCTTGGGGGTGACCTTGCCGACCAGGATGTCGCCGTCGCGAACCTCGGCGCCGATGCGGACGATGCCGCGCTCGTCGAGATCCGCGAGGACCTCGTCGGAGACGTTCGGGATATCCCGGGTGATCTCCTCGGCACCGAGCTTGGTGTCGCGAGCGTCGATCTCGTGCTCCTCGATGTGAATCGAGGTGAGCACGTCATCCTCCACGAGGCGCTGCGACAGGATGATCGCGTCCTCGTAGTTGTGGCCTTCCCACGGCATGATCGCCACGAGCAGGTTCTTGCCGAGCGCCATCTCACCGTTCTCGGTGCAGGGGCCGTCGGCGAGCACATGCCCGGCCTCCACGCGCATACCCTCGTCCACGATCGGACGCTGGTTGGCGCAGGTGCCCTGGTTGGAGCGCTCGAACTTGCGCATGCGGTACGAGCGGCGGGTGCCGTCGTCATGCATGACGGTGATGAAGTCGGCCGAAACCTCTTCCACCACACCGGCTTTGGCGTTCACGACGACATCGCCGGCGTCGACGGCGGCGCGCAGCTCCATACCGGTGCCGACCAGCGGCGACTCGGAACGGATCAGCGGCACGGCCTGACGCTGCATGTTCGCGCCCATCAGGGCACGGTTGGCGTCGTCATGCTCGAGGAACGGAATCATGGCGGTCGCGACCGACACCATCTGGCGCGGCGAGACGTCCATGTAGTCGACCTCTTGCGCGCCGACGTATTCCATTTCCTCGTTGCCGTGGCGGGCGAGGACGCGGGCCTCGAGGAAGTTGCCGTCCAAGTCGACCGGCGAGTTCGCCTGGGCGCGGATGTGGCGGTCTTCCTCATCAGCGGTGAGGTACTTGACCTCATCGGTGACGCGGCCGTTCTCGACCTTGCGGTACGGGGTCTCGATGAAACCGAACGGGTTGACCCGCGCGTACACCGACAGCGAACCGATCAGGCCGATGTTCGGGCCTTCCGGGGTCTCGATCGGGCACATGCGGCCGTAGTGCGACGGGTGGACGTCACGGACTTCCAGGCCGGCGCGCTCACGGGACAGACCACCCGGGCCAAGAGCCGACAGGCGGCGCTTGTGGGTCAGACCCGAGAGCGGGTTGTTCTGGTCCATGAACTGCGACAGCTGGGAGGTTCCGAAGAACTCCTTGATCGCGGCCACGACGGGACGGATGTTGATCAGGGTCTGCGGCGTGATCGCCTCGACGTCCTGGGTCGTCATCCGCTCGCGCACGACGCGTTCCATACGCGAGAGGCCGACGCGGATCTGGTTCTGGATCAGCTCGCCGACGGTACGCAGACGACGGTTACCGAAGTGGTCGATGTCATCGACGTCGACCGGGACCTCGGAGCCGCCGGGAGCGGTCATCATGCGATCGCCCTGGTGCAGACGGACCAGGTATTCGATCGTCGCGACGATGTCTTCCTTGGTCAGCGTCGAACCGGTGACGGGCTTGTCCAGGTTCAGGCCGAGCTTCTTGTTGATCTTGTAGCGACCGACGCGCGCCAGGTCGTAGCGCTTCTCCTTGAAGAACAGGTTCTCCAGCAGGGTCTGCGCGGACTCCTTGGTCGGCGGCTCGCCCGGACGCAGCTTGCGGTAGATATCCAGCAGCGCCTCGTCCTGACCCGGAGTGCTGTCCTTCTCCAGGGTGGACATCATGATCTCGGAGAAGCCGAAGCGCTCCACGATCTCTTCGGTGGTCAGGCCCAGCGCCTTGAGCAGCACGGTGACCGGCTGCCGGCGCTTGCGGTCGATACGCACGCCGACGGTGTCGCGCTTGTCGACATCGAATTCCAGCCACGCGCCACGGGACGGGATGACGCGCACGGAGTGCAGCGTCTTCTCGGTGGACTTGTCGATGGAATCGTCGAAGTACACGCCCGGCGAACGGACCAGCTGCGAAACGACAACACGCTCGGTGCCATTGATGATGAACGTGCCCTTGTCGGTCATCATCGGGAAATCACCCATGAAGACCGTCTGAGACTTGATCTCACCGGTGTTGTTGTTGATGAACTCCGCGGTCACGAAGAGCGGCGCCGCGTAGGTCATGTCCTTGTCCTTGCACTCCTCGATGGAGGCCTTGACCTCTTCGAAGCGCGGGTCGGAGAAGGACAGCGACATGGAACCGGAGAAGTCCTCGATCGGCGAGAGCTCCTCGAGCACCTCCTCGAGCCCGCCGAAGGGGTTGACGTCGCCTCGGGCGACTGCCTTTTCCCGCCAAGTCGGTGCACCGACCAGCCAGGCGAACGAATCGGTTTGTAGATCGAGAAGACCCGGAACCTCGAGGGGCTCACGAATCTTCGCGAAAGACACCCGCTTCGGGGCTCCGGGAATACCGGCCTTGGTCTGGGTGGAGACTGCCAAGATGCGTCCTTCCAGCACCTCACGCGCGTCGCGTGGTGGTCCGCGACCGTCGCTTGTCTGCTACGAATTCCGCTGGTGACGACCCAACCGAAACCGAGGCAGCAAACAGCGGAAGTAACACCGGAAGGTGGAACTTTCGTCGATGCGATCAAGGTATGGACAGGAGGCAGCCAGCGCAACGTCCAAAACTACACCCAAACCTACGGGGGTGTCAAAGTACCACCCGTGGCGAGCCCCGGAGGGCTAACGCGCCGAAGCGTGTCGCGGTGGTGACCACACCGCATCGCTGCGAAGTGAAGACCACGTCGGCGGTGCCACACCCCGGTGCCGACCGGGCTCGGTGTCCGCTGGCTGCGTTCCTCGAGGCCCTCGTCGGCGTCTTGTCCCCTGTGACAGCCGCCGCTGTTGTGAATAGCGTGACGGGTCGGACGAAACTCGTCAAGTGGCGCGAGAAGTTGACAAACCGCGAGATCCCCTGCCCCAGTACAAGATCACCCGGCTACGTCGCGCAATGGGCCCGGAAACGGCGCGACGGCCCCCGGAAATCGGGGGCCGTCGCCGGGTATGTCATGTCCGGTCACCGGATACCGCCGCTCACCGGCGCGTTCGCCGGGGCAGGGCGGTCAGCGGTCGGCGATCTCCGCCGCGAGCCATTTACCGCCGACCTTCTGCATGCGCAGCACGATCGGGCCCGCGGCCAGGGGCTGCGGTTTGCCGTCCTTGATGGCGGCGATATTCAGGTTGACCAGCAGTTCCGCGTGGTCGCCGGTGAGAAGGGTCACCCCGATCGGGTCGGCGGTGGCCTTGGTATCGGTCTGGGTCTGCTTGATGGCGTCGATACCGGTGTCCAGGAGCTTGTCCTTGTCGAACTCCTCGAGCATCTTGCCGGTCATCACCCCGCGGGCGGTATCGCGGAACTTGTCGATGTCCTTGGCGTTGTAGCCGTAGATCGTGGTGAGGGCGTTGCGGGCGGCCGCCTTCACCTCATCGGTCGAGGAGTTGTCGACATAGGCCCGGTTGCCGTCGTCCACACCCGGTTTCAGGGCCCCCACGACGGCCAGGGCGGCCAGTAGGACCGCCGCGGTACCGCAGATGATCGCGAGCCGCCAGTTGCGCCAGAAATCGCCAGGACGGGCAGGGGGGCGCTGTGCGGGCGCGGACTGGTTCTTCGACAGGCCGGGGCCGCGCTGGGACGCTCCGGGGCGGCCGGTGGCACGGGTGGCGCCACCCTGCGCGGAAGTGATCGCGCCGCGGCCGGAACCCGTTGCGCCGCGCGATGATTCGGTCTTCTGGACGTCGGCTGCGGTGGTGCGGTTACCGCTGCCGCGCTGGGCGGCGGGGCGGCGCTTGGAGCTGACGCGATTGACGGGGCGTCGATTGGCCATGATCGCGGTCTCCTAGTTACCCGGTTGCGGGGCGGGCGGGGTGGTCGGGTCGGCCGGGGCCTGCTGGGCGGGGGCGCTGCCGCCGACCGAGACCGGATCGGCCACCGCCTCGACCTGATCGGCCTTCCAGACCCCGTCCTTCAGGACGACGTCCACCGACCAGGTGTAGCGCAGGCGGCCGGTGGGCTTACCGGCCCCGGATTCGGTCACCTCCAGCACGACCAGCGCACCGGCCTGATCCCGCTCCGAGTTGAGCTCGGTGATAGCCCCGCCCACCACCTTGGAGGTGGTGTTGACATTGGAATCGGCGGCGGTCTTCTTGATCTGCGCCTCGTTCTTGGTGGAGGCGTCCAGCAGATCGCCGGTCATCGAGGAGCGGGCCAGCGCCAGCGATCCGTCGATGTCGTTCAGGTTCATCGAGGTGATGTTGATGGCGGCCTGCTGCGCGGCCGCCAGCGCGGCATCGCGGGCGTCGCCGCGCGGCTTGTCCCGCAGCAGCCCGCCCACGATCCAGGTGCCGCCGAACCAGGCCGCGGCGACGGCCGCGACGGCCAGCAGTGCGATGGACGCGAGGGTGATCACCCGGCGCGGGGTACTCGCCTCGGCCGCAGCCGAATTCGCTGCCGAAGCTCCGGATTCCTTTGCGGCGGAGGCGGTTTCACTCTTGCCAGCACCCTTGCCGCGGGCGGCTCCGGCACCGGGCGCATCGCCGGACTCGCCGAGCGGAACCGCGTCCGCATCGGGCGTGGCCCGGTCCGCGGCGGCCGCCGAATCCGCGGCGGCATCCGCCGCATCGGCAGGGGCGTCGGCTGCCTCGGTGGCAGCGCCGGAGTCACCGTCGTCGGCGATATCGGCGGCTGCGGCCTTGCCGAGGGCGACGGTGGCATCGCCCCCCGCCGCGTCGACGGGGGCGTCCGCGGGCGCGGAGCCAGCTGGGGAGTTCGGCTCCAGGGTCGGTCCGGCCGGGGTCCCGATCGGGTCGCCGGGGCGTTCCCCCTGGTTGCTGTCCTTTTGCTGGCTCACGCCGCCACCATACTTTCCTCTCCGCGCCGAACCACGTCGGCTATGCGCATTTCCACGCCTGAGGCGTGCGCCATCGGGGTAGATGGCACACGCCGGGGTACTGACGGCGGACGCGCGGCCGGATTACGGCGCGGCGCGTCACCGCTTGGTGGTCACGCCCATGAGCGTGGCCAACTGATTGGCGACCGGGTTCAGGTTGAGCTTCTCCGGGTCGTACTTGGGCTTGTCATCCCACGGCTGCGGGACGCTGGGGTCGGCCGTCTCGGCGTGCGCGCCGCCGCGGACGGCGGTCTCACTGCCTTGCGGGACAGCGCATTTCGCCTCGGTATTGAAGGGAAAATCGTCGCGCGAATCGTCGAAGTTCGGGTTCTGCGCCTTCATCTGGTCGATGATGGCCTGGGTGCCCTCGTAGCCGACGGTGCAGGCGGGCGGGTTATTGGTTTCCAGCACCAGGCCGAAGTGGGTGGTGCCGTCACCGGGGGCCGTGGCCGACGCGCCGATGGACAGCAGCGGCAGCATCTGCAGCACCGGGCCGAGTGCGTAGAACTTGGGCGAGATGGTGAGCAGCAGCGTGCGCAGGTTGGTCAGGTCCTGGGTCAGGGCCGGGCCGGATTCCTGGATCAGCTTCTGCAATTGCGCGCCCGCGCTGGTGCTGGTGCCGATGAGCCGGCGGATATCCGGATCACTGGAGCGCAGCTGCGCGGAGAGCTTGTCCAGCCCGTCGCTGAAATTGCGGATGGCCGGGCCCTGCTCGGACTGGGTGGCGAGCACGCCGCGCGCGTCCCGGATCAGGGCCAGGGTCTGCGGCAGCGAGTCCACGCCGGTGGCGGTGAACTTGTTGAGCGATTCGACCAGCACCTTGAGGTCATTGCCCTTGCCGTCGAAGGCTTTACCCAGTTCGGTGACCGCGGTGCTGAGCGCCGCGAGGTCGGTGGTCTGGGCGAAATGGTCGACGCTGGAGAGCAGTTCCTCGACCCGGATGGGCAGCACCGCGCCGGTGATGACCGAACCGTCCTTCAGGTACGGCGCACCGTTGTTGGTGGGCTGCAGATCCACGTACTGCTCACCGATGGCGGAGCGGTCCGCGATGACGGCCTTCGCGCTCAGCGGGACCTTCGGCTTACCGGAGTCCATTTCCAGCGTGATGATGACGCCGTCCGGCGTGATGTCGAGATCGCCGACCCGGCCGACCGGCACACCGCGGTAGGTGACCTCCGCGCCCTTGGACAGGTTGCCCGTGCCCGCGGGCTGCTCGGGGGTGTTGTTGATCTGCAGCGTGACCTTGTACAGCCCGAAGCCGAGCATATTGTTCAACCGCACGTACTTGGCGCCCACGAAGGTGACGCCGAGTACCGCGATGATCACGAACAGGATCAGCTGGTTGCGTACCAGACGGCTCATCGCGGACCACCCACTCCCAGCTGGTCGAGAATCGATCCCAGCGGATCGAACGGTCCGGGGGCCCCGGTCGGGCGGGCCACGGTGGGCGGCAGCGGCAGCAGTGAGACGGTGGGCCAGCCACCGCGCGGTCCGTTGCCGTTGTAGTACGGGTTGCTCGGATCGACGTTGACCTGACGGCCGTTGGGCGGCAGGTATGTCGGATCCGGTTTGCCCACACCGAGATTCGACAGCAGGGTGCCGACCTCGAGGTCCACCGACAGCCAGGTGTTGACCTGACCGCCGAACGCGGACTTGATCGCCTCGTCCGGGAACGGATAGGTCGGGATGAGCGGGAACGCGGTCACCAGATCGCCCGCCGACTTGCCGAGCTCCTGCAGCGTGGGCCGCAGCGAGCTCAGGTCGGTGATCAGGTTCTCCTTGGAGTGATCCAGCACGTCGAATCCGGCCTGGCCCACCCGATCCAGCTGGGTGAGCAGCTGAATCAGTTGCGGCCGTTGCTCCTCGAGAATCTTGATGCCCTGCGGCAACTCGTCGAGGATCTTGCCGATCTGCTCGGTCTGCTGACCGACCCGGCTGCCGAGGGTGTTGAGCCCGTCCAGTGCGCGGGTGATGTCGTCGACCTGCTGATTCAACCCGTTGATGAGGGTGTTGGCCTGTTCCAGCAGCGAGCGCACCTTGGCGTCGCGGCCGTCCAGGGCCTTGTTCAGCTCGACCACGATGGGCTGCAACTGGGCCACGCCGCCGCCGTTGAGCAGCAGTGAGAGCGCGCCCAGCACCTGCTCCACCTCGGTGGCGGTGCGGGTGTTCTCGACCTTGATGGTGGAACCGTCCTTCAACCGCGCCTGATCGGGATCGTTTGCGGGAGCGGACAATTCGACGAACTTCTCGCCGAGCAGATTGGACTGGCGCACCTCGGCCCGCGCATTGGCGGGCAGGTTCACCGATTTGTTCACCACGGCCTTGATGCTGGCGGTCCAGCCGTCCGGCGCGAGTTCGATCTTGTCGACCCGGCCGACGGCGACGCCGTCCACTTTCACCGTCGACTGCGGGACCAGATCCAGCACATCGGAGAAGCGGATATCCAGGTGCATGGGGTGATCGCCCACGTCCGCGCCACCGGGCAGCGGCACGCTGAACGCGCCGTTGCCGCAGCCCGCGACCGCGAACGTCGCCGCGCCGAGCGTCGCCGCGAGCGCGACGGTGCTGCGGCGCGCCAGGGCGGCGGTGCGCGCCCGCGCGGGAATGCGCTTGCGGCTCATCGCTGTCCACCTTCCTGCGTCGACGGCGGCTGCTGATCGGACGGCACACCCGGTACGGATCCGGGCACCGTATTGCGCTGAACATTGTCACCGCTGAGGATGCCGAACGGCAGCACCAGCGACGGCGTCTTCACGCCCGCGGTGAGCTGATCGGTGATGATCCCGCAGTTGTCCAGAATCGGCTTGAGCTGACGCGAGATGGCGTCGAACTTGGGATCGCCCGGTCGCAGCTTGCCCAGATCCAGCATCTTGCAGATCACCCCGAACGGGTTCTGCAGATCGGTGAAGTTGGGCCGCATGTCCAGGGTGCCGGTCTCGCCGTTGTGGACGTTGATCAGGTTGCTCAGCGCCGTCGGGATGAGCGGCAGCGCCTTGGCCAGATCGTCGCGCTGATCGGCGAGGGTTTTGGTGAGCGAGGTCAGCGCATCGGCGTTGGACTGCACCAGTTCCCGGTTGTTGTCGATGAACCGGGCCACATCGCCGAGTGCGACGGACAGCAGGCTCAGCGCGTCACCGAGATCGCGGCGCTCATCGGCCAGGAATCCGGCCAGCGACGACAGCTGCGAATTGAAGGTCCGCACCTGCGCGTCGTTATCGGAGAGCATCCGCACGAAGGACTGCAGATTCTTCACCGTATCGAAGATGTCGGTACGCGAATCCGACAGCGTCGCAGCGGCTTTGGACAGCTGCGTGAAGCTGTTGGCGAGCGCGTCGCCATTGCCCGCGAGGTTCTGCGCGGCGGTGCGGGCCAGGTCGTTGACCGCGCCGTCCTTGTTCGCGCCATTGGGGCCGAGGGCATCGGAGAGTTCGGTGATGCTCTTGTACAGCCGGTCCACCTCGACCGGGGTCGCGGTGCGATCCTTCGGGATGGTGGCGTTGCGCCCCATCTTCGGACCGCCCTTGTAGGCGGGCGCGAGCTGGATGTACCGGTCCGAGACCACCGACGGGGTGATCTGGGCGGCCTTGGCGTCGGCGGGCACGTCGTATTTGCGATCGACGTTCAGCACCACCTTGACCTGCTCGCCCTCGGGGGTCACCGAGGCGACCTTGCCGACCGGCACACCGAGAATCCGGACATCCGAACCCTCGTAGATGCCGACCGATTTATCGAAGTACGCGGTGATGGTGGTGGTGTTGAGCTTGTCCAGCCCCCACCACGCCAGACCGGCGGCCAGTACGGCCAGCACCGCCACACCGGCGATGAGCTTGCTCTTGGTACTGGACGCCCGCAGGGCGGTCAGCGGATTGGTCGCCATCGCTAGCCTCCCATCTTTCGGATCGGCGCACGGTCGCCCGGCACATCGGGCAGGGCGGGCGGGATCAGGTTGGTGATCACCGCGTCGAACCAGCGGCCGGTGCCCAGCACGTTCGCGTAGA
The DNA here is from genome assembly GCF_042269265.1 of Nocardia sp. NPDC056000. Taxonomy (NCBI): domain Bacteria; kingdom Bacillati; phylum Actinomycetota; class Actinomycetes; order Mycobacteriales; family Nocardiaceae; genus Nocardia; species Nocardia sp. NPDC056000. The sequence continues at coordinate 221,593 of NZ_JBHJXS010000008.1, read as the reverse complement.
GACCGTAGAACGGGGCCGCCAGGGTGAGCGTCTTGGAGATGTTCGCCTGGTTCGCGTTCAGCAGATCGATGGTCTTGCGCAGGTTGGTCAGCGCCGGGCCGATCTGCTCCTCGTTATCGTGCACCAGCGCGGTCAGTTCGGCCGCAATGGTTTTCGCACCGGTGAGCAATTGCGCGATGGACTGCTGCCGCATATTCAGCTCGGCGAGCAGCTGCCCGCCATTGCCGATGAGCCGCTCGAATTCCGCATTGCGGTCCGCGAGCACCTGGGTGGTCTTCTTGGTCGCGCCGAACAGCTTCTTGAGCTGGTCATCGCGCTTGGCGATGGTCTCCGAGAGCCGGGCGACGCCGTCGATGGAACCGCGGATATCGGCCGGGGTGCCGGAGAACGCCTCCGAGAGCACCCGGAAGCTCTGCGCCAGCTGATCGGTCTTGGTGTCCTCGATATCGGCGGCGGCATCGCTGAACGCGTCCACCACGTCATAGGGGGAAACCGTGCGGGACAACGGAATCGCCGTGGACGGATCGGCGGGATCCGCGCCCTTGGGATCCAGCGCCAGATACTTCTGCCCGAGCAGCGTCTTGATCTGGATGGACGCGGTGGTCTCATTGCCGATCCAGGCGTCCTGGGTGCGGAAGTCGACCAGCACCTTGTCACCGTCCAGGCGCACATCCTGCACCTGGCCGACCTTGACGCCCGCGATGCGGACCTCATTGCCCTTCTTCAGGCCCGCGGCCTCGGAGAATTCGGCGGTGTATTTGGTGCCGGCGCCCAGGATGGGCAGCTTGTCGAGGCTGAACGCGGACATGGTGACCAACAGCACCAGGACCAGGCCCAGTCCGCCCATGAACGCCGGACTGCGCTTACCGAGCACGACCCGGTCATCCATCAGCGGCCTCCCTTTCCATGGCAGCGGGGAGCCGGATTGGTGTACACCGGCTGATTGACAGTCGGCATATTCGCAATGGCCGGAGGCAGATTCAGCTGCGGCGCGTCGGCCGTACCCGGACCCGCGACGATATCGATACCGCACAGGTAGAACTGGAACCAGGAGCCGTAGCTCGCGGCGCGGCCCAGCTTGTCCATCTTGATCGGCAGATTCGCCAGACCCTCGTTGACCTCGTCGGAACGATCGTTCAGCGTCCCGGTCAACTGGTTCAGGCCCGCGATCGCGCCCTGCAGGTTCGGCCGCACCGGCACCAGCAGATCGGCGGTGGCCGAGGCCAGATTGCCGAGCGAGGTGACCGCGGAGCCGATGGTGCCGCGATCCGCGTTCAATCCGGTGACCAGCGCTTCGGTATTGACGATCAGCTGATCCAGCTGTCCGTCATGCTGATTCACCGCGTCCAGGATCGCGTTGAGGTTCTTGACCACCTCACCGATGACGGCGTCCTTGTCGGCGAGCTTATTGGTCAGCGCGGCGGTATTGGCGACCAGATCGGTGATGGTGCCCTTCTCGCCCTGGAACACCTGAATGATGTTGTAGGACAGCTTGTTCACATCATCCGGGGTGAGCGTCTGGAACAGCGGCCGGAAACCGTTGAACAGCTCGGTCAGATTCAGCGCGGGCTTGGTGTGCTCGAGTGAGATGGTGCCGCCCTTGTTGAGCTTGCGCCCCTGCTCCCCCGCACCCTGCTCCAGCGCGATATAGCGCTGGCCGACCAGGTTCCGGTACTTGATGGTCGCGGTGGTCGAGGCGGGCAGCCAATTGCGGTCCGTCACTTCGAATTCCACGTTCGCCAGCCGCTTGTCGACAATGGCGACCTTGGTCACCTTGCCGACGCGCACACCGGCGATGCGCACCTCGTCACCGGGATTCAGCGAGGTCACATCGGTGAAGCGGGCATTGAACTTGGTGCCGCCGCCACCGTAATTGGCGATGGTCAGCGCCAGCATGCCGGTCGCGAGCACCGTCACCACGATGAAGATGACGAGTTTGGTCAGCGTGCCGCCGAGACCGCGCAGCAGGTCCCTCATCGGATGGTCACCTCGCTGCCGCGGAAGGCCGGGGCCGCGATGCGCGACATCCAGCTGGGCACCTGCTCCGGCGAAACACCGTTGGCCGCACCGTAGATCGTGTTCAGCGTCTGCTGCTCCTGCGGAGATCCGGCGGTGGTCGGCGCGTGCGGGCCGAACACCTTGTACTGCGGCGCGGGCATGAGCCCGATGGCCTGATCACCCGGGGTGCGGCTGGGCGGCTGGTAGGAGCCGTCATTGGCCGAACCGTTGGTGTACTGGCCCGGGTCGACCGTCAGCGGGTACTCCGGAATGCACATGGCGCCACGGGGATCGAACCAGCGCGGCTCATCCTGATTGGGCACATAGCGGCCGCGCGGGTTGACGATCTCCACCGTCACGCGCGAACCGGGCAGATCGGTGCCCTTGCCGAACAGGTCGTCGATGCGCGGCTTCATCTGCGCGAAGTTCTTCAGCGCACAGGTGTAGCCGGGCGAATACTTGGCCAGCGCTTCCAGCGCGGGCCGCGAATCGGCCGCCACATCGATGATGTTGTCGCGGTTGGCCTGCAGGAAGTCCGCCAGATCCGAGGAGCTGGGGGTCAGCGTGGCGAGCAGCTGATCGATCTGCGGCCGCTTCTGGATGATGGTCGCGTTGGTGGTGCGCAGATTGTCCAGCGCGTCCACCAATTGCGGTGCGGCATCGGAATACACCGCGGCCACATCGGCGAAGCTCTTCAAATCCTCTTGCAGCGTCGGCAGTTCGGTATTCACCTGGGTGAAGATGTCGTCCAGGCGATCGATGGTCTTGCCGAGTTCGGTGCCCTGCCCCTGCAGCGCCTGCGAGATCGCGCCGAGCGTGGAGGCCAGGTACTGCGGCGGCAGCGCCTGCAGCAGCGGCAGCAGATGATCGAGCAGCTGGCTCACCTCGATGGCGTGCCCGCTGGTGTCCTGATGCAGGGTCATGCCCTCGGTGATGAATTTGCCGTCCGGCTGCTGCGGCCACACCAATTCGACATAGCGCTCACCGAAGAGCGTCTTGGGCAGCAGGCGCGCGGTGACATTGGCCGGGATCTTGTCGGCCTTGGCCGGATCCAGCGCCAGGTCCAGCTTCACCTGATGGCCGTCATAGGAACTGGAGCGCACCTCGCCGACCGTCACACCGCGGACCTTCACATCCGCGTTGCGGGTCAAGGCGTTTCCGACGGTATCGGTCAGCAGGTTCACCCGGACCGTATCCACGAACTGCTTGTTGTAGATGGCGATGGTGCTCCACAGGAACACCGCGACCACCACGAAGAACAGCACGCCCATGGTGCGCTTGCGCAGCTTCTCGGTCCGTCGCCAGAAAAGCACGCGCTCTGGATTACTCATCCGGCCACCCGCACCGTCGTGGTCGTGCCCCAAATGGCAAGGCTGAGGAAGAAATCGAGCACATTGATCAGCACGATGGCGGCGCGCACCGCACGACCCACCGCGACACCCACGCCCGCCGGGCCGCCACTGGCATTGAAGCCGTAGTAGCAGTGCACCAGGATGATGACGAACGCGAAGACGAGCACCTTCAGGAATGAATAGATGACATCTTCAGGTGGCAGGAACAATTGGAAGTAGTGGTCATAGGAACCACTCGACTGCCCGTTGAAGTAGATGCTGATCAACCGCGACGCCACATACGTGCCGAGCAGGCCGACGATGTAGAGCGGAATCACCGCCATGAAACCGGCGATCACTCGCGTGGTCACCAGGAACGGCACACCGGGCACCGCCATCACCTCGAGCGCGTCGATCTCCTCGGAGATGCGCATGGCGCCCAATTGCGCGGTGAAACCACAACCGACCGTGGCCGAAAGTGCCAGCGCCGCAACGAGGGGCGCGAGTTCACGGGTATTGATGTACCCGGTCAGGAAGCCGGTGAGCACACCGGAACCCAGCGAATCCAGGGCCTTGAAACCCTGCAGGCCGACGACCACACCGACCGACGCCGACATGAAGACGATGACGCCGATGGTGCCGCCGATGACCGCCAGCGCCCCCGAGCCGAAGGTCACCTCGGCCAGCAGCCGCATGACCTCCTTGCGGTAGTGCACCAGCGTCTTCGGGATCGAGGTGACGGCCCGGGTGTAGAACGACATCTGATCGCCCGCGCGATCGACCAGGTTGATGGGCGCTTTGGCGACACCGGAGAACCGGCGCGCCCCCCGCTGAATCGCGTTGGTGCGCTGCGAAACAACCATGGATCACGCGCCCTTGGCCGGGACGACCTGAAGGTAAATCAGGGTCAGCACCAGGTTCAGGAAGAACAGCACCAGGAACGTGATAACCACGGACTGGTTCACGGCGTCACCTACTCCTTTCGGTCCCCCTTTTGGATGCAGACCCTTGTAGGCGGCGATGACGCCGGCCACGAGTCCGAAGATGAGGGCCTTGATCTCGCCGATCCAAAGGTCGGGCAACTGGGCGAGCGCGGAGAACGAAGCCAGGTAGGCGCCGGGCGTACCGCCCTGCAGGCCCACATTGAAGAAATAGCCGCCGCAGATGCCGACGACCGCGACCAAGCCGTTCATGAGCAGCGCGACCAGCATCATGCCGAGCACGCGCGGAACCACCAGGCGCTGAATGGGATCGATGCCCAGCACCTCCATGGCGTCGATCTCCTCGCGAATGGTGCGCGAGCCGAGATCGGCGGCCACGGCGGAGCCGGCGGCACCGGCGATGATCAGGGCGGTGACCACCGGAGCGGCTTGCTGCACGGTTGCGAGCACGCTGGTGGCACCGGTGAATGCTTCTGCGCCGAGCTGCTTGATGAGCGAGCCGGTCTGCAGGGCTACCACTGCGCCGAACGGGATTGCCACCAGGGCGGCGGGAAGAATCGACACACTCGCGATGAACCACGACTGTTCGATGAATTCCCGCCACTGGAAGGGCCGGCGGAAAGTCTTCCGCATAACATCCAATAGGAGCGCGAAGATGTTGCCGGCCTGGGCAAGACCCGACTCGACCGGGGTGCGCAGCCGCGTCAGGGTTTGATTCACGGGCGGTATGTTACCCGTTAGTCAGGTTGTGGCGAACGGTGGCGTCATACCCGCCCGTGTAGGCGGGCATCACCTGTGTGTCGGCGTCCCCGTTCTCCTCCATGGAGTGCCGGATCGCCTCCTGCGCGGCGGGCGGCAGGGTGTGCAGGATCTGACGCACGCGCTCACGGCGACGGCCCACGGCGGCACGCACGGGCATACCCGGCTGCGCCTTCATCTGCGGGATGATGCCCTCGACCTCTTCCGCGCCACCGGCGTGGTGACCGGCGTCGAACATGGCCTGCTCGCGGGCCATCTGCGATTCGTCCTTCTCCTCGGACATACCGATCGGGCCCTGCATGCGGCCGTTCAGGAACTGCTTCACCACCGGCTCGTCCGAGGTCAGCAGCACCTCGCGGGGGCCGAACATGACCAGGTTGCGGCGGAACAGCATGCCGATGTTGTCCGGCACCGAACGCGCCAGGTTGATGTTGTGCGTGACGATCAGGATCGTCGCGTCGATCTGCGCGTTGATATCGATCAACAGCTGCGAAAGATAGGTGGTGCGAACGGGATCCAGACCGGAGTCCGGCTCGTCGACGAGGATGATCTGCGGGTCCAGCACCAGGGCGCGGGCCAGGCCGGCGCGCTTGCGCATACCACCGGAGATCTCGCCCGGGAGCTTGCCTTCGGCGCCGAGCAGACCGGTCAGCTCGAGCTTCTCCATGACGATCTTCTTGATATCGGATTCACTCTTCTTCGTGTGCTCACGAAGCGGGAACGCGACATTGTCGAACAGGTTCATCGAGCCGAAGAGCGCGCCGTCCTGGAACAGAACGCCGAACAACTTACGAATCTCGTAGAGCTCCTTGTTGGAGCAGGTGGTGATATCGGTGCCGTCGATGTAGATGGAACCGCGCTCCGGCCGCAACAGGCCGATCAGCGACTTCAGGAACACCGACTTACCGGTACCGGAGGGGCCGAGCAACGCGCTGACTTCCCCCGACGGCAGCGTCAGTGAGACGTCCTGCCAAATCCGTTGCGAACCGAACGACTTGGTGATGCCTTCGGTCCTGACCTCGACGCCCACGCCAACCTCCACAATTTCTCCGACGAGCGCCCCACTGCGGCGACCCTCACTTGCACTAATTGCACTGATGCATTGCGCGGTGTGGCGCATCACAGTAGGTCCGGTCACTGTATCGCATAAGCCCCGTCTCGGACACCGAGACCTGACCGGTCAGTAACGAAACATTCCGGAGCGGGCAATAACGACGTTATTACGAGGACTGGAATACGCGAAAAGAGCGGTCCCCCAAGGGGAACCGCTCTTTTCAAAGACGTGAGAACGCCTGCCAAGAATTACTTGACGGTGATCTTCGCGCCGGCCTCTTCGAGCTTGGCCTTGGCGGCGTCGGCGGCCTCCTTGTTGACCTTCTCCAGGATGGCCTTCGGGGCGCTCTCGACGAGGTCCTTGGCTTCCTTCAGGCCCAGGCCGGAGACGATCTCGCGAACGACCTTGATGACCTGGATCTTCTTGTCGCCGGCCGACTCGATGACAACATCGAACTCGTCCTGCTCTTCGGCGGCCTCGACCGGGGCAGCGCCACCGGCGGCGGCGACGGCCACGGGGGCAGCCGCGGTGACCTCGAACTTGTCCTCGAACGCCTTCACGAACTCGGAGAGCTCGAGCAGGGTCATGCCGGAGAAGGTTTCGAGCAGCTCGTCAACGTTAGCCATTGATGTTTCCTTTCGGTGGTTCATCCCCGCGCGAGCGGTGACGAATAGGTTTGGGGTGGTGACTTATTCGGCGTCGGCCGCAGGAGCCTCGGCGGCGGGAGCGGCAGCGCCACCCTCGTTCGCCTTCTTCTCCTCGAGCGCCGCGAACAGGCGGGCGAGCTGGTTGCCGGGGGCTGCGAACAGCGCCGCGGCCTTCGACAGGTTGCCCTTCATGGCGCCGGCCAGCTTGGCCAGCAGGACCTCGCGGGACTCCAGGTCGGCGATCCGCTCAACTTCGGCAACGGACAGCGCGACGCCGTCCATGTAGCCGCCCTTGATGATCAGCGCCTTGTTGTCCTTGGCGAAGGCCTTGAGCGCCTTCGCGGCGTCGACCGGCTCACCCTTGATGAAGGTGATGGCGGTCGGACCGACGAACAAGTCATCCAGGCCTTCGACGCCCGCCTCAGCGGCGGCACGCTTGACCAGGGTGTTCTTGGCGACGGAGTAGCTGACATTGCTGCCGAGCGCACGACGCAGCTCGGTGATCTTGCTGACCGACAGGCCACGGTATTCCGTGACGACAGTCGCCGTCGAGCTCTTGAACTGCTCCGTGATCTCCGCTACCGCGGTGACCTTCTCTGCGTTTGCCATACTTCGCCTCCTCTCTGGATGGTCGGTTCGTGATGAACTACCGACTTCCGCCAGGGGCCAGCGATAAAGCAAACGCCCCGCGGACGCAGAGTCCCGGGGCGCATAAGAAACACAAGGCGATTACTCGCAGTGGTTTCCCAACCTCGGCTCTCCCTGCGTGGGCCGCCAGCAGTAACGCTGGACCTTCGACTGCCTCGCGGCAGCAACCAACGGTCTTCGGTAGAACGATTGGGTGGTCATCGAACGGGTCGGTGACCGTGGACCAGCATAGCGGACGTGCATCTATCCGCCAAAACTGGTCCCCTCACAAGCCAGTGAAACTGAGGTATTTCAATTTTCCGGAGCGCGGCTAGGGTTCGACCAACCCAGCATGGAGGTCAACACCATGAGCCAGAAGCTCACCAAAACCCTTGCCGCAGCGACACTTTGCGTCGGCATCGCGGGAATGGCGGCCGCCCCGGCGAACGCCGACGTCGTCCTGCCGCCGAAGGGCACCGGCTCGGCCGGAGTCGACGCCGGTTCCAGCCTGCTCCAAGCCGGATCCACCGCGTTCGTCAATCCGCTGCCCGCGCTGATCGCCAAGTTGCTGTGCGGGGTGAATCCCGGCAGCGCACTCTGCAACCTGCACGATCTCTGAAAAGCGAAGGGCCGGTACAGGTTTCCCTGTACCGGCCCTTAAGGCTTGTGCGTTGCTACGCTCGCCCGTCGAAGAAATCAGTCTTCTTCGGCGAAGTTGCGGGTGCGGTTCGGATCCACCGGGATGCCCGGTCCGGTGTTCGTCGAGAACGTCACCTTCTTGAGGTAGCGGCCCTTCGCGGTGGAGGGCTTGACACGCAGGATCTCGTCGAGGGCGGCGCCGTAGTTCTCCGCCAGCTTCTTGTCGTCGAAGGACGCCTTGCCGATGACGAAGTGCAGGTTGGCCTGCTTGTCGACGCGGAAGTTGATCTTGCCGCCCTTGATGTCGTTGACGGCCTTGGTCACATCGGGGGTGACGGTGCCGGTCTTCGGGTTCGGCATCAGGCCACGCGGGCCCAGCACGCGAGCGATACGACCGACCTTGGCCATCTGATCCGGGGTGGCGATCGCGGCGTCGAAGTCCAGCCAACCGCCCTGGATGCGCTCGATCAGGTCCTCGGCGCCAACGGCGTCCGCACCGGCGGCCTCGGCCTCGGCGGCCTTGTCACCGACGGCGAACACGATGACGCGGGCGGTCTTACCGGTGCCGTGCGGCAGGTTGACGGTGCCGCGGACCATCTGGTCGGCCTTGCGGGGATCGACACCGAGACGGACGGCGACCTCGACGGTCGCGTCGGTCTTCGTGGTGGCGGTCTCCTTCGCGAGCCGCGCGGCGGCCAGCGGTGCGTACAGCGAGTCGCGGTCGACCTTGGCGGCCGCCTCGAGATAAGCCTTGCTTCGTTTTGCCATGTTGTTCTGTCCTGTTCGTAAGTTCAGACGTGGTTTTCGGGCCAGGCGGGCCCTCCCACGGGAGTTGCAGCCGAAAGGGCTACTCCGCGACGGTGATACCCATCGAGCGAGCGGTACCGGCGATGATCTTGGCGGCCTGATCGATATCGTTGGCGTTCAGATCTTCGGCCTTGGTCTTGGCGATCTCACGGATCTGATCCATGGTGACCTGCGCGACCTTGTTGCGGTGCGGCTCGGCGGAGCCCTTCTGCACACCGGCGGCCTTGAGCAGCAGCTGCGAGGCAGGCGGGGTCTTCAGCTTGAAATCGAAAGAACGATCTTCGTAGACCGTGATCTCGACCGGGATGATGTTCCCGCGCTGCGACTCGGTCGCGGCGTTGTAAGCCTTGCAGAACTCCATGATGTTGACGCCGTGCTGACCCAGCGCGGGACCAACGGGCGGAGCCGGATTGGCCGCACCGGCCTTGATCTGGAGCTTGATAAGCCCAGAAACCTTCTTCTTCTTCGGGGGCATCTTTCGTCCTTGGTTAGGTTCTTGCGGTTTGCAAGTGTGTGTCAGATCTTGGCGACCTGAGTGAACGCCAGCTCGACCGGGGTCTCACGGCCGAAGATCGAGACGAGCACCTTGAGCTTCTGCTGCTCGGCATTGATCTCGGAAATGCTGGCCGGAAGGGTGGCGAACGGACCGTCCATGACCGTGACGGACTCGCCGACCTCGAAGTCCACATCGATGGTGGGCTTGATGATCGGGGTCTCGCCCGAGGTCTCGCCGGAGCCGGAAGCGGCTGCCGCGGTGGGCTTCTGCTGCTTGGCGGCCGGGACCAGGAACTTCACCACATCGTCGATGGACAGCGGCGACGGGCGCGAGGTGGCGCCGACGAAACCGGTCACACCGGGGGTATTGCGGACCGCGCCCCAGGACTCGTCGTTCAGCTCCATGCGGACCAGGATGTAACCCGGCAGCACCTTGCGATTGACGTTCTTGCGCTGGCCGTTCTTGATCTCGGTGACCTCTTCGGTCGGAACCTCGACCTGGAAGATGTAGTCCTCGAGACCGAGGTTCTGCACGCGGGTCTCGAGATTGGTCTTCACCTTGTTCTCGTAACCGGCGTAGGAGTGGATCACGTACCAGTCACCGGGGGCGCGGCGCAGCGCGGCCTTCATTTCGGCGACGGGATCGGCGGGTTCGGCATCGACGGGTGCGGCCAGCTCTTCGGCGGTCGGCTCAGCGTCCTCCGTGTCGGCGGGGTCCACGAATTCATCGACGTCGGTGGTCTCCTCCACCAGCTCGTCGACCTGGAATTCGTCGGTTGTGCCGTTCTCCGGGGTGCTCACTGGGGCACTCGCTTCCTTGTCGTCACGTAATCCTGTGCGCGCCGGGGGGTACCCGGCGGATGGCCCCGCGCCCCGCCTCTGCTCGGGGAACGGTTACCGGCGCCGACGGTCAGCTAGCCGAACAGCCAGTTGACACCCTTGATGAACGCCAGATCCAACCCGCTGATGTACGCGATCATGAAGATCACGAACACCAGAACAACGCTCGTATAGGTGACCATCTGCTTGCGGTTCGGCCAGATCACCTTGCGCAGTTCCGCGATTACTTCTTTGAGGAACTTCACCAGGCGCTTGAACGGATTGCCCGTACCGCCACGACCGGCCTTGCCGGACTTCTTGCTTGCCTTCGCCGATGACGTGGGTCGATCGATCGTCGCCACGGTCGTGGCCGACGTATTTCGACGCCGGGCGGACCGCTTGCCGCTCGGACGAGCCACTGCGGCGGTGTCATCGCCATCTTCGTGGCGAGTATCCCGCTCGTCGCTCACGTCGATCCTTCCTCGTCGCTGGCATTAAGGGCAGGGGCGACAGGACTTGAACCTGCAACCTGCGGTTTTGGAGACCGCTGCTCTGCCAATTGAGCTACGCCCCTTCGGTTGGACGCCGATTGCTCAATGTCCGACCACAGTATCTCTTCAGTTGTACAGCAGGGCCCTCACATACATACGCGCCGCTCCTCGGAGCAGCGCGCAGCGGCTGGTGACCCCAGATTGCCGAGTCTACGTTACCTCGCGCGGCAATCGCCAATCGGGGGTCAGCGGTCGAATCAGGCCAATTGGACGGTCGCGGTGGCGCGGCCGAAGATCTTGCGACCCTGTGATTTGGCGACGATGGCGATCACGGCGGTGCGGGTTTCCGGATCGACCGACTTCACCTTGCCGGTGTACTCGATCTCCGCGGCCTGGTCGATGGGCACGTACACCGGACTGGTGAAACGGACGTTGTACTCCTTCACCGCGCCCGGATCGCCGAGCCAGGAGGTGACGAAGCCGCCACCCAGGCCCATGGTCAACATGCCATGCGCCACAACGTTTTCCAGGCCGACGAGCTTGACGACCTCATCGCTCCAGTGGATCGGGTTGGCATCGCCGGAGACGCCGGCGTAGTTCACCAGATCGCCGCGGGTGAGGCGCACCACGCGGGTGGGCAGCGGATCGCCGACGGTCACGTCCTCGAAGCGCAGCGCGTGCTTGCTCGGCACGATCTTGCCCGGCAGCGTGACCGGCACCGGCTGGGGCTGCAGATCCGCGACCGCGAGCGTGCGCGGCTTGTGATCCGGGGTCTCCTCCGGCCCGACGCCGTGCATGAGCACATTGCGCACCGCGTCACCGACATTGGGATCGATATCACCGCCGCTGCGGCCGATCAGGGTGGTGTAGGTGGTGAGCACCAGTTCGTCGTGCTGGTCGACGACGTCGTTCTTGGTGACGATGATGTCGCCGCCGAACGCCTGACGGAACGAGTGCAGGTAGACGATGCAGGTCAACTGGTCGCCGGCCTTGATCGGGCGGTGGAATTCCAGGATCTGATCGGTCTGCATGATCTGGCTCAGGTCGTAGCCGGTGACGATCTGCTCGAAGAGCTTGCGCTGGGCCAGGATTCCGACCAGGGAGATGAAACTGAGCGGGGCGACCAGGCTGTCGTAGCCGTACTCCTGGGCGATGTCCTCGTCCCAGTGCACGGGGTGGTAGTCCTGTACGGCGCGGGCGTATTCACGCACCTTCTCGCGGCCGACCTCGTAGTAGTCCTCCACCCGGTAGTGGTGGCCGACCATGGCGGCGGCGTGCGCGGCGGGATCGAAAACCTCGCTCGGGTCGAGCGCCTCGGAGTTGCCCAATTCGATCTCGATTTCGGTGTTGATTGTCACGGCAGGAAGTCACCTATCTGATCCCGTCACCGGAATCGGCAGAGCGCTGAACCACCGCTATATACACCAAGTGCCGGACCGAGTGCCACTGTCCCCTGGTAGGGAGGACGTAGTGACGAGCCGATCCGGCACTTCTTCCACGCGGTAGAACGCGCGGGGTTAAGTTAGCGAGACTCGCGGTGGGCCCGGTGGGTACCGCAGTTCGGGCAGAACTTCTTGAGCTCGAGACGATCCGGGTCGTTACGCCGGTTCTTCTTGGTGATGTAATTACGGTGCTTGCACTGCTCGCAGGCCAAGGTGATCTTTGGCCGGATATCAGTGGACTTCGCGGCCACGATGCGCCCTCTTTCCGGTAAGCCTGATGTGGTTAATCAGTATGGGTAGCGATGGCCGGACTTGAACCGGCGACACAACGATTATGAGTCGTTTGCTCTACCAACTGAGCTACACCGCCATGCGAGGATTCGCGGCGGCGCGAGCCCGGTCCATCGATCTGGATGCCGAGTGACACCACCGGCAATCCGGCGAGCCCCCTAACGGAATCGAACCGTTGACCTTTTCCTTACCATGGAAACGCTCTGCCGACTGAGCTAAGGGGGCATGTCTGCGTTGCTCCGGTCTTTCGAACCGGGCGCTGAAGACTTGAACGAGGTTACACAACATCTCGCCCACTCTCCAAACCGGCTGGTCATCGGAGGTTTTTACCGCGTTTGGAGTGGGTACTCCTTGGTCAAGGCCGCATGCTGGTCGACAACGGCGTCGACCACACCCGCGACCGAGGGTGAAAAACACGAAACCCCCCGAGACCGGATCCGGTCTCGGGGGGTTTCGCGGTGGCAGATGTAGGATTCGAACCTACGTAGGCTTTCGCCGACGGATTTACAGTCCGCTCCCATTGGCCGCTCGGGCAATCTGCCTGGGTACGCCTTGCAGCGCGGTGACGAGAATACATCGAACACCCGCCCGGAATGCAAACCGGCTGGAAAACGCGGTGCCGGACGGACTACCTTCGGCGGGGCAACCCCCAACTTTCCGATCTCGGACAGGAGCACACGCGTGGCCGATTCGTCGTTCGATGTCGTCAGCAAGGTCGACCGTCAGGAGGTGGACAACGCGCTGAACATCGCGGCCAAAGAGCTGGCCACCCGCTACGACTTCCGCGGCACCGGCGCGAGCATCGAATGGTCGGGCGAGGAGAAGATCATCCTCACCGCCGATTCCGAAGACCGCGTCAAGGCGGCTCTGGATGTGTTCAAGGAGAAGCTGATTCGCCGGGATATCTCCATGAAGGCGTTCGACGCGGGCGATCCGCAGGCGTCGGGCAAGGTGTACAAAATCACAGGCGAGCTCGTGCAGGGCATCACCACCGAGCAGGCCAAGAAGATCACCAAGAAGATCCGCGACGAGGGGCCCAAGGGCGTCAAGGCGCAGATTCAGGGTGAGGAGCTGCGGGTCAGCTCCAAGAGCCGCGATGATCTGCAGGCGGTGCAGTCACTGCTGCGCAACGGCGATTTCGAGGTCGCGCTGCAGTTCGTGAATTACCGCTAGGAACAGCGAAAGAGGGTTCGGGACAGGATGTCCCGAACCCTCTTTTTTCATGCCTCAGTACTCGCGGGGGCCCGCCGCCGGGCCGCTGGTGCCGCCCGCCATGGCTTCCAAACGCGCGATGCGGTCGGCCATGGGCGGGTGGGTGGAGAACCAGCGCGCCATTTTGTCGCCCGCGCGGAAGGGGTTGGCGATCATCAGGTGCGACTGTGCGGTCAGCTGCGGCTCCGGCGGGAGCGGGGCGGCCTGCACCCCGCGTTCGAGCTTGCGGAGGGCTGAGGCGAGCGCCAAGGGGTCACCGGTGAGGGCCGCACCGTCCTCATCGGCCTGATATTCGCGGGACCGCGAGACGGCCAGCTTGATGAGCGAGGCCGCGATCGGGCCGAGCAGCGAAACCAGAAGAATGCCAATGACATTCGGGCCTTCGCCATCGCGATTGCCACCGAAGGCGCTGGCGAAGAAAGCCAGGTTCGCGAGGCCGGAGATGACCGAGGCCAACGCGCCCGCGACCGAGGAGATCAGGATGTCGCGGTTGTAGACGTGCGAGAGTTCATGACCCAGCACCGCGCGTAATTCGCGCTCGTCCAGGATTTGCAGAATGCCCGTGGTGCAGCAGACCGCGGCATTGCGCGGATTGCGCCCGGTGGCGAAGGCATTGGGCGCGTTGGTGGGACTGATGTACAGCCGCGGCATGGGTTGCCTTGCGGCGGTGGCCAATTCGCGCACGATGCGATACATGACCGGCGCCTCGAGTTCGGTCACCGGTTGTGCGTGCATGGCTTTCAACGCGAGTTTGTCGCTGTTGAAATACGCGTAGGCGTTCATGCCCACGGCGATCAGGATCGACAGGATCAGAATCGTCGGACTGCGAAACAGGGCCCCGGCGAACACGATCAGCGCCGACATGCCCACCAGCAGCCCGAAGGTCTTCAAGCCGTTGGCATACCCGTGCGAGTGCATCCGATCTCCTTTGCCGCGCCCCCTCCATCGTTGCGTTACTCCTGCTCAACGATGGAAGGCGGCTCCGAAGTTCCCCTGTCAGCCGACTCGTTCGATCGTGTAACGGACCAGCCGCTCGAGGGCCTCGTTGGCCGGGCCGCCGGGCAGCGCGGACAGTTCGGCGTGCGCGATATCGGCGTAGCCGTGCAGCTTCTCCTTGGCCAGCACCATGCCGCGGGAGCGGGAGAGCAGGTCCAGGGCCTCTTCGACCTCGGCGTCGGTCTCCAGCGGGCGGGCCAGCAGTTTGCGCAGGCGATCGCCCTCGGAACCCTCATCGCGCAGCGCGTAGAGCACGGGCAGGGTGTGCACGCCCTCGCGCAGATCGGTGCCGGGGGTTTTGCCGGACTGTTCGGACACCGAGGAGATATCGATGATGTCGTCGGAGATCTGGAAGGCGGTGCCGACCGCGTCGCCGAGCCGGGCCAGGCGCTCCACATGGTCCAGGTCCGCGCCGGAGAAGGTGCCGCCGAAGCGACCCGAGGCCGCGATGAGCGAACCGGTCTTCTCCCACACCACGCGCAGGTAGTGCTCGACCGGATCCTGGGATTGCCGGGCGCCGATGGTTTCCCGCATCTGGCCGGTGACCAGTTCGGCGAAGGTTTCGGCGATGATGCGCACCGCGTCCGGGCCGAGGGTGGAGACCAGGCGCGAGGCGTGCGCGAACAGGTAGTCGCCGGCCAGGATGGCGACGCTGTTGCCCCAGCGGGAGTTCACGCTGGGTGCGCCGCGCCGGATCGGGGCCTCGTCCATGACGTCGTCGTGGTAGAGGGTCGCCAGGTGCACGAGTTCGACCACCGTCCCCGCGGTGATCAGGTCCGGGCTGTCCGGATTCGGGCCGAGCTGTCCGGTGAGAATGGTGAACAGCGGCCGGAAGCGCTTCCCTCCGGCCTTGGCCAGATGCAGCGCCGCCTCCTGCAGGAAATCCTCGCCGTCGGACAGTTCGGTGATCAGCAGATCCTCTACCTGGACCAGGCCCTTACGCACTGTTACCGCGAGCTCGGGATCGCCGAGATCCACCCCCGCCACCACCGTGCTCTCATCGCTCACAGCCGATGCGCTCATTTCATCTCCCAGTGCCGCGTCCGACCCCACGCCAAAGAACCTAGCGTGTATGCACCCAGCCCCCTATGCACACCACCGTAGTGCGAGCAACAGAACACTGCAGTATGGCGTCGGTCGCCGTCGCGGGTGTCGATATGCACGTGCACAAGGCGCAGCCGCATCGACACCGATCACGATGGGCTGCAAGTATTGACGCCATGGGTTCAGCGGAAATCGCGCCGGAGCAGGGGCACACCTCGGATGTGCTGCCCGCGCATGCCGATGTGCTGGTGGTTGGGGCGGGCCCGGCGGGGTCGGCGGCGGCGGCGTGGGCGGCGCAGGCGGGGCGTGATGTGCTGCTGCTGGATTCGGCGGTGTTTCCGCGGGACAAGACGTGCGGGGATGGGTTGACGCCGCGTGCGACGGCCGAGTTGGAGCATCTCGGGCTCGGGGAGTGGGTGCGCGGGCATACGGTCAATCACGGGCTGCGAATGGCCGGGTTCGGGCGTGAGGCGTTGCTGCCGTGGCCCGCCGGATCGTTCCCGGTGTACGGAAGCGCCGTTCCGCGAACCGAACTCGATGACAAATTGCGCGATACCGCGGTGAAGTTCGGCGCGCGCATGGTCGAGGGCGCGAAGGTCGTGGAGGTGGCGCGGGACGGGGATCGGGTCACCGGGGTCACCGTGAAGACCGAGGGCGGGCTGCGGGCGGTGTCCTGCAAGGTGCTCATCGTGGCGGACGGGGTGCGGTCGCCGGTCGGAAAACTGCTGGGGCGCACCTGGCATCGCGAATACGCGTACGGGACGGCGGCGCGGGCGTATATCAGGTCCGAGCGGCACGATGATCCGTGGATTTCCTCGCATCTCGAATTGCGGGACGCGAACAATGAATTGGTGCCTGGCTACGGGTGGGTGTTCCCACTCGGCAACGGCGAGGTCAATATCGGCGTCGGTTCGCTGGCGACGGAAAAGCGGCCCTCGCATATCGCGCTGAAACCGCTTTTGCAGCACTATGTCTCGCTGCGCCGCGAGGAGTGGGGCTTCGAAGGTGAAGCGCGCGCGGTGGCTTCGGCGCTGCTGCCCATGGGCGGTGCGGTATCCAATGTGGCGGGCCGCAATTGGGTGCTGGTCGGCGATGCCGCAGGCTGTGTGAATCCGCTCAACGGCGAGGGCATCGATTACGGACTCGAAGGCGGCCATATGCTTTCGGGCCTGCTGGACGAGCCGGATCTGACCCGTATCTGGCCGGATATGCTGCGCGAGCGCTACGGCCGCACCTATTCGGTGGCGCGGCGGCTGGCGGCGCTGGCCACGCATCCGCGCGCGGTGCCGTTCGGCGGTCCGCCGGTGATGCGCTCACAGCTGTTGCAGCGCACCGCGGTCCGGGTGATGGGCAATCTGGTCACCGATGAGGATCTGGATCTCACCGCGCGATTGTGGCGCGGTGCGGGCCGGGCCTCGATGCGATTCGACAAGCTCCAGCCCTTCGCATGACTCCCCGGCCGGTTCCCGAGGATCTGCTCCCGCATCTGCGGCGGGCACGGGATCTGGCCGACCGGAATTACGCGGAGCCTTTGGATCTGGCGAGTCTGGCGGCGGCCGCGGGGGTGTCGAAGTATCACTTCCTGCGCTGTTTCGCCGCCACCTACGGGAAGACGCCCGCCCTGTATCTGGCCGAGCGCCGGATCGAGCGGGCGCAGGATCTGTTGCGCGCCACCAATATCACGGTGACCGAGGCGTGCATGATGGTCGGCTACAGCAGTCTGGGTTCGTTCAGCAGCAAGTTCACCGAACTGGTGGGGATGTCGCCCTCGGAGTATCAGGCCAAGTTCGCCGCCGAGGGCGCTCCTCATATTCCCGGCTGCTACGTCTTCATGCACGGGCTCTCGGATCGCAAACCGCTGCTGTAGCAGCGGTTCTCACTGCGGCGGCAGCACGTGGATGCCGGTCTTGTCGGTCGAGAGCGCCAGTGAGCTGATGTACTGGATCTCGCCCTCCGGTCCGGGCACCGGGGAGGCGATCATGTCCGGTCGTTCGAAGTCGATACCGGTGATGTGGCAGGTGAGGGTCTCCCCCGACGGATTGCCGTGCTCATCGAACATGGGCGCGTCGATGCCGTCGTCGGTGCGGCGCAGGTAGTACTTGCCTTTGGTGAGGATCGCCGTCAGCGGCGTCGCCACGAAGGACACGATGACCGCGATGATCGGCGAGTACGGCTTGAGCGTCTCACCGAAGATCCCGAAGAACGTCATGATCGACAGCACCGCGGACAGTCCGAAGCCGACCAGGCCGACCGGGTTGTAGTCGTAGAGCATGCCGCGCCGGAATTCCGGCTGCTTGGGCGAGATCTTCAACAGGTACTTGTTGACCGCGATATCGGTTGCGACGGTGACGATCCAGGCGATGCCGCAGTTGGCGTAGAAGCCGAGGATATTGTTCAGGAAGTCGAACATATTGGCTTCCATCAGGATCAGCGCGATGAGCAGATTGAGCCCGAGGAAGACCAGTCGGCCGGGGTAGTTCTTGGTGATGCGGGTGAAGGAGTTGGTCCAGGCCAGCGAACCCGAATAGGCGTTGGTGACATTGATTTTGATCTGGCTGATGACGACCAGCACCACCGCGAGGGTCATGGCGAGCCAGGCGGGCATCATGTCCCGGTAGATCTCCAGGAACTGGTGCACGGGCTGATTCGCGATGTCCTGTGCGCCGGGCAGATTCGCGATCAGGTAGACCGCGAGGAACAGGCCCACGACCTGCTTGATGGCGCCGAACAGCACCCAGCCGGGTCCGGCGAGCAGCATCCAGCCCCACCAACTGCGCTTGTTCTCAGGGGTTTTGGGCGGCATGAAGCGCAGGTAGTCGATCTGCTCGGCGATCTGCGCGATGAGCGAGAGGCAGACACCGGCGGCGAGCAGCGCTCCGGTCAGGCTCACGCCCTGTCCGTCCTTGCCCCCGTATGCGAGGAAGGTGCCGACCGAATCCGGGTGCCGCACCAGCAGGAATACGAACGGCAGCACCATCAGCAGCAGCCACAGCGGGGTGGTCCACACCTGGAGTTTGGTGAGTGTCTTCATGCCGTAGATGACCAGCGGGAAGATCAGCAGCGTCGAGGCGAGATAGCCGAGCGGAAGTGGCACGTGCAGGCCGAGTTTCAGGCCCTGCGCCATGATCGAGCCCTCGAGCGCGAAGAAGATGAAGGTGAACGACGCGAACACCACATTGGTGACGATCGACCCCTTGTATCCGAATCCGCTGCCGCGGGTGATCAGATCCAGGTCGATGTTGTAGCGCGCGGCGTAGTAGGCGAGCGGGAAACCGGTCAGCATGATGACGATCGCGAAGATGCCGATGCCGAGCAGCGCGTTGCCGGTGCCGTTGGCGATGCCGATATTCGCGCCGATGGAGAAGTCGGCGAGGTACGCGATGCCGCCGAGCGCCGAGACGCCCACCACCGCCGGACTCCAGGTGCGGTAACTGCGCGGGGCGAACCGGAGGGTGTAGTCCTCCAGCGTCTCCTTGGTCGCCGCGACGGAATTCGCCGCGCGGGTTTGTACTTCGACCACCGATAACTCCTCGATCAGGCTCGTGGGTGAGCGGTTTCCGTGATCGAGACTCGTCGGCTCATGTAGAGCTGGCTTTGCCGACTCATTTCCCGCGGGTTACGTCACACTCACCGCAATTTCGGAGAAGCGTGCCGGGCGGGCGAGTCCATAGCCTTATCGCATGACGACCATTACGAACGTTTCCCTCACCACCGTCTACGTGACCGATCAGTCCGAGGCCAAGGCCTGGTATCTCGATAAGCTCGGATTCGTCGAGGTCAGCGATGTGACCATGGGCGAGAACGGCTTCCGCTGGGTGACCGTGGCGCATCCGGATCATCTGGAGCTGGAGGTGACCCTGATGGTGCCCGGACCGCCGCTGGACGAGCAGCTGGCCGAGGCGATCCGTCGGTCGCTGGCCAATGGCACGCACGGTGCGCTGGGGTTGCGTACCGACGACTGCCACAAGACTTTCGAGGAGCTCACCGCCAAGGGCGTGGAATTCGTGCAGCCCCCGGCCGAGCGGCCGTACGGGGTGGAGGCGATCATTCGCGACAATTCCGGGAACTGGCTGGTGCTTGTGGAGAATCGCGAATTCGATCCGACCCGGGCGCAGTAGCGATTCCACGCGAGCGCGGTAGCGATTCCACGCGGGCCGTCATGGAATCCCGTGGCTGCGGGTGGGCGCAGCCACGGGGTACCCCTCGAACATGAGAAGCCGCCGGTATCAACGGTTCTCGGTTGGAACAGTTACGAGCCGATCAGGCGTTCTGCGCGGCGAACCAGGCCTCGACGGACTTGCGCTCGCTGTTCATCACCTTCTCCAGCAGGTTTTCCACCAGCGGCTCGATGGCGCCGCCGACCAGCGGGACCTTGACGGTCACGACGCCGGCGGCCTCGAGCTCGGAACCCTCGGCGGTGGGCCGCAATTCGAAGGTGCCCTCCATTTCGGTGGTGATGCCGCCGGAGGCGCCCGCGAAGGTGCCCTTGGCGATATCGCCCTCCAGTGCGCCCCAGGTGTCGGTGCGCTCGAGCACGAGGTCGCTCTTGAGAACCTTCTTGACCAGGCCGGGAATCTTGTCTTCGGGTGCTTTTTCGGTCATATGAATGCGAATGGTGCCCGGGCCGTCCGGATGGGACAGGTCCAGTGTTGCCGTGGTGGCGTCCGCGAAGCGGGCGTTCCACATCTCGTCGTTGGTCAGTGCCCGGTGAAGCTCTTCTACCGGAACGCTGTACTGCACGGTGAAGCTGAATTTACGGGACATGGCGGCTACGGTAGTCCAGTCATGGAATAGCCTGGTGAAGTGTCGGAAACCAGCCAGTCTGTCACCGCTCCGGAGGCGAGCGGCGTACAGGCGCAGCCATCGGCGAGTCGCTTCCGGCGCACCCGGATGGTGATCGCCGTCGCGGCCTGCGCGATCAGCGTGCTCTCGGTGCTGCTGGTGCTCGCGGCCTGGCGCGATGACCATCTGATCAGCTCGGATATGGGCACCACCAGCGGTGAGGTGCTGTCGGCGGGGCGGCTGCGTTCCGCAGTCACCTTCGTGACGCCCGACGGCGAGACCCACAATCCGAAGGTCGGCGTGCTGTACCCGACCAAGCTGACCGCGGGTGAGCGCATCAATGTCGAGTACCGGCGCGGCGATCCGGACCTGGTGCGTGTCGCGGGCCGCGACGCCCGTGTCGCGATCATCCCGGCGGCCTCGGTGATCGTGGTGACATGGCTGGTGGCGCTGCCCGCGCTGTGGCTGCTCGGATCGCCTCCGGCGCGCTGGTTCGGCGCGGCGCGCAGGCGTTGGTCGCGTACGCGCGACGCGAGCTAATGTGCGGGTGTGGCGAAAACAGAGCGGCGGGAATTGGTTACGGCTTCGTTGGACAAGCAGCCGCATGAGGTCGCTTCCATGTTCGACGGTGTTGCCAAGCGCTATGACCTCACCAATACGCTGATTTCCGGTGGTCAGGACCGTTATTGGCGGTGGGCGACCCGGAAAGCCTTGGCGCTGCGGCCCGGTGAGCGAGTGCTGGATCTGGCGGCCGGAACCGGGGTCTCGACCCTGGAGCTCGCCAAATCCGGGGCGTGGTGCGTGGCAGCCGATTTCTCGCAGGGCATGCTGTCCGCGGGGCGCTTCCGCAAGGTGCCGATGGTCGCGGGCGATGCCATGGCGCTGCCGTTCGCGGATGAGTCCTTCGACGCGGTGACCATCTCGTACGGCCTGCGCAATGTGTCCGATCCGGATCTCGCGCTGCGCGAGATGCTGCGGGTGACCAAGCCGGGCGGGCGGCTGGTGGTGGCGGAGTTCTCCACACCGACCTTCGCGCTGTTCCGGACGGTCTACATGGAGTACCTGATGAAGGCGCTGCCCGCGGTCGCCAAGCGGGTGTCCAGCAATCCGGAGGCCTACATCTACCTGGCCGACTCCATTCGGGCCTGGCCGACCCAGTCGCAGCTGGCGCTGCGCATCGCGGACGCGGGCTGGTCGCAGGTCAAGTGGCGCAATCTCTCCGGTGGCGCGGTGGCCCTGCATCGCGGCTACAAGCTCGGCTGAGCCGCCCGGCCCTGTGGCCGTTTTCACACTGTTTTCGCACCTCACGGCGGCGGTGAACGGTTGTGAGGGGAAAAGTCACCTGGAGATAACCTTCGGTAAATCCGGCGCAATCGGGGATGACGAAGATCGGAACCATGCCGGATTCCAGCGCACCCTCGACGAGCGTCCGGACCGCGTGCTCGTACTGCGGGGTCGGCTGCGGTATGACCGTGCACACCACGCTCGATGCCGCGGGCGCACCCGTGATCGCCAAGGTGAGCGGCGACAGGCTGCATCCGGTGAACGCGGGCCGACTGTGCACCAAGGGCGCCACGCACGCGGAGATGATGCGCGCGGACGGGCGGATGGAATCGGCCTACCGGCGTCCCGAACGCGGACAGCCGCCGGTGCCGGTCCCGGTGGACGAGGCCGTGCTGGAGGCGGGGCGGCGACTGCGCGAGATCCTCGACGCGCACGGCCCGGATGCGGTGTCGCTCTACGTTTCCGGGCAGATGTCCATCGAAGCCCAGTATCTGGCGACGAAATTGGCCAAGGGCCATATCCGGACCGTGCATATGGAGGCCAATTCCCGGCTCTGCATGGCGAGCGCGGCCACCGGCTACAAGCAGTCCCTGGGCGCGGACGGGCCGCCCGGATCGTATGACGATCTCGATCACGCGGATCTGTTCTTCGCCATCGGCGCGAATATGGCCGACTGCCATCCGATTCTGTTCCTGCGCATGGCCGATCGGCTCAAGGCGGGCGCGAAACTCATCGTGGTCGATCCGCGCCGCACCGATACCGCCGCGCGCGCGGATCTGTTCCTGCAGATCAAGCCGGGCACCGATCTGGCGCTGCTGAACGGGCTGCTGCATCTGCTGGTCGAAAACGGTGACGTGGACGCCGAATTCATCGCCGAACACACCGAGGGCTGGGAGTCGATGCCGGAATTCCTGGCCGACTACTCCCCCGATCTGGTCGCGCAACTGACCGGGGTCCCCGAGGCCGATATCCGCACCGCCGCCGAATGGATCGGCGCGGCGGGCGAATGGATGTCGCTGTGGACCATGGGCGTGAATCAGTCCACGCACGGCACCTGGACCAGCAATGCCATCATCAACCTGCACCTGGCCACCGGAGCCATCTGCCGCACCGGCTCCGGACCGTTCTCGCTGACCGGGCAGCCCAATGCCATGGGCGGGCGCGAAATGGGTTATATGGGACCGGGATTGCCCGGTCAGCGCAATCTGCTGTCCGCCGCGGACCGGACCTTCGTGGAGACCGCGTGGGGACTCGAACCCGGAACCATTCGCGATGCGGCCGGACCGGGCACCGTCGAGATGTTCCGCGGTCTCGCCGACGGCGCTATCAAGGCGTGCTGGATCGTGTGCAGCAATCCCGTTGCCTCCATGGCCAATCGGCGCAATGTGATCGCCGGACTGGAAGCCGCGGAGCTGGTGATCGCCCAGGACGTGTACACCGATACCGCCACCAACGCCTACGCCGATCTGCTGCTGCCCGCCACGCTGTGGGCGGAATCCGATGCGGTGATGGTGAATTCGGAACGCAACCTCACCCTGCTGCGGCAGTCGGTGCCGCCGGTCGGTGACGCGCGACCGGATTGGCGGTTGATCGCACAGGTCGCCACGGCCATGGGATTTCCGGGATTCGACTATGCCGACAGCTCCGAAATCTTCGAGGAGATAAGGCAATTCACGAATCCGACCACCGGATACGATCTGCGCGGTATCACGTATGACGCCCTGCGCGACGGACCGATGCAGTGGCCGTGCCCGGATCCGGCACAGCGGCGCAATCCGATTCGCTATGTGAACGACGGTGTCAGTCAGGAGCTGTACACCGATGCCGAGGGGCATCGGCCCCGGCTGGCGTTCGCCACCCCGAGTCGCCGCGCGGTCTTCTATCCGCGTCCGCATCTGCTGCCCGCCGAGATGCCGGACGAGGATCACCCGTTCGTGCTCAATACCGGTCGCCTGCAACATCAGTGGCACACCATGACCAAGACCGGCAAGGTCGCCAAACTGGTGAAGCTGAATGGTGAACCGTTCCTGGAGGTGCATCCGCAGGACGCCGCCGCACTGGAGGTCCGCGAGGGCGATCAGCTCGAAATCGCCTCCCGCCGTGGGCGAGCCGTACTGCCGGTGCGAATCAGTGATCGGGTGCTGCCGGGCAACTGCTTCGCGCCGTTCCACTGGAATGACGAGCAGGGTGAATACCTGACCATCAATGCCGTCACCAATGACGCCGTCGATCCGGCCTCGCTACAACCCGAATTCAAGGCGTGCGCGGTGCGGCTGCGCAAGGTCGCCGTGGTCTCCGCGCCGGCGCGGCCCGAACCCGTGACCGCATCCGCGACGGCCATCGCACCCGATGCCGGTGTGCATCCGCTGTCGGCGATGCTCGGCCTGGAGCGCGCCACCGCACCGACGCTGAGCGAGACCGAGCGGATCTATCTCGGCGGCTATCTCGCCGCGCTGCAATCGATTCCGGTGAGCGGTGTACCGGTGCTGCCCGAGACCGCGCCGATCTCGGCGGGCAGCCGGATGTGGATCGACGGGCTCCTCGCGGGCATGTATTCCCGTGGCCCGCAAACCATCTCGACGCCCTCGGGCAATGACGGCAGCGCCGCGGACGGCGCGGCCGGTGGGATCACCGCCGACACCCGGACCGTGACGGTGCTCTGGGCCTCGCAGACCGGCACCTCGGAAGAACTCGCGGCCGGTGTCGCGACCACACTGGCCGACGCCGATTTCACGCCTCGACTGCTGGATATGGATGCCGCGCAACTCGGCGATCTGACCGGTGACGTGCTGGTGATCAGCAGCACCTTCGGCGACGGCGGACCGCCGGACAACGGTTCGGACTTCTGGGATCGATTGAGCGACAGCGAAACTCGGCTGAACGGTATGCGCTACGCCGTCTTCGCCCTCGGCGACTCCTCCTATGACGATTTCTGCGGTCACGGCCGCAAACTCGACGAATTGTTCGCCAAGCGCGGCGCGACCCGCCTGCTCCCCCGGGTGGACAGCGAGCCCGATCACGAAGAGCTCTCCGAGCGCTGGGTCGCCGAGGTGATCGCCGCGCTGGTGGACGCCCCGGCCGACCCGGGACCGGCGCCGACGCCCGCTCCGGCACCGGCGAGCCCGCGCCGGAGCGGCGGCTCCACGGTGACGGCCACCGCCACCGCGCAGTTCACCCGCACCGCACCGGTTGCGGCGCGGCTGGCGCGCAATGAGCTGCTCTCCCGGGGATCCGTGAAAGAGGTGCGGCAGTTCGGCTTCGATCTGCGCGGACTCGACGCGAGCTATGAGGTCGGGGATTCACTGGGGATTCGGCCGTCCAATTCCGATGCGCTGGTGGCGGAATGGCTGCACGCCACCGGTTTGGACGGTCGCCGCACCATCGAGGCCGATGATCGGGAGATCCCGCTCGCCGAGGCGCTGCGGGATCGATTCGATATCACCAAGGTGAGCACGGATCTGCTGTCGTTCATCGGGGAGCGCAATTCCAGTGTGCGACTGGCGAAGTTGCTGCGCCGGGACAATCGCAATGAACTGGACGGGTATCTGTGGGATCGGCAGCCGGTGGATGTGCTGCGCGATTTCCCGGTGCGGGCCGATCTGGTGGAGTGGCTGGGCGTGCTGAAAAGGCTGCAGCCGCGCCAGTATTCGATTTCGTCGAGTCCGCTGGTGAGCCCGCACGAGGTGCAGTTGACCGTCGGCGTGGTGCGCTACGGCGCTCCGGTGACCGCGGATTCGGCGCGCCGCGGTGGGGTCTGCTCGACCTTCCTGGCCGATCGCGCGGATGCCGAGGTGCCGATCTTCCTGCAGCGCGCACCGCATTTCCGGCCGCCGCTGGATCCGAACGCGCCGATGATCATGGTCGGCCCGGGCACCGGTATCGCGCCGTTCCGCGGTTTCCTGCACGAGCGCCGGGCGCTGGGCTGCAAGGGCCGCAATTGGCTGTTCTTCGGCGATCAGCACGCGCACGAGCACTTCTACTACCGCACCGAACTGGAGGATATGTTCCGCTCGGGTTTCCTGACCCGGCTGGATCTGGCGTTCTCACGGGATCAGCGGGAGCGAATCTATGTGCAGCACCGCATGATCGAGCACGGTGCGGAATTGTGGTCGTGGCTGTGCGACGGCGGGCACTTCTACGTCTGCGGTGATGCCGCGCGCATGGCCAAGGATGTCGATGACGCGCTGCTGAAAATCGCTCGCATTCACGGGAAATTGAGCGAGGACGGCGCGCTGGCGTTCAAGAAGCAGCTCGTCGCCGAGAAACGGTACGTGCGCGACGTGTATTGATCGCGCCCGGATTTCTCGGGGCAGCGCGGCGGTGGATTCCCCCGGGTCCCGCCCCTACGATGTGAAACGTTGCGTTTTTCATGGAGGGGCAGGTCTTGAACCCACGAATCACCGGGCGTATCGCAATGGCGGCCCTGGCGGCGACCGTATCGATCGGACTGGGCGGATATCCCGCCACCGCCGACACCCCGGCCGCATCGGCGGTGAACAGCACGGCGAAATCGGCCGACGGTTCATATATCAAGAACGTCGAGATCAAGGACGCCCGCAATATTCGGCTCACGGTGTTCTCCGCCGCCATGAACCAGACCTTCCCGGTGGACGTGCTGCGCCCCGAGGACACCTCCGCACCGCGCCCCACCCTGTACCTGCTCAATGGCGCGGGCGGCGGCGTCGACGACGCCACCTGGCAATTGCGCACGGACGCACTGGAATTCCTGTCCGATAAGAACATCAATGTGGTGCAGATCGTCGGCGGCGCCTTCGCCTGGTACACCGACTGGGTCAAGACCGATCCCTCGCTCGGGGTCAACCGGTGGAGCACCTATCTCGCCGAGGAACTGCCGCCGCTCATCGATGCCGCGCTGAATACCAACCGGGTCAACGCGATTGCCGGAATCTCCATGGCCGGACTGCCCATTCTGAACATGGCCATCGCACATCCCGGCATGTTCCGCAGCGCCGCGTCCTACAGCGGCCTGTATCAGACCACCACGCCCATCGCGCGCGAAGCCGTGAAGGCCGTCACCGAGTTGTACGGCGGCGGCGATGTCACGAATATGTGGGGGCCGGAGAACGATCCGCTGTGGGCGGCCAACGATCCCACGCTGAATGCCGAAAAACTGCGCGGCACCAAACTTTTCATCTCCTCCGGCACCGGAATTCCGGGAATCTGGGATGTGCCGGGCGGTAAGTTCCGGATGGAGAAGCCGTCGGAGACGCCGCAGACGGTGGCGCTCGGCGGCTTCATCGAGGCGAATGTCGAACTCTCCACCCTCACGCTGCAGCAGAAGCTGGATTCACTCGGCATTCCCGCCACCTTCAATTACCGCCCCACCGGGACACATTCGTGGGGCTACTGGCAGGACGATCTGAAGACGTCCTGGCCGGTGCTGGCGGCGGGGCTGTACTCCGCGCCGTGATTCCGGCGGCGGGTTTCAGACGGCGGGCGGGTTGAGCCGCGCGAAATCCGGCAGCCGGTAGTACGGGTAGTAGGGATACGGCGGGGTCACCGCGCTCGCCTTGTCCAGGCGAGCGATCTGCTCGGCGTCCAGGCTCCAGCCGACCGCGCCGAGGTTCTGCCGCAGCTGCTCCTCATTGCGCGCGCCGACGATGACGGTCGCCACGGTGGGGCGCGACAGCAGCCAGTTCAGCGCGAGCTGCGGCACGGTGCGGCCGGTCTCGGCGGCGAGTTCGTCGAGCACGTCGACGATGTCGTAGAGCTTCTCGTCATCCACCGGCGGTCCGGCCGCAGCGGTCTGATGCAATCGACTGCCCGCCGGAAGTGGTTGCCCGCGACGGATTTTGCCGGTGAGACGGCCCCAGCCGAGCGGGCTCCACACCACCGCGCCGACACCCTGATCGACACCGAGCGGCATCAGCTCCCACTCGTAATCGCGTCCGGCGAGCGAGTAGTAGACCTGATGCGCGACATAGCGCGGGAAGCCGTTCTTGTCGGCGGCCGCAAGGGATTTCATCAGCTGCCAACCCGCGAAATTGGATGCGCCGACATAGCGGATCTTGCCCGCGCGCACCAGATCATCCAGTGCCGCAAGGGTTTCCTCGACCGGGGTACCCGCATCGAAGGCGTGCAGCTGGAACAGATCGATGTACTCGGTGCCGAGCCGCCGCAGCGATCCCTCCACCGCGCCGATCAGCCTGGCCCGGCCGGTGCCCGCGTCATTCGGTCCGGGACCGGTCGGCAGACCCGCCTTGGCGGAGATCAGCACCCGGTCGCGACGACCCGAGATGGCCTGGCCGAGCACTTCTTCCGACGCGCCGTCGGAGTAGACGTCGGCGGTGTCGAACATGGTGACGCCCGCCTCCAGATTGATATCCACCAGCCTGCGGGCCTGCGCCACATCGGTATCGCCCCACGCGCTGAACAGTTCACCGCGCCCACCGAAGGTGCCCGCGCCGAAGCTCAACGCCGGAACCAGCAGACCTGACGCACCGAGCCGACGGTATTCCATGACCAACCCCTAACGGCACTACAGTTTCATTAACAAAACAGACAGTACACTCGCCTGGACGCAAATGGAACTGGAGCCCCGTTATGACCTCGGACACCACCGCACCCGGTTCGATCCGCCCCGGCGGGCGCACCGCCCGCGTTCGCGAAGCGGTCCTGCACGCCGCCGGCGATCTGCTCGCCGAACGCGGCTACGCGCACCTGGATCTGGGCGAGGTCGCCGCCCGCGCCGAGGTCGGCAAGACCACCGTCTACCGCCGCTGGCGCACCCCCGCCGGACTGGTCGCCGATCTGCTCGTGGATATGGCGGAAACCTCACTGCCGCATAGCAATACGGGTTCGCTGCGCGGCGATCTGCTGGCCAATGCCCGCCTGGTGACCAAGACACTCACCGATCCCCGCCAGGGCCGCCTCTTCCGCGCCCTCATCGCCGCCGGAACCACCGACGACACGGCCGCGGCCGCCCTGCACGCCTTCTACGACACCCGCCTCACCGAATGGTCCCCCTGCGTCGAATACGCCGTCACCCGAGGCGAAATCCCATCCGGCACCGACCCGCGCGCGGTCCTGTCCGCCGTCTCCGCCCCCCTCTACTACCGCCTGCTCACCAGCGCCACACCCCCGGACGAAGCCGCCGCCACCGCCGCCGTCGCAGCGGCCGTAATCGCCGCGGAGGCAGGAGTTTTCACCACCGAAGGCACCGATTCGCAACCCGTTCGTTAGCCGATTTCGAGCCGCTTTCCTCGCGAAAAGCCCTGGTAGCGAGGAGAATTGATAGATGAAGGGTGATCGCGTGGAGATCGTCGTCGATATGGGCGACGGAACCAGAAATTACGAAATAACAGCCAGCCGAGCGGGCCGCCGCGTGGAAGTGCGCATCGCGCGCGGCGTCGTCGAAGTCAGCGAGGTGACCCGCACCGGCACCTCGGTCCGAACCGCCAGGTTCATGGCGGGCCGGGTACTCGCACTCGTGGAGCACCCGGCCGACAATGCGCTACTTCCCGATGAATGAGCGCGGCCGCCCGATGAACGAGCGCACCGCTCGATGCGCGATCGGCCTCAGGGCGCGATCATGAGCGGGCGGTGCGGGTGCAACTCCACCAGGGCCACCACATCACCGTAGGGCACCGAGCCGTTGGCGAAACGGTGTGCCATGCGGGCCAGTTTGGTGCGCGCGCCGTATTTGATGCGCATACCGTCCTGGATGCGGTGAGACAGGCCCGGGTCGCCGACTATGCGGGCGGTGCCGTAGTGCTGGCGGGAGCCGATGGCGGGGCGGCCGCGCCAATCACCGGATTGGATGACCACCCGGGGGTCGCGGGCCAATTGCATGGCCTCCTCGCCGTAGGAGGAGAGCAGGAAGGCGAAGCGGCCGAATTCGGCGGGTACCACCAGGTGCGGGGTGGTGGCGATGACGCCCGGCTCGACGGCCCGGGTCACCACGACGCTCTTGGCGTCCCACCAGAGCGAGCCTTCGTACCAGGGACTGGGACTCGGGGGCGGAGTCTCGGTATGCGGGCGGGGTACGACGGTCGATGCCGGATGCGTTGCCTTTACCACGTGAGCTCCAAACCTATTGTCCTGCAGTGCCTTTCAAACCCAATCCCGCTGGATTTCGGAAACAGCGCAGCCACTCCCCTGACCTGCGTTGTCCGGCGAGCGCCGCGATTGTCCCGGTTTCGAGGTTAGCCGCGTCCCCGGGCGCGTGCCATAAGACCTGGTCACACGTCCGGCGCGGCGGCTATGAGCGGAGGTCATGAGAAAAGGCAAGGAGGTTACGCCACTCTCTTGCCCCCTTCAACATATAGCGCACCCCGGGGCTTGCGGCAAGACCCCATCGATGCCGCACAATCGTCGGCCGAAGCCAGTACCAGCGCAAATGATCGAGGGGACAGCACATGATCGACGTGATCGTGGCCGGGGGCGGACCGACCGGATTGATGGTGGCGAATGAACTGCGACTGCACGGGGTGCGCGCGGTCGTACTGGAGCGAGAGCCCGAGCCCACTGCGATCGTGCGCGCGATGGGAATCCACGCGCGCACCATCGAGATCATGGACCAGCGCGGGCTGCTGGATCGATTCCTGGCGCTCGGCAAGCGGTATCCGCTCGGCGGCTTCTTCGCGGGCATTCCCGCACCGCAGCCGGGCCTGCTCGACACTTCGCACGACTATGTGCTGAGCATCATGCAACCCGTCACCGAACGCCTGCTCGCCGAACGCGCCGCCGAACTCGGCGTCGAAATCCGGCGCGGCAGTGAGCTGATCGGATTCGATCAGGATACCGAGGGCGTCGATGTCGACCTCGCCGACGGCACCCGGCTGCGCTCGCGCTATCTCATCGGCTGCGACGGCGGCCGCAGTACGGTGCGAAAACTGCTGGGCATCGGTTTTCCCGGCGAGCCCAGCCGGGTCGACACCCTGGTCGGCGAGGTCGAACTGACCGAACCGCCGGAAACACTGAATGCGATTGTGGCCGAGGTGCGCAAGACCCAGCGGCTGTTCGGCGCGATGCCGCTGGCCGACGGCGCGTACCGGCTGGTGGCCCCCGCCGCCGGAGTGGCCGAGGATCGCACCGTCTCGCCCACGCTGGATGAATTCCGGCGGCAGCTGCGCGCCACCGCGGGCACCGATTTCGGCGTGCACTCCCCGCGCTGGCTCTCCCGCTTCGGTGACGGCACCCGCCTCGCCGACGACTACCGCTCCGGCCGGGTGCTGCTGGCGGGCGATGCCGCGCACGTCCATCCGCCGATGGGCGGGCAGGGTCTCAATCTCGGGGTGCAGGACGCGTTCAACCTCGGCTGGAAACTGGCCGCGGTCGTGAACGGCTGGGCCCCCGCGAATCTGCTGGACACCTACGCCGCCGAACGTAGGCCCGTCGCCGCCGATGTGCTCGAAAACACCCGCGCCCAAATGCAATTGATGTCCCTGGATCCGAATGCCCGTGCGCTGCGCCATCTCCTGACGAAGCTGATGACCATCGACGAGGTGAATCGCCGCCTGCTCGAAGGCATCATCGCCGTCGATATCCGCTACGACTTCGGCGTCGAAGACGATCTGATCGGCCGCCGCCTGCGCGATATCCCGCTGAAACGCGGCCGCCTCTACGACCTCATGCACACCGGCCGTGGCCTGCTGCTCGATCAAACCGGTCGCCTCACCGTCGACGGCTGGGCCGACCGCGTCGACCATATCGTCGATATCAGTGAGGAACTGGACGCCCCGGCCGTTCTGCTGCGCCCGGACGGACATGTGGCGTGGATCGGTGAAGATCAGCGAGATCTACACGCCCACCTGCCGAAATGGTTCGGCGCGCCCGTCGATTGAGCCGTGTCCGGGTTGCCGTGTCGCCGGATGCGGGGCAGGCTCGAAGCTGCCCGACTTCACCTGGCTTTGCCGATATGGCGGAGAGGAGCATTGTGATGACCGATCGAATCGATGCCGTGCCCGAGGCCGATTATCTGGAGCAGCAGGCGGAGGTGATCGAGCCGGACGCCGAGGTCACACCGCTCCCGGAGGGTGAGCTCGGCTGGACCGCCGATGAGGCGGATCTGGTGGAACAGTCCATCCCGGTCCCGCTGGACGACGATTACGAGGGGGCGGGCGCTACCGACGCCTGATCGACGTCATCCCGGCGACCCGTCATTCCGGCGGGGCCGCGCCGTCGATCGATGAATCGCGCTGTGGCGGTGCGGACCCGCACCGCCACAACGGTTTTCAGCGTCTCAGGCGGAGATGCCCGCGCGTACGGTGGCGTGCAGTTCACGCAGGCTGGAGCGTTCGGTGGCGACTTCGAGCACCCGGATGCCGTGTGCGTGACCGGTCAGCGCCTCGGCCAATTCGGCCGGGTCGACCTGGCGGTGCGGGACGCGGTAGGCGGCGCAGAGCGCGGCCAGGTCCATACCGTGCGGGGTGCCGAAGACCCGTTCGAAGACGCCCGCGTACTGCGGATCGCCCTGTTCCAGGAGTTCGAAGATGCCGCCGCCGTCGTCATTGGCGACCACGATGGTGAGGTCCTCGGGTCGCGGTTCGCCGGGTCCGACCAGCAGGCCGGAGGCGTCGTGCAGGAAGGTGAGATCGCCCATCAGCGCCACCGTGCGGCCGGGATGGGTCAGGGCCGCGCCGACGGCGGCCGAGACGGTGCCGTCGATGCCCGCGACACCACGGTTGGACAGCACGCGAATCCCGGTGCGCGGGTGCGAGACCAGTGCCGCGTCGCGCACCGGATTGGACGCGCCGAGCAGCAGCTGATCACCCTCGTGCAGTGCGTCCAGCACGACGGCCGCGACATGCAACCCGGTCGGCTTCGGATGTCCGGCGAGTTCCGCGCGCACCACCGCGACGGCCTTCTCATTGAGATCGCGGCACTGTTCCAGCCATTCCGGACGCGGTGCGCCGGTGGTGACCGCCCGGGTGCCGGTGCCGACCACATTGCCCGACACATCGGGCCAGCGCGGGCCGGTAGTGAGCGCGAATACCGTCACCTCGGGATCGGCGAGCACCTTGGACACCTGTCGATGCAGCGTCGGCCGCCCGGTGATGATGGCCTGCTTCGGCTTCAGCAGTCCCAGCGCCAGCGGATGCAGCGCGGGTCCGTGCATGGGCGCGGTCGGTTCGGCGACCGTCGGCAGCGCCGCGAGTTCGGGCCGATGCCCCGCGCCGTGACCGGAGATGACCACGGTGTCCAGGCTCAGATCGATATCGAGCGGGACGTCCAGGGTGGCGTACTGCGTTGCGGTCCACGGCTTATCGCCGTCCCGGCCGAGCGGCAGCGGATCACCGGCGGCCATATCGGGCACCAGCGGTTCGCGCAGCGGGATATCGAAGTGCACGGGTCCGGCATTGCCGGAGCGGGTGCCGCGCGCGGCGGCGAGCACCCGGCACACCGCGGAGCGCCACACGCTGTTCTGCGTGGGGTAGAGCGGTTCACCGGCTTCGGCCTCGGCGAGTCCGAGGCTGATGGCGGCACGCACCTGGCTGCCGAACAGCCCGAATTGTTCGACGGTCTGATTCGCGCCGGTGCCGAGCATCTCGTAGGGCCGGTTGGCGCTGAGCACGATCAGCGGCAGTCGCGCGTAGTTCGCTTCGAGTACCGCGGGGCCGAGATTGGCGACGGCGGTGCCGGAGGTCATCACAACCGGAACCGGGCGGCCGCTGGCCGAGGCGAGGCCGATGGCCAGGAATCCGGCGCTGCGCTCGTCGATGCGCATGTGCAGCCGGATCCGCCCGGCGGCGTCGGCGGCCTGTAATGCGAAGGCCAGTGGGGCATTTCGCGATCCCGGGCACAGGACCACGTCTCGGACTCCGCCGCGCGCGAGCTCGTCCACGATGACGTGCGCCTGTGCTGTCGAAGGATTCACCCTCCCAGCCTCTCAGACAGTCGAATTCCGCGCTGCGTCAGCCCGCTCACACCTGTCATCTATACTTAGGGTTTGCTAACCTAAGCTCATGTCGAAGCGACCCAAATACGTCAAGCCCGAGCACCGGGAGATCCTCACCGCACAGGTGCTCGCGAGCAAACGGATCAGCCCGAACTTCGTGCGCGTCACCCTGGGCGGCGACGGGCTGGCCGGCTTCACCGCGATGGGATTCGACCAGTGGTTCCGGCTCTTCCTGCCGGGCCGCGACGGCAGCCTGAAACTCCCCACCTCCGCCAGCACGCTCGGCTGGTATGCGCAGTACCTCATGATGGGCAAGGAACATCGGCCGCTGGTGCGCAATTACACCGTGCGCGATTACCGCGCCGCGGGCTTCGGCGAATTCGGCAGCACCGCCGAGATCGATATCGACTTCTTCTCGCACGGCGATGACAGCCCGGCCTCGAACTGGGCGGGCGGCGCGACGCCCGGCGACAAAGTCGGATTGCTGGATGAGGGCATTACCTATCAGGCCCCGGAAAATACCAATTGGTCTCTTTTGGTGGGCGATGAAAGCGCGGTCCCCGGCATCGCGGGCATTCTGCGCTCCGCGCCCCGCGATCTGAAAGGCGCTGCCTACCTGGAGATCCCGAATCCGGACGATGCCCAGGAATTCGACGCGCCCGAGGGCGTCGAGGTGCACTGGGTGATTCGCACGGATTCGAATGCCGAAGTCGGCTCGGTGGTCGCGGAAGCGGTGCGCGGGCAGGAGATTCCCGCCACGGGCGTCTACGCCTTCGTCGCGGGCGAACAGAAACTGGCCTCCGGCCTGCGCCGCTATTGGGCGCAGGAACGCGGAATCCCCAAGGCGGACATCACCTTCACCGGCTACTGGCGGGTCGGCAAAGCCGCGGGGTGAGCCTGTCCGAGCTCGGCTCGGACAGCACTACCGATAACCGGGTTCGCGGCCCGAACACGGGCCGCGAACCGGTCGTTTGATCAACGGTTGATCAGGCGTGACGCTGGACCAGCGCGCCGACGCGCGGAAGCGCCTCGGCCACATGCTTCTTCGCCGAGGACCGCATGGAGTTGTAGACCTTGGTCAGCGCGGGACGCGAGGAGGCGGCCGCACGCTCATCGGTGACCGAGAGCAGCGCCTCGGAAACCTCGTCCTGCTTGGAAACCAGCAGGTCGGCGAACGAGCCGGCGCCGGAAGCCTGGTACTCGGACCAGAACGGCTCCAGGGACGCGACGAACTTCGGGATGAAGGACTCCAGCGCATCGCCGACGATGGTCGGGCTGACCTTCTTCACCGCGGCGTAGCCGCCCTTGACGGCCAGACCCGACGCGCCGCCCTTGTCCGACACCTCAGCATCCAGAACCTCTTTGGCGTCGGCCAGGAAGGCCGGACGCTTGGCGTCATCGAGCAGGGATTCAGACAGTGCTGCAACCACTTTCAGGTTCCTCCGGATAGTTTTTCGATGAACGAGCGCACAGAACTATACGCACCGATGTTCCCGCACACATGATGCAGACGCGCCTCGACTGCCAGGGCAGCTACTGCACTGTAAAGCCTCCGCAATCCCTTGGCAGCGTTTCACATTCGCACCATTCACTCGAACAAGCGACCACCTCCGGTGCCCCCGCAGGTTTTTCACCGCCTTTCGTGGGTACCCCATCGCGTCGCACCGCATGTTCGCGATCGCGTAGCCAGCGAGTTTCGGGCGTACCCCGGAGTAACCGCCGATCGACCCGAAATAAGTTGTCACCTTGCGTTACGTCCATAGGGCCCCGCTATGTTCTTGAGGGTGACCTTCAATGAAGCGCTGTGGAAACCCGTCCCTGGATTCGAAGACCTCACCGACATCACGTACCACCGGCATGTGGAGCAGGGCACGGTCCGGATCGCGTTCGATCGGCCCGAGGTGCGCAATGCCTTCCGCCCGCACACCGTCGACGAGCTGTACCGCACGCTCGATCACGCGCGCATGACCTCCGATGTGGGCGCGGTGCTGCTGACCGGTAACGGCCCGAGCCCCAAGGACGGCGGCTGGGCCTTCTGCTCCGGCGGCGATCAGCGGATTCGCGGGCGCAGCGGCTACCAGTACGCCGAGGGTGAGACCGCGGACACCGTCGACCCGGCGCGCGCGGGCCGCCTGCACATCCTCGAGGTGCAGCGGCTCATCCGCTTCATGCCGAAGGTGGTCATCGCCCTGGTGAACGGCTGGGCCGCGGGCGGCGGGCACAGCCTGCACGTCACCTGTGATCTCACCCTCGCCAGCCGCGAGCACGCCCGGTTCAAGCAGACCGACGCCGATGTGGGCTCGTTCGACGGCGGCTACGGCAGCGCGTACCTGGCGAAGATGGTGGGGCAGAAGCGGGCTCGCGAGATCTTCTTCCTGGGGCGGCCGTACACCGCCGAGGAGATGCATTTCATGGGCGCGGTCAACGAGGTCGTGGATCACGATCGGCTCGAGGATGTGGCGCTGGAATGGACCGGGGAGATCCTCGGCAAGTCACCGCAGGCGATCCGCATGCTCAAGTACGCGTTCAACCTCAGCGATGACGGTCTGGTCGGGCAGCAGCTGTTCGCCGGTGAGGCCACCCGCCTGGCGTACATGACCGATGAGGCCGTCGAGGGCCGCGATTCGTTCCTGCAGAAGCGTGACCCGGACTGGTCCCCGTACCCGTACTACTTCTGACACTGTAGAAGCCATGGAGATCCTGAGCAGTCGCTTGATCCTGCGGCCCGCGGACTATCAGCGGACGCTGGAGTTCTACCGGGACACGCTCGGATTGGCGATTGCCCGGGAGTATCCGGGCGGCACCGTGTTCTTCGCGGGACAGGGCCTGCTCGAAGTCGCGGGGCACGGGCGCGGCGAGGGGCCGGCGGGATTCGCGGGGGCGATCTGGTTGCAGGTGCGCGATTGTTCGGACGCCGCCGCCGAACTCGCGCTCGCGGGAGTCGCCATCGACCGCAAGCCGACTCGCGAACCGTGGGGCCTGATCGAAATGTGGGTGCGCGATCCGGATGACGTGCCGATAGTGCTGGTGGAGATCCCCGCCGACCATCCGATTCGCCGGGATGTTCGAAAGCCTTAGCACGCGAGTAACTGTGAGGCGTGTCGGGGGGCACCGGTTAACAACGGATGAATGCCGTAGCGCAAACTGAACGGTGTGTCTGCCGAACTGCTCGTTCTGCTGATCGTTGTTCTCACGGCCCTGGTATTCGACTTCACCAACGGATTCCACGACACCGCGAACGCGATGGCCACCTCGATCGCCACCGGTGCGCTCCCCCCTCGAACAGCCGTACTCCTTTCCGGCGGACTCAATCTCGTGGGCGCCTTCCTGAGTGTCGCGGTCGCCGCGACGGTCGCCGAGGGCATTGTCGACCTCTCCGAAGTCAGCGGCCGGGCCCTGCTCGACATCGTCTTCGCGGGACTGGTCGGCGGCATTCTGTGGAATCTGTTCACCTGGCTGTTGGGTTTGCCGTCGAGTTCCTCGCACGCGCTGTTCGGCGGGCTCATCGGCGCGACCATCGCGGCGCTGGGCTGGGACGGCGTCATCTGGGCGGCGGGCAGCAAGGGCGTACTCGCCAAGATCATCATTCCGGCGCTGGCCGCACCCGTGGTCGCCGCGCTGGTCGCCGCGCTCGGTTCGTGGGCCGTGTACCGAATCACGCGCGGCAGCAATGAGAAGACCGTCGAGGGCGGATTCCGGTGGGGGCAGATCGGTTCCGCCTCGCTGGTCTCGCTCGCGCACGGCACCAATGACGCGC
Source organism: Nocardia sp. NPDC056000 (assembly GCF_042269265.1). NCBI lineage: Bacteria > Bacillati > Actinomycetota > Actinomycetes > Mycobacteriales > Nocardiaceae > Nocardia > Nocardia sp. NPDC056000. Next base: position 184,317 of record NZ_JBHJXS010000008.1, on the reverse strand, counting down.
AGAAGACCATGGGCATCATCTTCCTGGCGTTGATCGCGCACGGTTCGGCCAAGGCCAGCGATCCGCTGCCGCTGTGGGTGATCGTGTCCTGCGCGGTCGCCATCGCCGCGGGCACCTGCCTGGGCGGCTGGCGCATCATCCGCACGCTCGGCAAGGGCCTGGTCGATATCGCGCCGCCGCAGGGGTTCGCGGCCGAATCCACCAGTGCGGCGATCATTCTCACCTCCGCGCACTTCGGCCTGCCGCTGTCCACCACGCAGACCGTGACCGGATCCATCCTGGGTTCGGGCATCGGACGGCCCGGCGCGGAAGTGCGCTGGGGCGTGCTCGGCCGCATGGTGGTGGCGTGGGTGCTGACCCTGCCGCTGGCCGGTGTGGTCGGCGCGCTGTGCTGGGCCATCCTGAACGCCATCGGCGGCACCGCGGGTGTACTCGTGGTGTTCGCACTGCTGCTCGCGGCCGCCGGAGCGATCTGGCGGCGCTCCAAGCGCACCGAGGTCAACTCGCACAACGTGAATGCCGACTGGAAGGCCGAGCACGCGGCGGCCGGACCCACCGGCGACGCCGCGCCGCCGAGCGCCGCGTTGCGCAGTGACGACACCGTCGGCAATGGAATCGGATAGGAGCGACGCCGTGCACACCTTCCTGTCCAATATCAGCGATCTGTGGCGGGTCACGCTGGCCGCCTTGGTCTTCGGAGCCGGACTGCCCGTCATCTTCGCGTTCGGCATTCGCTACCGCTCACAACTGGACGACGGCGCGACCGGAGCGGCGCGCACCACCGCGGTCGCCATCTCCGCACTCTGCTTCGCCGTGGTCATGATCGCGGTGGTGGTCGGTGTGCTCTTCATCGCACGCGGCTTCCTCGCGAGCCGGCTCGGCATCCATCTGCTCGGCGCCTGACGCCACGGGAAGAAAGGCACGCAGCTGACTACTCCGGACCAGCCGAACACCGATCCGGCGCGCACCCCGCCGCGCCAGAACGTGCTGCAAAAAGTCCTGGACTGGCTCAAAGCCGGGTATCCACAGGGCATTCCGCAGTCCGATTACGTGGCGCTGCTCGCGGTGCTGCACCGGCGGCTCACCGATTACGAAGTACACCTGGTCGTCGAGGAGCTGGTGAGCGAACGCGTCGCCACCGGCGAGATCGAACGCGCCGATATCGAGGCCGCCATTTCCCGAGTTGCCAAGGAACAACCCGGCGAGGACGATATCGCCCGAGTGGCCTCCCGGCTGGCAGCCGGTGGATGGCCACTGGCGACACCGACGTCCGACTGACCGACCGACCACCATCGACCCCCGGCCTCGGACCCCCACAGGTGCGCGGCCACCCCATCACATGACACGATCGCGAACGTGAGCAATACCCTCCGCACCCTCCCCATGCCCACCGGTGCATCGGTGGGCGATGTATTGCCGCACCTGCGGGAAGCCCTCGAGGGCAACGGCCCCGCCTGGCTGCCCATACCCACCGCCGACCGCCGCGAGGCACAGCGGCTCAGCAGCAGCCTGCGGCCCGGCGAAGAGATCGACGACGAGGTGGCGCTGGTCGTCACCACCTCCGGCACCACCGGAATCCCCAAGGGCGCCATGCTCTCCGCCGCCGCGCTGCGCGCCAGCGGGGAGGCCACGCACACCCGCCTGGGCGGGCCCGGACAGTGGTTGCTGGCGCTGCCGACCCATCACATCGCGGGCATCCAGGTGCTGCTGCGCAGCATTCAGGCCGGGACCGAACCGGCCGTGCTCGATGTGTCCGGCGGCTTCCTGCCCGAGGGGCTGGCCGCGGCCATCGCCGGGATGCGCGGACCGCGCCGGTACACCTCGCTGGTGCCGACCCAGCTCATCAAGGCCCTGGACGAACCCGCCGCCACCGCGGCGCTGGCGCAGCTCGACGCCGTGCTCATCGGCGGCGCGGCCACCCCGAAACCGGTGCTGGAACGCGCGCGCGCGGCGGGCATCACCATCTTCCGCACCTACGGTATGAGCGAAACCTGCGGCGGCTGCGTCTACGAGGGAATCCCCTTGGACGGCACCGAGGTCCGCATCGAGGACGGCCGCGTCCTGCTCGGCGGCGCGACCCTGGCCAAGGGCTACCGCAATCAGCCCGACCATCCGGCGTTCGCCGAACCCGGCTGGTTCCGCACCGAGGACGCGGGCAGCTTCGAGGACGGCGTCCTCACCGTCACCGGGCGGCTCGACGAGGCCATCATGACCGGCGGCCTGCTGGTGCTGCCCCAGGTGGTCGAGGCGGTGCTGATCACCCATCCGGCCATCTCCGAATGCGTGGTCCTGGGCCTGCCCGATTCCCGCCTGGGTCAGCGCGTGGTCACCGCGATCGTCACCGCCCCCGGCGCGACCGCCCCCACCCTGGACGAGCTCCGCGACCACGTGGTCGCCGAACTCGACGCCATCGCCGCCCCGCGCGAACTCGCTGTGCTGCAAGAACTCCCGATGCGCGGCGTCGGCAAACCCGACCGCGCCGCGCTCCGCGAGTATCTCCTCAGCACCTCCCCCAACTGACCGTCCCGTCGGGGGTCTACGCCCCCGGGGCGGGCTCGGCAGGCTGGCCGAAGAGCGCGGGTATCGCGTTCGCGATCATCGGGGCCACACTCGCGGCGAGTTGGGTCAGACCGTCCATCGGTGCGATCGGCGGAACATCCTGTGGCGCTTTCAGATCGGCCGCCAGTTGCGGTGCCACCGGAGCGATGAAGTCGGCGACCGCCGGAATCAGTTGTGGCGGAACGGCTGCGGCGACTTCCGGTGGGACGCCCGCTGTGATGAGCGGTGAGACCTCCGGCGTCTTCGGCGCGGGGAGCGGTTCGGCGATCGGGTTGCGCGCCACATCGCCCTGGAGTCGCAGGGTGTTGTAGGCGTTCACGCCCGAGATGATTCCGACCGGGACACCGATCGCGAGGCTGCCGATGGTGCCGCCCATCGCGCCGAGCAGGGCCGCGCCGGTGAGGCAGCCGCCCGCGAATCCGGTGGCGGTGCCCGCGAGCGCCGCGGAGAAGGTGCCCGCCGTGCCCGCGCCGATTCCGCCTGCGAGACAGCCGATGATGAGCCCGGTCATGCCGCCGACCAGGCCGCCGACGCTGACCGCGAGACCGAACTGGGTGCCCACCGCGCTGTAGGCGTCGTTGATGTCCTTCTGCCGCTGCACCGGATCGGGATTCGGCTTGGTCCCGGGTGCGGGCGGGGCGGCCGGGTCCGCCGCCGGATCGTCGATGAATCCGGTGATCGGGACGGTGGCCGGGGCCTTGCACACCGGATCCGGCAGGTCCGCCGCATTGCGGGGCAGCTTGTCTGCCGAGGGCAGCTGGGAGATGGGGACGGTGCCGACGGGGCAGGGCACCGCGGCGTTGGGCCACAACGCCATCGGCGAACCGAGCGTGAGCGTATTGCCCATGACGTAGCGGCCGTGCGCGTCCAGCACCTGGAAGTTGTTGAGCAGTTGCAACTCTCGTTCACCGCCGGGTCCCGGCTGCAATGGATCGGTTCCGGTCCCCGGCGCCTGCACGATCAGCGAGCCGATCGGCGTGGTCAGATAGGCGGACATATCGGTGAGATCGCCGGTGTAGACCACACCCTGCATGAGCCCGACCGTCACCCGGGACATGCCTTCCCGGACCGCCTGCTCATGCGGTGTCAGATCGGCGGTATTGCCCGGCAGCGGCGGCGGGATCTCCCGGCCGAACGGCACATGATGCAGCGTGCTGCGGTCCTCGCCGAGGATCAGATTCCCCGAATGATCGCGCAGCTGATAGTGATTGTTGCCGATCAGGCTGACCGCGACATCGGGCCCGTAGATGGTCGACAACCGCCGATAGGCGTTGCTGCGCAGGTACACATCCCCCGTCAGCTGCATATCGTTCTCACCGCACAGCGGATCGCGCGGCGGGATCGGCGCGAGCGGATCATCGGCGTCCGGTGTCGGCGGGCAGGTCAGCAGCAGCTGATTCGACCCGGGCTGTTCCGCTTGCGCGGCCGACGAATCCGGGGCGTCCACCGCGAGCGGCGTGGCATGCGCGGTGACGGTGGTCACGACCGCGGTCAGCGCGGCCAGGGCCGTGGTCAGGGCGACGGGAACGACTCTCAACGGAACCTCGCAATCCATACGCACGGGACGAACCGGGAACGAAAAGCAGGTCGAGCAAGAACGTGTGGCCAGGCTAACAAGCGCGGGTCCGAATGCCTGGGAACGCGCGGCGGCGGTGACGAATGCGCTGCTCATGAGGGTCACCGCAGGCTCGAGCGGGTCTCGCCACGCCAGCTTGCGCGCTCGCGCGACCGGCTTGCGTGAGTGCCGTCACCGGCTTGCGTCGGCGCGCAATCGTCATGCAAGGGGCGTGTAAGTCCGGGTCCGCAGAGTATGGGTCATGACTTCATACACACCTGCTGAGGCGCTCGCCATCGAGGCGAATGACCTGGTCAAGATCTTCGGGGAGCAGCGGGCTGTCGACGGCGTGAGCCTGGCGGTTCCGCGCGGCGCGGTGTACGGCGTACTCGGCCCGAACGGCGCCGGGAAGACCACCACCATTCGCATGCTCGCCACCCTGCTGAAGCCCGATGGCGGCAGCGCCCGCATCTTCGGCCGCGATGTGCTGACCGAACCCACCGCGGTGCGTTCGCTGATCGGCGTGACCGGGCAGTACGCCTCGGTCGACGAAAAGCTCACGGCCACCGAGAATCTCATTATCTTCTCGCGGCTGCTCGGCCTGTCCAAGGCCGACTCCCGGCGCAAGGCCGCCGAACTGCTGGAGGAGTTCGGACTCGAGGAGGCCGCCAACAAGGCCCTGGAGAACTTCTCCGGCGGTATGCGGCGTCGACTCGATCTGGCCGCCAGCCTGATCTCCACCCCGCCGCTGCTGTTCCTGGACGAGCCGACCACCGGTCTGGACCCGCGCACCCGCGCCCAGATGTGGGAGACCATCCGCCGCCTGGTGCGTGAGGGCTCGACGGTGCTGCTCACCACGCAGTACCTGGACGAGGCCGACCAGCTGGCCGACCGGATCGCGGTCATCGATCGCGGCAAGGTCATCGCCGACGGCACCTCCGACGAATTGAAGGGCTCGGTCGGCCTGTCCGCGCTGCAGCTCACCCTCGAGGACCGCGGCCGCATCGATGAGGCTCGCGCCCTGGTCTCGGAGTATCTGTCCCGCGCCGAGGGCAAGACCGTCGAGGCGACCGTCTCCCCCGAGGCGGGCCGCATCACCGCACCGCTGCCCGATCCCGCCATCACCACCGACATCCTGATCCGGTTGCGCGAGCACGACATTCGGGTCGAAGAAATCAATGTCAGCAAGCCCAGCCTGGACGAGGTGTTCTTCGCGCTCACCGGACACGGTGCCGAAGACGACTCCGCCGATACCGAAAAGAGCGCGGCATGACCACCACACTCACCTCGCCGGACCTGACCAAACAGGTCGCCCCGGCCCCGATTCCCGATGTCAGCAATCACATCAGCCTCAAGAAGACCGCGCAGAACTCGCTGACCATGGCGTACCGCGGCCTGCTCAAGATCCGGCACAATCCGGAGCAGCTGTTCGACGTCACCGTGCAGCCGATCCTGTTCACCGCGCTGTTCGCCTACATTTTCGGCGGCTCGATCGGCGGCAGCGTCTCGGGTTATCTGCCGCTGCTCATTCCCGGCATTCTGGTGCAGACGGTGGTGCTGACCTCGGTCGCCACCGGCACCCAATTGCGTGAGGATATGGACAAGGGCGTCTTCGATCGCTTCAAATCCCTTCCCATCGCCCGTATTTCGGCGCTGGCGGGCGCACTGCTGGCCGATATGGTGCGCTACGGCCTGGCGACCACGCTCACCGTGATCGTCGGTCTCGCGCTCGGCTACCGTCCCGAGGGCGGCGTGCTCGGTGTCGTGGCGGCCGGACTGGTCGTGGTGTTCTGCTCCTTCGCCATCAGCTGGATCTGGGCGCTGGTCGGCGTCACCGGTAAGAGCGCGGCCTCGGTGCAGGGCATCTCGATGATGATCATGTTCCCGCTGACCTTCATGGGCGGCACCTTCGCACCGGTCGACAAGATGCCGGGCTGGTTGCAGGGCATCAACAAGGCCAACCCGATCTACTACATGTGCAATACCGCCCGCGAGCTCATGAACGGGACCGGCGTCACCGCCAACCTGGCGTGGTCGCTCATCGGCGGCGTCGTGGTGATCATCGTGTTCGCCCCGCTCGCACTGCGCGCCTACATGCGGCACGCATAACCCGAAGCACGCCGAATGCCCGCCCGCCGAATCCCCGGTGGGCGGGCATTTTGCCGTGCCCGCGAGTTCGGCTGTTATGGTCGGGGCGGTGAATTCCCATCCTGCCCCGCACAGCCGGAAGTCATTCCGGCTGTCGTGTGCTGCGCTGCTGATGGGCCTTTTCGCCATTGTCGGATTGCTCGCCGCGGTCGCGGATTGGGGTTCGACACAACAGGTTTCGGTACAGGCGGCGGTAGCGCCCGCCGATACCGTGACGACCATTCACTCGCCCTTCTGCGAGCGCCGGGATCAACAGGGTTCGGACCCGATCGGCCAGGTCGCCGCACCACCGCGTGCCGCGGCGGATCAGCTGCTCACGCCGGTATTCGCGGTGATTCCGGAACTCCCCGCCACCCAGTGGCTTTCCTATGACATCCAGCCGCGCGGGCCGACGCTGCCCGTGACATCCCCCCATCTGACGACGGTGCTGATCATTTAGGAGACCCGGCGTACAGCCATGTCTTCCAGCACATTTCACATCGATCAGGACCCGAGTCGTCCAGGGGTATTCGCATGTCCAAAACTCGTAAGAAGCGTCCGAGCGGCAATAGGAAGATATTCGCCGGGCTCGCATTGTTCGCGGCGGCCTGCCTGCTCGCCATCGCCGGTTTCCAAATGCTCGGCGGCGAAAAGAAATCCACACCGGAAGCGGCGGCCGCCACCACCAATCCCATGTTCGCCGAACTCGCGAAACTGGCGCGCCGCGATGCGAGCGATCCGCTCGCGCTCGGCCGCGCCGACGCCCCCGTGGTGATGATCGAGTACTCGGATTTCCAATGCTCGTTCTGCCGTACCTTCGGCCGCACCATCGAACCGAAGCTCATCGCGAAATATGTGGATCAGGGTGTGCTGCGCATCGAATGGCGCAATTTCCCCATCTTCGGCGCGGAATCGGAGAACGCGGCCCGTGCCGCGTGGGCGGCCGCCCAGCAGGGCAGATTCTGGGAATTCCACGACACCGTGCAGGCGAACGCGCCCGAGAAGAAGAACACCGGCGTGCTGACCCCGGACCGGCTGGCCGAATTCGCCGAACAGGCGGGGGTACCGGATATCGCGAAGTTCCGTACGGATCAGGACTCCCCCGCCGCCACCGCGGCCGTCCAGCGCGATGCCGCCGAAGCGTATTCGCTCGGCGCGTCCTCCACGCCGACCTTCCTTGTCAACGGCCGCCCGGTACTCGGCGCGCAACCCATCGAACAGTTCTCCGCCGTGATCGAGGCGGCAGCGAATATCGCGTCGGGGAACGCGGAATGAGCGGCACCGTAGGCTTTTTCGCGGCCTTCCTGGGCGGCCTGCTGGCACTGCTGAGCCCGTGCAGCGCACTGCTGCTGCCGAGCTTCTTCGCGTACTCGTTCACCTCGAGCGGCAGACTGCTGGCTCGCACCGGCATGTTCTATCTGGGCCTGGCCACCACGCTGGTACCGCTCGGTATCGCGGGATCGTTTGCGGGACAACTTTTCTCGAACAATCGCGAACTGCTCATCACCATCGGCGGCTGGACCATCATCGGCCTGGGCGTGCTGCAGATCCTCGGGCGCGGTTTCAGTTTCGGCTTCGCCCAGCGCGCGGCGGCGAAACAGGGCCGCCCCGAACGATCCGGTGCGGTGTATCTGCTCGGCCTGGTCTACGGCCTGGCCGGATTCTGCGCCGGGCCGATTCTCGGTTCCATTCTGGCGGTGGCCGCGGTCGGCGGCTCACCGGTCGAGGGCGGTCTGCTACTGGCGGTCTACGCGCTCGGCATGGCGGCCCCGCTGTTCGCGTTGGCGGCGTGCTGGGACCGTTTCGATCTGGGTCGGCGGAAGTGGTTGCGCGGCAGGTCATTCAGCATCGGAAGATTGGAATTGCACACCACCGCACTGATTTCCGGACTGTTCTTCATTCTGCTGGGCACCGTATTCCTGCTCTTCGACGGCACCTCGGGTCTGCCGGGCCTGCTGGGCGCGGAAACCGAATTCCACCTGGAAGCGGCGGTGCAGCGCCTGGGTCGAGCGGTGTCCGACACCACCGTGCTGCTGATCCTGGGCGCGGGCGCGTTGGGTCTGATCGGCTGGCGGCTGCTACGCACACAGGAGCCGACCGGCACCCCCGAGCAAGCTCCGGAATTCGCCGAGAAAGACTGACCTGCAAGGACATTCGGCCCGCGCAGCACGCTCGCGGGCCGAATGACCGGGCCGACACCGCGCCCGCGATACCGCCGACCGGGCGCACCGGCCGCGCGAATCAGCGGTTTTCGTGTACCTCGCGCATCAATTCCATGATCCGCTCCGAGGCACCGCGTCGATTCCAGCGGGTCGCCGCACGCGTCGCCGCCTCGAGGCGTTCCGCGCCCACCGCGGGCAGGTTCAGCTCGATGTGCCGCCGCCAGTGCATGGACGGATAGTCCTGCCGCGCGAAGACTTTCGGCGCGAGCACGAGAATCTCCAGCCCCCGGTCAAGATCGCGCCCGGACGTGAGTAGATAGCTGCCGACGGCGGTGGCGACGGCGCCGATCTGCGGAAGATCCCAGAACTGCCCGAGCTTGAGCACGGCCAATCCGACCAGCTGCGCGACCAATTCGTCGATCTCGGCCAAATGCCCATGCAATACATGCGCGTCGATCACCGCCGAGGCCACCATGAGATCGCCGGGACCGGGTGCGACCGCGCCGTGCGGCCAGGCCATCAACCGCAGGGCCTGCCGGAAGCGGGCCAATCCGGTATCGATATCGCCCTCGGCCAGTTCGAGTTCCGCCAGCCCGGCGGTCACGGTGGCCCGCCGGTGATTCGGCGGCACGTCGACGTGCACCACGGCCGGATCGATACCCGCGCCGGGCAGCAGCGGCGCGAGTTCCCGCCGCGCCTGGTCGAGCTGTCCGGTGCCGGTCAGCGAGACCGCCAGATAGCTGCGGATCTCCACGCTCTCGTCATAGGCGCGCAGCGTGGTGAGCAGTTCGGCGGCGCGCCGGTAGTACTCCACTGAATCGGTGTAGCGCGCGGACTGCACGTACATGCCGCCCAGGTGCTGGCACACCATGGCGGTGCCCCACAGATCGTCCTGCGCACCGGTTGTCAAGGCGCGCACCGCATCTCGGATGGAGCCGTATACATCGCCGGAGTTCTCCCGGACATTGGCACGGAACAGCAGCGCCACCACCCGGGTGTGCGCGTCCGGCGAATGCGTGCCCTCGCAGAATTTCCGGCCCAGCTGCACACCGTTCCTGGTCAGCGCCGCCAGTTCGCCGAGGAAACGGAAGGCCGGGCTGAGCGGACCTCCGCTGCGCAGCAGTCGCCGTACCCGGGTGCGCACGCGCATGACATCGCGATTGCCCTCACCGCCCAGGAACATCATGTGCAGGCCAAGAATGAGCTGCCCGAACATCTGCAGATCGGCTTCCTCCGCGCCGAGCGCGCCGGTGCGCAGCGGCATGGTCGCCATGCGGGAGGACCAGCTCATCAGTTCCAGGTGCGCGCCGCGCATCATCCACAGCATGGCAAGGACCGGGTACACAGCGTGCGCGGTCGCGGTATCACCGCGGTCGACGGCGTACCGCAGCACCGCGTTCAGGTTGTCGGCCTCGGCGGCGACGCCGAGCACCACCGCCACCTGATCGTCACCGTGATACCGGCGCGCCGAGAGGAGCGCGAATTCCCTTGCCCAGCAAGCCATCCGGTCCATCACCAGATCGGCGTCCCCCGTGACGGCGAATTGTTCCTCACCGTATTCGCGCACCGTCTCCAACATGCGGTAGCGGGTGCCGTCGTATTCGGGATCATCGGATTCCAGCACGGTGAGCAAAGATTGGCCCACCAGACCGTCGACAGCGGCCGCGGCATCGGTGATATCGGATCCGGCGAGCACGATCTCGGCCGCGGCCAGCGTGAATCCTGCCGGGAATCGGCACAGTCGGCGCAGTGCGGCGCGCTGTTCCCCGTCGAGCAGGTTCCAGCTCCACTCGATTACCGCATGCAGGGTGCGATGCCGTTCCGGGGAACTGCGATCACCGCTGCGCAACAGCGCGAAACGGTGGTCGAGCCGGGACTCGATCTCCTCCACGCTCATGGTGCGGGTGCGCGCGGCGGCGAGTTCGATGGCCAGCGGCAGACCGTCCAGGGTGCGGCACAGTCGCGCCACCACCTCCGGATCCAAGCGCACCGACGGCCGCACCGCGCGCGCCCGCGCGATGAACAGTTCGGTGGCCGGTGAACCCTGCGCGTCGATGGTCAAGGGCGGCAAAGGGTATACCGTTTCCGCCGTGATCTGCAGTGGCGCGCGACTGGTGGTGAGCACCGTCAGCTGATCGCTGGCCCCCACCAGATCGGCGACCAGTTCGGCGACCGCGTCCACCAGATGTTCGCAATTGTCGAGAATCAGCAGGATGGGCCGCGCGGACAGCGCTTCGCGCAATCGCTGCCCCAGATCCCGGGTGCGTGTGGCCCGCAGAATATTGGTGTCCCGGCTGAACTCGCCGACCCCGAGCGTGGTCGCGATGGCGGCCTCGATCTCCACCCGGGTCTCGGCTTCCCCTGCCGGATCCGCGCGCAGCGATGCCAATTCGACCAGCGCCACCGTGCATTCGTGTGCGACGCGCGCGCCGAGCTCATTGGCAACCCGGGTCTTGCCGGTACCGCCGGGCCCGAGCACCGTGGTCACCCGCGACGTACGCAGCAGCCCTTCCAGCGCATCGATATCGGCTTCGCGCCCGAGCAGCGGATTCGGCGCGGCCCGCAATCCGATCCCCACCCCGACGCCGTCACCGGCATCGCGCGTTCCAGCCGCATGCTGCGCCGCGGCCATCCGCCGCAGACTCTGCGCCGAGCCCCACCCCGCGCCGGAGTCGCTCGAACCATGCCCGACGGGATTCGGCTGAAGGCTTCGATCCGTTCCGATTCCCGGCCGCTCGTCCGTCGAATAGCGTTGCCCAGCAGGGTTATTCGCACCGGACGCGTAGTTGTTCGAGCCCGGCGAACCACTACCCGACCCGGGTGATTGCGTTCCAGGTAGCGGTTCGCCGCGGAGCAGGGCGGTGTTCATGGCGGTGAGTGCGGGGCCCGGGTCCGCGCCGAGTTGATCGACCAAACGGGTTCGGAGGGAGGCGAATACGTCCAGGGCTTCGTTGGTGCGCCCGGCGACGGCGAGCAGGCGCATGAGGGTGCCGTGCGCGGGTTCGTCGAAAGGTTGTGCGGCGGCCGCGGATCGGGCCAGCTCGAGGGCTCCGGCCAGATCACCGACGGCTTCGCGGGCGGCGAGTTCGAGAGTGTCCAGGCCGTGACGGCGGGCGGTGGCGAGTTCGGTGAGTTCGTCCGCGACCGATCCGGCGGGCAGATCGGCGGCCGGATCACCGCGCCAGAGCGTGCGCGCCTCGGCGATCAGAGCCAGGCAGTGGGTGTCGTCCCCGCGCGTATGCGCCTGGCGCGCTTGGTTTTCCAGCTGCTGAGCCAGGGTCAGGTCGACCTGATCGGGGCGCAGCACCAGGCGATAACCGGCGGGGCCGATCTCCAGCGCGCCCTCGGGCAGGGTGGAGCGGAGCCGGGAGACCTGGGTGTGCAGCGCGTTCATCGGGGCGCGCGGCGGATCCTCACCCCAGACGTCGTCGATCAATGCCTGCGCGCTGCGGCTGCGACCGGGATGCGTGGCCAGGGCCGCGACCAGCAGGCGCGCCCGGGCTCCGGGTACGGGTGCGAGCCCGCCGTCGCGACGTACGGCGACCTCGCCCAGCAGGGCCAGCAGGACCGTGTCGCTCGCGGGTGCCGGCCGGGTACTCCCGGCGCCGTTGGCACTGCCTGTTTCCGAAAACATTCCTTGCCAATCCTAGGTGAGCGACGCGGAGGACGCCCGATTCACCGGATCCGTCGGTGCGGTCCCCTACGCTGGCGATCATGGCCGCATTCGACATCCACCGGGAAACGGTCATCAAGGCCGATCCCGCCCGGATCCAAGCACTCGTCGACGACTTCCACCAGTGGCAGCAGTGGTCGCCGTGGGAGGGTCTGGATCCGGCCATGGAACGCACGTACAGCGGGGCCGATCGCGGTATCGGCGCCCGGTATTTCTGGAGTGGCAACCGCAAGGCGGGCCGCGGCGATATGGAGATCACCTCGGTCACCTCGCAGGCCATCGGCATTCGATTGAATTTCGAGAAGCCGATCCGGAACACCAATCAGGTCACCTTCGAATTCATCGCGCAACCCGAGGGCACCGCCGTCAGCTGGCGGATGACCGGTGAGCGCAGCGGCCTGATGGCGTTCATGGCCAAGCTCATGCCGATGGATTCCATGATCGGCAAGGACTTCGAGAAGGGCCTGGCGCAATTGAAGGCCGCCGCGGAAGCCTGAGCACGCCCCGCCGTGGAAGCCTGAGCGCGCCCCGCCCGACACGCTGACGGGTGCGGCCGGAACCCTCGCACTAGGCTGCGATACATGGCTACAGCAGCACAGTGGATCGAGGGCGCTCGGCCGCGCACTCTGCCGAACGCGATCGCTCCGGTCCTGGCGGGCACGGGGGCCGCCGCCTCGATCGACGGGGCGGTGTGGTGGAAAGCGGTGCTGTGCCTGCTGCTTTCGCTGTCCCTCATCATCGGCGTGAACTACGCCAACGACTATTCCGACGGTATTCGCGGCACCGATGACGAGCGGGTCGGGCCGCTGCGCCTGGTCGGCTCCAAACTGGCGTCGCCCCAGGCGGTCCGCAATGCCGCCATCGGCTGCCTGGTCCTGGGCGCTGTGCTCGGCTTGATCCTGGTCCTGACCAGCGCCTGGTGGCTGCTGATCGTGGGCGCGGCCTGCCTCGCCGGGGCCTGGTTCTACACCGGCGGCCGAAATCCGTACGGCTACAGCGGTTTCGGTGAGATCGCGGTCTTCGTGTTCTTCGGCCTGGTCGCGGTGCTCGGCACCCAGTTCGTACAGGCCGGACGCGTCGACTGGGCCGGATTGGCCTGTGCGGTCGCGGTGGGCGCGTTCTCCAGCGCGGTGCTGGTCACCAATAATCTGCGCGATATCCCGACCGATTCGGTCACCGGTAAGACCACGCTCGCGGTGCGCCTGGGCGATACCCGTACGCGCACACTGCATATCGTGCTGCTGGCGGTCCCGTTCCTGGCCACGCTGGCATTGGCCGCGCGCACCCCGTGGGCGCTGGCCGGTCTGCTCGCGCTGCCGCTGGCGATCAAGGCCAATGAGCCGGTCCGCACCGGCAAGAACGGGCCGGGACTCATTCCCGCCCTTGCCGGTACGGGCCTGGCGCTGTTGATCTGGTCGGTCGTGACCGGACTGGCGCTGGCCTTCGGCTGAGTCGTTCAGTCCTCGTCGGGGACGAGCACGCCGAGCACCCAGTTCACCAGCGTGATGATGATGGCGCCCCAGAACGCGGCCCAGAATCCGTTCACATGCAGCTGGTAATCGGTGTGCTCGGTGATCTTCGAGGTCAGCCACAGCATGAGCGCGTTGACGATCAGCAGGAAGAGCCCGAGCGTCAACACCACCAGCGGCAGTGACAGCAGTTTCACCAGCGGCTTCACCAGCGCGTTCACGATGGTGAAGATGACCGTGATCACCGCGATGACGAGGATCTTGTCGGTGGTCGTGGCCGGATCGTCGGGACCGTGGATCTCGATTCCGCCGACCCATACGGACGCGAGCCAGATGGCCACACCGTTGATCAGCAGACGTAGCAGGAGCGTCATGCCCCGATCGTAGGGCGCGAACGCGTCGGAGGGTGATCTTCACACGCGTTCGCACCCCGTCCGCCTCAGGCCGCGTGATCGAGGTAGTCGCCGACGGCGGCGCGCAGCGTCCTGGTCGCGGTCTCGTCGCCGAGCAGTCGCCGCGTCGCGGCATTGGGGGCGCGCAGGATGCCGAGCAGAATGTGCCCGGCCTCGATGCGATCGTCACCCCGGGTGAGCGCCTCGCGCAGGGACAGCTCCAATACCTTCTTGGCGTCCCGGTCGAAGGGGATGTGCCCGTTGGCGATTCCCCAGCCGCGCATGCGCCCGCGCCTGGGTTCCTCCACCGGGACCGCCCGTTCGAGCGCGTCCTCGCCGAAGGTGGCCTCCAGACTTTCCCGCACGGCGTCCAGATCGATGCCGATGGAGCGCAGCGCGGCCGCGTCCTCTTCACCGAGGGGTTCGGTGGTTCGCTTGCGCGCCAGCGCTTCTCGCACGCCTTCGGCGGTGTAGCCGTGATCGGCGAGCACCTGTTTGAGCCCCGCGTCCGGGCTGACCAGCAGCCCGAGCAGCACATGCTCCATTTCGACGGCTGGCGAACGCAGTTCGCGCGCTTCCTCCTGCGCGATGACGATCGCGTATTTGGCCGCCTTGTCGAATCGTTCGAACATCAGCGGATACCGCCCTTCCGGTTGTACTTCTGGTGGACCGCCTGCCTGCTGACCTCGAGCGAGTCGGCGATGGCCTGCCAGGACCAGCCCTGCTTGCGGGCGTTGGTGACCTGGATGGCCTCGAGTCGCTCGAGCAGCCGGCGCAGGGCGAGGACCGCGCGGAGTCCGACCTGCGGGTCGGGGCTGCCTGCGGCGGCCGCCAGAGTCGTTGCTTCACTCATGACGTCAATTTACGTTGACGTCGCGAGCGTGTCAACGAAAATTGACACGACCGGAAACCGGGGCGACCCGGCGCGACTTCAGATTTGTTGTTGTTTCAAACTGGGGCGAAAACGGGATACCGCCCCACCCTAGTAAGGTCACCCTAAGTAATGAATGGAGTACCCACGTTCGGCGAGTACATTCGCCAGCGCCGGACAATCGCGAACCTCACCCGCCCGCAACTGGCATGGCTCGCCAACCTGTCCGTGCCCTATCTGACCAAGATCGAGGGCGGCGCGAATCCCTCCCGCCGCGTCGTCGAATCCCTCGGCACCGCACTGGAACTGCGGGCCGTCGAGTTCGAATACGCGCTCACCCTGGCCGAGGGACCGTTCCCGCGCGGCACCCCGGATCATCCGACCGCCACCGATCTGGAGTACCTGCACCTGCTCAACCCCAAGATCGCGGCGTACATCTCCGGAACCCTGGACGTGCTGGCCGTGAATGCCGCGCACGCGGAGACCTTCCCGCAGCTCGACCCCGGCACCAACTACGTGGAATGGCTGCTGCTGAATCCGGTGGCCCGGACCGTACTGGTCGATTGGGAGAGCGAGACGCGGCAGACCCTCGGCATGTTCCGGATGCTGCTCGCCCGGCATGGCCCCGATCAGCACACTTCGCGGATTATCGAGAACTGCACGGCGAGTCCGGAGTTCGAGGCCATGTGGCGCGATGAGAGTCTGTCCAGTGAGCGACGCGATCGCAGCAAGGTGGTGCGCGATCCGAAAACCCTCGCCATCACCGAGTTGCGAATGAACATCTGGCGCACCTCCTCGACCCTGCAGTCCTGGATGTTGGTGGTCGGCGCGGGGGTCGATCAACCCATGGCGGTCACTCGTCCAGTGCTGCGCGAAATGCCAAAAGCGTCAAGGGCTATTAACGCCGATGAGACGCGGGAGTTATCCCCCGAACGACCGAACATGAATGCTTCACTTCGCGAGCAAGCACCAACCCAACCGTTGCAGCAAATCATCAGCAATCAATCGGAGGGGTGAGCGGCCCTTCTCAGCCGAGCCCTGTGCGGTGCGAAAACTAGCCCGACCAAGTACCGGTGGCGATGAATCGATCGATGATCGCGGTCGGTTCGTCCAGGCTCAGCCCTTGACCGGCAACCCACGCGTCATTGAAATAGGTTCCGGCATAACGGTCCCCGCCATCACAGAGCAGGGTGACCACACTGCCGGTGCGACCGGCCGCGATCATGTCGGCAATCAGGGCAAACGCACCCCACAGATTGGTGCCGGTGGAACCGCCGACCCGGCGGCCGAGCACCTGACTCGCATGCCGCGCGGCTGCGATGGAACCCGCGTCCGGCACCTCGAGCATGCAGTCCACGACCTGGCCGACGAAGGACGGCTCCACCCGCGGGCGGCCGATCCCCTCGATCCGGGAACCCATCCCGGTCTGATAGCCCGCGTCGGAGAGCTCATAGCCGCCGTAGAAGGCCGAATTCTCCGGATCGACCACGGCCAGTTTGGTGGCGTGGCGGCGATACCGGATATAGCGGCCGATGGTCGCGCTGGTGCCGCCCGTGCCCGCGCCGACCACGATCCACTCCGGCACCGGATGCGTCTCCAGAGCCAGCTGCTGGAAGATCGATTCGGCGATGTTGTTATTGCCGCGCCAGTCCGTCGCCCGCTCGGCGTGCGTGAACTGGTCCATATAGTGGCCGTCGCACTCGCGCGCCAAACGCGCTGCCTCGGTATAGATTTCGGGGCCTTTTTCGACCAGGTGGCTGCGGCCGCCCTGCGCCTCGATGAGCGCGATCTTCTCCGGCGAGGTGGTGGCGGGCATGACCGCCACGAAGTCCAGGCCCAGCAGTTTCGCGAAGTACGCCTCGCTGATGGCAGTCGAACCGGACGAAGCCTCCACCACCGTGGTGCCCTCGGTGATCCAGCCATTGCAGATGGCATACAGGAACAGCGATCTCGCCAGCCGATGCTTGAGACTGCCGGTGATATGGGTGGATTCGTCCTTGAGGTACAGCTGCACGCCCCATTCGGCGGGCAGTGGATAGCGCAGCAGATGGGTATCGGCGCTGCGCTGGGCGTCCGCGTCGATCAGCCGGACCGCGTTGTCGACCCAGTCGCGGGGCGCCGAGCGATCACAGCGCTTCACTGGTCTTCGCCGCGTAGTCGCGTCATGAGCTGTTCGCGATCACTGCGCCGCTTGGCGTCCACGGCGGCGATGTCCTTGTTCACCTGCGTCCGCAGCTTCTTGAACAGCAGCAGCGACAGCGGCATGGCGATGAGCAGCGCGAACAGCGCGGCCACGATGAGCGGGATGTCGACCTTCACGATGGCGGCCACGCCCAGGATGATCGCGGCGATGACGACGACCAGGCCGAGCCGGGCGACGGTGTAGAGGGCCAGGTGTTTGGCCAGCCGGCGGCCCGCGCTCTCCGGTGGGGTTGCGTCACTCACGCTGACAGCCTAGGTGACGGGGATTCGGGCATATGCGGTGCCCTCCGCCCGAATGTCGCTGGATATTCGCTACTCCGGAGTAGTCAGTGACCGCGAACACAGTACGGATATCCGTTTTGTCTATTACTTCCCCTTTACCAAATCGAGACTGTTCGAACACTCGGGGGGTGCAGTGCAACGATGTCGCTACTGATGAGGGATCTGACAAAACGGAAAGGTTTGCGAATGACTGCGTTCACCGCGGCGAGCCGCGTAATGGGTTCCGTCAACAGCCAGGACACCCTGCTCACCCCCGGCCAGGTAGCAGCAATGTTCCATGTCGATCCGAAGACCGTTACCCGGTGGGCTCATGCGGGACGGCTCGGCTCATTGCGGACTCCGGGCGGTCACCGCCGGTTCCGCGAAAGCGAAGTTCTGCAGCTTCTCCGGTCTCTCACCACCGAGGCGACCCGCGTCTAACCCCTATTTACCGTTTCCGCGGTGCCGCGGGTACGGACACGGATTACCCTCGTTGGCAGGAGGTGAGCGACGTGACGTACCTGTTGGCACTGATCGCGGTAGTGGCCGTCGTGATGTTGTGCTGGAAAGCTTTCGGCCCCCAGCGACCGGCCCGCACCGGCACAGCATCGGCACCACGCAACCGCATCATCGGTCCCGATGACGATCCCGATTTTCTCTGGCGGTTATCCCGCCAGCACCGGGACGGCGAACCCGGTTCTCCCGATCACTGATGTTTTCGAGGTCCGGTCGGCATTCTTCTAGCAAACCGACCGGCCTCTTTTTCCGAGCGCATACTGGTGTCACCCGACGCGACCGGAAGGTGCCCCATGGACAAGGAAGAGAACCTCTCGCAGGACGCACGCCGCAAGCAGGGCGACACCCATGCCGCCGAACGCCGTGAGCAACGCCGCGAAGTCGACGACGCCCGCCTGGCCTCCGGCACCGGCCCGCCCCCCGATCCCCTGCTCGAACCGATGCAGGCCAAGGTCGCGGAGAACAATCACACCGACAACCACAAATGGGACCGCGCCCGCGCCAAGGAAGCCACCGCCGAAGCGGTGAAACTGGCCAACGCCGACCTCGGCGACACCGCCCCCTGACTCCCCCGCATCCCCGCCGCCGCTACCGCCCGGCGGGGATATTCATGTGCGCATCGCCCCCGCCCCCACCAGAATCGGCGAAATGCCCGCATCCACCCTCACCACCGCGCGCCTGACCCTCACCCCGGTCACCCCCGCCGACCACCCCACCCTGCTCGCCCACTGGACCACCCCCGCGGTCCGCGAATTCCTCTTCGACGGCAAAACCCTCACCCCCGAAGAGATTTCCCACACCATCACCACCAGCCAACACACCTTCACCACCGCCGGCCACGGCCTCTGGCTCATCACCACCGACACCTTCATCGGCACCGCGGGCCTACGCCCCCTCGACGACCTCGGCCAGGAGATCTACTACAGCCTCACCCCCGAATCCCGGGGCCGGGGCTACGCCACCGAGGCCGCCGGCGCGGTCATCGACTACGCCCTCGAAAGCCTGTCTCTCCCAGCGATTTACGGTGAGGTCGACGAGGCCAACACCGCCTCATCGGCAATCCTCGAACGCCTCGGCCTGACCCACTTCGCCACCGTCCCCGGCGAACTGGGCCCGCTGCTGCGCTACCGCCGCGTCAGTCGCGGTGGGCGGCGATATTGAGGACGTTGCCGTCGGGGTCGCGGACGAAGAAGCGGCGGATGCCCCATTCCTCCGTGGTCAGCGGATGGACGATTTCGTAGCCGAGTTTCATCGCCTCCGCGTAGGCGGCGTCGACGTCGTCGGTCATCACCGAGATCACCGAATCGACCGGTGCGGTGGCGTCACCACTGACGAGTTGCAGATTCGCGCCGGTCTCCGGCGAGGTGTAGCGGGCCACCCAGCCCAGATTGAACTCTTCGACGCTCAGGCCGAGAAAGTCGATGTAGAAACCTTTCGCGGCCTCGATATCGGCCACCGGCAGATTGGTGACTATGCGTTTGGCGTGCATTCGCTACTCCTGGCTCGTGACGGGTATGCCGATCGTAAATCGGGGGCACGAATTCTGGGGGCAGTGGGGGTTGGGGCAAGGGTTTTGCCGGATTCACCGGGGGCGGGGGGCGCAATAACGTTCTGACCTGCAAAGGAATTGGCCGTCGGGGCCGTGGGAGGGAAGATCGTGGTTGCGCAGTTGACGGCCGAGGTGGTTGGGGCGGATACCGAGCCGGGCGGGGTGGATCGATGGCATCCGTTGGCGCGCATGGCTTTTCGGTTCGGGTTCGTGTTCGTGGGGCTGGGGATGGCGGGGGTGTGGCTGGCGACGGCGCTGTTTCGGTCGCTCGGGGTGTCGCAGGAATCGGTGACCGAGTTGGGGACGTGGACGGCATTGCATCCGCTGACCGATTGGGTCGGATCGCAGGTGTTCGGCACCGTGGTCGATTTCACGCCTACGGGGAGTGGAGATACTGCGGCGCAGTGGGTTTCGGTATTCACCTGGTTGCTGGTGGCGATCGCGGTGACCGGGGTGTGGTCGGTGCTGGATCGGCGGCGCGGGGACTACGCGCGGCTGTACGGGTGGTTCCGACTGCTGCTGCGGGCCGCGCTGGTGAGTGCGCTGCTGCTGTACGGGATGGTGAAATTGCTGCCGTCGCAGATGTCGATGATTCTGCAGCGGCTGGTGGAACCATTCGGGGATATGAGTCCGATGTCGGTGCTGTGGGCACAGACATCACTGTCCGAACCGTATGAAATCGCCTTGGGGGCAGCGGAAGTCACGGCGGCGCTGCTACTGGTGCTGCCGGTCACCGCGGGGCTGGGGGCGGTGCTCGCGTTCATCGTGACATTGCAGGTGGCGCTGCTGAATTTGACGTTCGACGTGCCGGTGAAAATCTTCTCACTGCAATTGCTCATCCTCGCGGTGGTGCTCGCGACCCCCGATATCGGACGCACGGTGCGGGCGCTGATCGGCCGGACGGTGCCCGCGCGTGTTCCGGAGCTGCGCTTCGGCAGTCGCCGCGGGAATCGGATAATGCTTGCGGCCCAACTGATTTTCGGCGGCTGGCTGCTGTTCACCGCCATCAGCGAGGGATACGACGGCTGGCAGACCTACGGCAGCGCCCGCCCGCAGTCACCGCTGTACGGCATCTGGAATGTCACCGAATACACCGTCGCCGGTCAGCAGGTGCCCGCCCTGGTCGATTTCCGCGACGGATCGCACGGCGGCCTGCCGAACGCCTCGGATCGCTTGCGGCGCATCATCTTCGATATCCCGACCGCCGTCACCGCACAGCGCATGGACGATTCCCTGCTGGCTTTCCCGGCCGAGATCGATACCGACCGGCGCACCATCACCATCGCCCAGGATTCGGCGCGGACGTTCGCCAGCCTGAACTACGAACAGCCGCAACCGAATCAACTGATCCTGGATGGTTCGCTAGCGGGCCGCCCGATCCATATGCGGCTGACGCTGGTCCCCCTGGACCACTTCCCCGCGGTCTCCCGCGGTTTTCACTGGGTGCAGGCGACGCCCTATATGCGCTAGCCCGCGCGGCTGGTGCGTGAGCGTATAGGCGGCGCGCTGTTCGCGCCCCCGATAGTCGAGGTCGGTGCCGCCGCCGAGGTGTGAGGCGACGCGCAGGGTGAGCCAGATGCCGACCGGCAGGACGGCTGTCGCGGGGTCGATCACGTCTTCTCCCAAGGGTTTCCGGTACATGCTGTAACAGACATCAGCACAGTACAAGCACCCGCGGTATCGACTGAAGATTACTGTGACGTGATGTCGCACTCATTCGCCGCGGAGCTGTCCGCCGAGTGCCCCGGCACACACTCCCGCCCCGAAAACACTTCGGGGGCAGTCGAATCGAATTCGACTGCCCCCAAAATATGGAGCTACCTACCCCGAGGGATCAGGGCAGAACCTGCGGGATGACGTCGGGGGCGATGGCCCCGACGATCAGGCCGACGAGCGCGCCCTGGAAGGCCGGGCCGAGGGCGCACAGCGGGATCAGCACGATACCGACGATGGTGGCGGCACAGACGACCGCGCCGACCACGGCGCCGACAATCGCGCCGGCGGCGGCGCCATTGCCCAGCGGATCATGGTTGGCCGCATTGGGATTGGTGGCGATCTCCTGCGCGGCCGCGACCGGCTGCACCTCATCCTGCACCGCAGGCTGTTCGACGACGGCCGCGGCCTCGGCGACCGGAGCGGCCTGCTGCACCGCGATCGGGGCCTGCTCGGCCGAGATCACCTGCGTCACGGCGGCGGGCTGGAGGATTCCGACAGGAGCGTCGGCGGAGGCGGTTCCCGACCCAACGACGGCAATGCCGACGGCGAGCGGCAATGCCGCGATAAGAGCCTTACGACCGAAATTACGCATGGTGCGACGCATGATTTTCCTAATTCTCCCGACCCCGTGCGCGCTCGAATGAGATGGCGCGCAGAACGTTTCACGTTGCGAAAGGCAACGGAACAAGTTCTATCCGATCGCGGTCGGCAAATCAAGCCCGAGTACCGTTATACGCACTCGGGCCAATTGTGTTCGGCGACACTGCGATCGGCCACGGGGGCCGAAAGGTATTAGTTCAAGCCCGCATACGAATGCAGACCGCTCACCACGATATTGATGATGAAGAGGTTGAAAAGCATCGCCACGAAACCCGCGATATTGATCCACGCGGCCTTCGTATCCCGCCAGCCGGAGGTGGCGCGGGCATGCAAATAGGCGGCGTACAGGACCCAGGCGATGAAGGAGCAGGTTTCCTTCGGATCCCAGCCCCAGAAGCGGCCCCAGGCGGCTTCGGCCCAAATCGCGCCGAGGATTACACCGGTGCCGAAAATGGGGAAGCCGATGATGGTGGTGCGGTAGGCGAGCCGGTCCAGTAGCTGGGCGTCGGGGAGGCGGCGGGCCAACTGGCCGAGCAGGTTGTCGGATTCGAGGCCCGCGGGCTGCCACATGCGGAACAGGAACAGCAGACTCGCCACACCCGACACCAGGAAGACGCCGCTGCCGATGGAGACGACGGTGACGTGGATCGGGAGCCAGTAGGACTTCAGGGCCGGAACCACGGGGGCCGCGTCGACATGCAGTTTGGTGCCCGCCAGGAACAGCAGCACCAGCACCGGCACCAGCAGGAACGCCCACATGGCGCGGTAGCGCTGATCACGCAGCAGCACCAGGCCCAGCAAAACCGCGGCGGCACAGGCCATGCTGATGAACTCGAACATATTGCCGAGCGGGAAACGGTGAGTCGCGAAGCCACGCAGCACAATCGACACCGCGTGCGCGCCGAAACCGACGAACAGCACCGCGAAAGCCATATTGCCCAGACGTTCCGGGAACGGGCGCTTGGCGCGCTCGGTCGGCACCACGCGGCCGGGCACATCCGGGGCGGGTTCGGGAGCCTTGTCCGAGCCGCCGCCCGCGGTGACCAGTTCCCGCGCGGTGGTGGGCACGCTGCGGGTGATGGCGAACTGCCACACCAGCATGATCCAGACCAGCGCGTAGATCACGATGGCCGATTTGAAGGCGAGATCGCTGTAGGAGGCGATGTTCTCGTCGATCGGCATTACTTGTCTCCCGTGTTCTCGGTCAGCAGCCGCTCACGCAGTCGGTCGAATTCGCCGCCCCAACCGGCCTGGTCGGTGCGGGCCAATCCACCCATTTCTACTACGGTACGTCGTACTCCATCGGCCTCGGCGCCGGGGTACACCCGCAACCAGATGCGCCGCCGCTTCACCAGCAGCGACACCAGCAGACCCGCCATCATGGTGAGCGCGCAGATCAGCACCCACTGCTGCGCCGGATCATGCGACACCTGCAGATTCACGAATTCCTTGGCACCGTCGAAGGTCACCTTGGTGCCGTCGGACAGCGTCGAGGTGTCACCGGGCTTCAAATTCACCCGCTGCTCCTTGACCAGCCGCCCCTGCTTGATCATCTCCGGATCCAGCGAGAACAGCGACTGCGCGCGACCGGTATCCAGGCCCGTATCGCCCTGATAGATATCGACAGCGACCATCGGATCCCGCATCGCCGGATACATCGAGGTCAGCAGCGAACCGTGCAGCAGCGCGGTCGGCGCGAACAAACCCTGGATCGCGACCTGATGCTTACGCCGCTCATCCTCGCTCGGATACATACCGCCCGGCGGATCGATGCGCAGCACACCCGAGGACAGGAATGTGGTCGCGTCGTCCGGCTTCCACTGAATCGTCTCGGTGCGGGTCTTGCCATTCGGGAACGTCACCGTGAACGTCGGCGCGAAACCGTGGCCCTGCAAATAGACCCGGTCCCCCGCGACCCGCAGCGGATGATTCACCTGAATGCTGGTGTCCCGCCAGGTCCCCGACTCCAGATCCGCACCCGACTGATACTGGATATTCGAGGAGAACATGGCGGCCTGGCCGTTCTCCAGATAGTCGGCCTTGAAGTCCTTGACCCGCACGCACATCGGCGACAAACCGGTGCCGTCGTTCACATTGCCCGCGCGGAACGAATCGAATACCGCCGGGGACGTGGTGCAGAAACCCGGGCCGTCATCGGCGATGACCACCACATTGCCCTCGTACCCGAACAATTTGCCGATGGCGATCGCGGCCAGCAGACCCACCAGCGCCAAATGGAAAACCAGATTGCCCGCCTCGCGGGTGTAGCCCTTCTCCGCCGAGAGCGTGATCTCACCCTCGCGCGTGCCCGGCTGCACCACGGTGCGCCAGCCGCGCAATTCCTTGCGCGCCCGCTCGATCACCGCATCCGGCGTGGCGGCATCGGAACCGCTGAAGTTGTGCGGCAACCGCGACAGATTGCGCGGCGCTTTCACCGGCGGCGTGCGCAATGCCCGATAGTGATCGAGCACGCGCGGCAGAATGCAGCCCACCAGCGAAACGAAAAGCAGCACATAGACGGCCGTGAACCACGCGCTGGAGAACACGTCGAACAATTGCAGGCGATCCATCCACGGACCGAGCGTCGCCCGGTCCGCGATGTACTGATCGACCTTCTGCTTGTTCAGACTGCGCTGCGGCAGCAGTGCGCCCGGAATCGCGGCCAGCGCCAGCAGGAACAGCAGCATGAGCGCGGTGCGCATACTGGTCAAACCGCGCCAGGTATTGCGCAGCACGGCGAAAGCCTTGCGCGGCAACGACTGTCGCGGCGGGCGGGCGGGGGCGGGGGTTTCGACGGTGGCAGTCATCAGATCGGCAGGGTCACATTCGAGACGAAGGCGTCGCGGATCCAGGAGATGAACTGGTCCCACGCCCCGGTCACCAGGGCGATGCCGACGACAACCAGCAGGATGCCGCCGATCACCTGAATGGTGCGGGAATTACGGCGCAACCAGCCGACACCGCGCAACGCGGTCGCCGAACCGAACGCCAGGATCACGAAGGGCAGGCCCAGGCCCAGGCAGTAGGCCACGATGAGGGCGACACCGCGCGCGGCGGTGGTGCCCTCGGTACCCGCGGACACCGCCATCACACCCGACAGCGTGGGGCCCAGGCACGGCGTCCAGCCGAGCGCGAACACCGCGCCCAGCAGCGGTGCGCCGATCAGGCCGCTCAGGCGGCGCGGTTCCATCCGGGTATCGCGCTGCAATGCCGGAATCAAGCCGATGAAGGCGAGGCCCATCAGAATCGTGACGCCGCCGCCGATGCGTTGCAGCAGTTCACGATTCACATTCAAGGCTTGAATGGTGCCGAAGACGGTGGCCGAGGCCAGCACGAAAACGACGGTGAAGCCGAGTACGAACAATCCGGCCGCGCCCGCCACTCGCATACGACCGCGATTGCGTTCGGCGACCGCCGTGCGCTGCGCGGACTCCACCGTCACCGGCGGAGCCTCGGCGCCGACCACACCCGCGAGATAGGACAGATAACCCGGCACCAGCGGCACCACGCACGGCGACGCGAACGACACCAGACCCGCCAGCACGCACGCGCCGAGCGCGAGCAGCAGCGGGCCGGTGGCGGCGGTCTGCTGGAACGAATCACCCACGCTGGCAAGGACTGTCACGCTCACTGCTGACCTTCCTTGGCCAGCTTGTCCACCGTCGGCTGCAGATCCGAGGCGAGCAGCGAACGCAGGAACACCGCGGCGACACGGTGATCGCGGTCCAGCACGATCGTGGTCGGAATGACGCTGGTCGGGAATTTGCCGCCCAGCGCGAGCAGACTCCGCATCGACGGGTCATAGATCGACGGGTAGCCGACCTTGTTGTCGGTGACGAAATCCTGCGCCTTGTCCTGCTGATTATCGCGCACATTGATACCCAGGAAGGCGACACCCTTGTCCCGGGTGGCCTCGTAAACCTGTTCCAGCGCAGGCGCTTCCGCGCGGCACGGGCCACACCACTGACCCCACAGATTGATGACCACGACCTTGCCGGGGAAGTCGTCCACCGAGGTGGTCTTCCCCGCCGTCATCAAATCCGGGCCGGACAGCTTGCCGATGGTGCCGCGCGATTCCGGCGGATCGTAGAAGATATCGGTCTTACCGCCGGGCGAGACGAAATCGAAGGTCCCGCCCTGCGCCACCGCGTCCTTGCCCGCGGTCGAGCAACCGGCGAGCACCGCCACCAGGGACAGGCTCGCCAGCAGGATCGACACGATACGACCGGGCCGGGACGCGGACCGGCTCATGCCCCCGTCACCTTGGGATCCGAGGTGCCCGCGGGTTCGCTGTAGACGATATCGATCAACGTATCGCCCTGGTACACAAGCGAAGTCATCGACGCGAGCGAGCACTGCCGGTTACGCGGGTCATGCCACAGGCGCTGGCCCTGCAGGAAACGGCGCAGCGTCCACACCGGCAGCTGATGCGAGACCAGCACGGCCTCGCGGCCCGCCGCCTCGACCCGGGCCTTGTTCACCGCGGCCAGCATGCGATGCGCGATCTGCAGATACGGCTCACCCCAGGACGGCGTGAACGGATCGCGCATCTTCCACCAATGCCGGGGCTTGCGCAGCGCGCCGTCACTCATCGAGACCCGCAGGCCCTCGAAGGTATTGCCCGCCTCGATCAGGTTGTCATCGGTACGAATGATCACACCGTGGTGTGCCGCAATGGGTTCCGCGGTCTCCTGCGCGCGCTGCAGCGGCGACGCCACCACCAGCGCGATATCGTGATCGGCCAGCGAACGCGCCACGGCCTGCGCCTGCGCCCGCCCCGTCACCGACAACTGGAATCCGGGCAGGCGGCCGTACAGAATTCCCTTGGGATTGTGCACCTCACCGTGCCGCATCACGTGCACGATGGTCTCGACATCATCGGCCACATCACCGGGCAGCACGAAACCGCTTGCGGCGAGCGCGCTTTCGCCCGACTCGACTGCGGTCGAAGTCTCCGTCACGCCCGAGGGCTCGGTCACGGCATCATCCGCATCGGTGTGCGCATCGGCAGCGGACGGTTCATCCGCCGCCACCTCGACAACAGCGGCGAAACCGGTGGCGGGCGTATCAAGACCGGCCGAAACCACATCGGCCTTGGCAGGCTCACCGATCGACACCGCGTCGGCGAAGAAATCCACCGCGGCGGCACCCGCGTCGGCCCGATCGGCGTCCTCCACCGCGGCGGCGACGGCAGCGGCGGACCGGCTGGCATCGGCGGCCGACGCGGCATTCCACTCGGCGACGATCGCCGCGAGATCGGCGGGCGACGCCTCCTGCTCCGCGCTCACCGCTGCACCCGCGACATCGGGATTTTCGTCGACCACGTCAACGGCCTCGGTCTCGGACGCGACCGGCGACTCGGCATCGGGCTTCGGAGCGGCAGTCTTCTTCCTGCGCGGCGCCTTCTTCGATTTGGCGGCGGCAGGCGCGGCGTTCCCGGCCGCAGCAGCCTCAGCCACAGGTGCTGTGGATTCGGCTGCGGGCGTTGCGGATTCGGCTGCGGGCGTTGCGGATTCGGCCGGGGAGACCGCGATGTTCTCGCCGGTTTCGGCGAGTTCGTCTTCGGCCTGGCGGATGGAGTCCAGCAGGCGGGAGGCCTCGGCGGGGGTGAGGGGGACGGGGGCCGGGGCGGGTAGACCGGTCTCGGGCTGGGAGGTCACGCGGCGGATCCTTCGGGGGTGGCGGCGGCCGCGGCACGCGCGGCGGCGGGGAGGGCGGCGGCGATGCGATCGAATGCGTCCTCGTCGAGTGCCGCGGAGACGAACCAGGCCTCGAAGGCGCTCGGGGGCGCGTACACGCCCGCCGCGAGCAGGGCATGGAAGAAGGCGGGGAAACGCCAGGTCTCGGCCGCCTTGGCGGCGGCATAGTCGGTGACCGGGGTGTCGGCGAAGAACACGCTCACCATATTGCCTGCGAATTGCACCTGATGCCGGACGCCTTCGGCCGCGAGCGCATCACCGAGCAGGGTGCCGAGCCGCTTCGAATTGCGATCCAGCGCGGCGTACACCTCGGCATCGGCGGCGCGCAGTGTGGCCAGACCCGCCGCCACCGCGACCGGATTACCCGACAGCGTGCCCGCCTGATAGACCGGGCCGAGCGGGGCCAGATGATTCATGATCTCGGCGCGACCACCGAACGCCGCGGCGGGCAGACCGCCGCTCATCACCTTGCCGAAGGTGTAGAGGTCGCCCGCCACACCCTCGAGTCCGTACCAACCGGCCGCGCTCACCCGGAATCCGGTCATGACCTCATCCATGATGAGCAGCGCGCCATTGTCCTGCGTGAGCTTGCGCAGCCCCGCGTTGAAACCGGGCAGCGGTGCGACCGCGCCCATATTGCCCGCGGCGGCCTCGGTGATCACGCACGCGATCTGCCCGGGATTGGCGGCGAACGCCGCGGCCACGGCCTCGAGATCGTTGTACGGCAGCACGATGGTGTCGGCCGCCTGCGCACCGGTGACGCCCGGCGAGGTCGGCAGGCCCAGCGTCGCGACGCCCGATCCGGCGTCGGCGAGCAGCGCGTCCACATGCCCGTGATAGCAACCGCTGAACTTGATGATCTTGGAGCGCCCGGTGAAACCGCGCGCCAGCCGGACCGCGCTCATGGTGGCCTCGGTACCGGAGTTCACCAGCCGCACCCGCTCGACGGGTTCCACCCGCGCCGCGATGGCCTCGGCCAGCAGAATCTCCGCCTCGGTCGGCGCACCGAACGACAGCCCGCCGACGGCGGCGCGCCGCACGGCCTCGACGACCTCGGGGTGCGCGTGCCCGAGAATCATCGGGCCCCACGAACACACCAGGTCGATGTAGTCGTTGCCGTCGGCATCGGTCAGCGTGTAGCCGCTCGCGGATGCGATGAACCGCGGCGTCCCGCCCACCGAATTGAAGGCCCGCACCGGCGAATTCACGCCACCCGGAATGACCGCCGCGGCGCGTTCGAAAAGCTGGGCTGAGACCGGCACCGACGCCTGGCTCACACGCGGAGAAGAACTCACGTCCCCCAGTCTCTCAGCCGTCGCATCCCCGTCGACGACAGGGTGTAGGAGAGTGCGCTGTCCCACAGCCCAACCCGACATCTTCGCATCCCGGGCCGCCGCTCGCATCCGCAAGAAGCTCAGCCCCAGCGCACCCGACCCCGAGCCCGCGCACCACACCGCGGCGCAACGCGATAGCCGGAGATCCTCGCACCGCTCTCGACGCGCCGGTGCGGCTGGCGGGGATGCGGTGGCATCGGGGCAACACGCCGGAATGGTTCGGGGACAACATCGATCGCTGGATAGTTGCTGGTGCGTAATCTCACGATCCAGGTATCAGACATCGAGAGAGGGCTGAACTGTATGCGGGTGGCGCGTGTCGGTGCGGGAGTACTGGTGGCAGCGGGAGTTTCGGCGGGGGTGCTGACGTGCGCCGGAACGGCGGCCGCCGGGACGCCGATCATGCAGCCCGATCAAGGACGGATCGGGCTCGCGCTCTCCCACGATGAGACCGCCGGGCTGGCCGGTGGGCCGGTGCCCGCGGTGGTGAGCATGTTCGTACCGCTGAGCCGAATGGGTGCGGGGCTCAAGCCGGACACCACGATCTACAAGGACGACACCGGCGGCGTGCACGCCTCACTGCGGCAGGTGGTGTCCGAAGCCGCCGACCATCCCGACGGCTCCGTCGTCATCTATGTCAATGCCCCCGGATCGCGCGGTGGGCGAGTGCTGGATGTTTACCAGAACTGGGGCTGAACACTTTTCGGCTGTCGGAGGCGGCGGTGGCCTGAGCCAGCCGCCGCTACGACAGCGGAATGCCCAGGCAGAGGGCGGCGAAGCCCGTGCTGAGCAGGCAGTTCAATTGGACCGGCAGTAGGTCTTGCCAGGAGAACGCGGGTGTAGGCATCAGCGTCATGGCTTCCATTCTCCGCCCGCACTCCCCCGGAACACCGGTAATCAGTGCTCTTCGCGCACCTGCGCGCGGCGTGTCGGATGCAGCGCCCGCGCCACCAGATCGATGCCGACGAGTCCGGCGATGATCACCAGCGCCGCCGCTCCGGCCAGCCACGGACCCGAATACCGGGTCGCGGAGAAACCGGGCACATCCCCCGACGGTTTGAACCACGTGGTGTGAATGCCATTGCGCCAGCACCACACCGCCGCGGCGGCGAGCACCGCGGCGACCACGAATTCGGCGAGCACGGCGAGCCACCGCATCACCGCGCCTCCTTCTCCTCGTCGCCCTCGGCCGGTCCGGCGTCGGCCACCGCGCTCTCGGCCGCGGGTGCCGCGGTTCCGTCGAGCGCCGCCACCGCCGCGGTCAATTCCGCGCGCAGCGTGTGGTGATCGCGCGCCCACGCCTGCACCAGGCTGCCGTCGCGCAGTTTCAGTCCGATGCCCTTGCGCCGCCGCGGCACCCCGGTGAGTTCCCCGAGTGCGCGCGCCGACTCCCAGTCCTCATCATCCCAGGACTCTTCATCGATCTCGGGCAACACTTCGGCAATGTTGCGCAGCGGCAGCGTTTCGGTGCCCTCGCGCAGCGTGTCGGGGGTGAGTTCGACGCTGATATGCCGTTTTCCGGCGATTACCTGCAACCAGACGAAACCGGCCAGCAGCAGCCCGCAGAAGATCAATCCGAACCAGTGCGCCTCGCCGCCGCGAATGACCTCCAGCGCCAGCACGATTCCACACAGCACGGGACCGTAGGCAATGGTGCGATAGCGCGCACCGGGCTCGGAGAACAGCACGTTCGCGACGGGGTCACTCATAGGTAGAACCTAGCCGGACCGCGCGAAACGGACGAACGGCACACTGCGAGCGGTGTGCTCAGGCCAGCAGGCTGGGAATCAGCAGCACGGCGAGGGTGAGCAGTCCGAACAGGAAAAGCAGACTCAACCCCAGCACATCGCGCCGAAGGCTGTGTGGTTGCTGAATAACCACTCGCATCGTTGCCTCCGCCTCTCCGGAGCCGAACGCACCATGGCACAACGCATGACGAGCGACTTCCGGTTCCCGAACTCTCTGTGACAGCCCTCACCATACCCGGTAGTACGCCGGTAACAAACTCCGCAGTACTCACCGCGGTCCGGGCCGGAAGTACGGCTCCGATTCGATTCGGTAGCAAAGGAATACGGCCCCGCCCGCCAGCACCGCCTGCACGATCGAAGCACCGCCCGCGATCACGCCCGCCGTCCCGGTCTGCGTGTTCACCCCGAACATCACCAGCACCGCGCCCAGGATCAGGAACAACCCGTATCCGGTGAGAATCGCTCGCGCCCAATTCTTTCCGCGCCACAGCTGGAAGACCACGGCCGTGCCCGCACCCGTGAGCACCAGCCACAGCAGCGTGATCAGTACCAGACCCACCAGCACCTGCACCTGCGCGGCCGCCAGCGTCACCGGCTGGCGCGAACCCTGCTCCTGCTCGAACAGCTTCTGCGCCAACTCACCTCGCTGCCCCAGCTGCGCAAGCAGCACCGCGATCGCCTGCACCACGCCGACCGCCAGCGCAGCGCACCAGAGTTGAGCGGAGGTGCGCACGTCCTCGGGCACCGGGCGCGCGCCGGTCGGGGGGATCATCGGATTCACCGTGGGCAGAGCCTGTTCAGACAAGCCAGTGCGCGGCTTCGGTGGCCCAGTAGGTCAGCACCATATCCGCCCCCGCGCGCCGAATACCCAACAGCGACTCCAGAATCGCGGCCCGCCGATCGATCCAGCCGTTCTGCGCGGCCGCGGTGATCATCGCGTACTCGCCGGAGATCTGATACGCCGCCACCGGCACCGTGGAACGGTCGGCGACATCGCGCAGGATATCCAGATACGACATGGCGGGCTTCACCATGACGATATCCGCGCCCTCCAGCAGATCCAGCTCAAGTTCGCGGATGGCCTCGCGCCGGTTCGCCGGATCCTGCTGATAGGTGCGGCGATCGCCCTCCAGCGAGGAACCCACCGCCTCCCGGAACGGACCGTAGAACGCCGAGGCGTACTTGGCGGCGTAGGCCAGGATCGCGGTATCGGTGTGCCCGGCGGCGTCCAGACCCTCGCGGATCGCGCCGACCTGACCGTCCATCATGCCGCTGGTGCCGAGCAGATCCGCGCCGGTCTCGGCCTGCGCGATGGCCATATCCACGTAGCGGCGCAGCGTGGCGTCATTGTCGACGCCGCCGTCCTTGCCGATGACGCCGCAGTGCCCGTGATCGGTGAATTCGTCCAGGCAGGTGTCGGCCATGACGACCGTGGATCCGCCGACCTCGTGCACGAGTGCGCGCAGTCCGCGATTGAGAATGCCCTCGGGATCGCTGGCCTGCGATCCGTCCGCGTCCTTGTCCTCGGGGCGCGGCACCCCGAACAGCATGAGCCCGCCCACCCCGGCGGCGACGGCCTCGACCGCGGCCTTGCGCAGCGAATCCATCGAATGCTGGTAGACGCCCGGCATGGAGGAGATCTCACGCGGTTCGTCGAGCCCGTCGGCGACGAACATGGGGAGCACCAATTGCCGTGGCTGCAGGGTGGTTTCGGCCACGAGGCGACGTAGAGCTGGGGTACGGCGCAACCGCCGTGGGCGGTCCATTCCGGTCATACGGCGATGATATGCCCGTCCCGTATGCCCGTCGCGAGTGGCCCGCACCGCGTCGCGGACGGCCCGGAAAGCATTGTGAGCAGCAGACTTTGTCGGTGGTCGCGAGTAGAATCGAAGATGTGTTCGAAGAGATCGCGGCGGGATTTCTCGCCTCGAACTCTGATCGCGACGGGAGGATTGGTCGTGCTTGCAGCCGTACCCAACATGTCCAGCAAGACAAACATGTCCGATGAGGCAGCGGTACCCAAGAAGGGGGACGTGATCGATCACACCTGGCGGCCGCTGTTCAAACAGCCGCTGCCCGCGGGCCGGCCGCGCTCGTGGTACATCCAGCACAATCGGCGGCTCAAGGCCATGCGTCTGGCCATCGCGCTATTGGATTCCGGCGCCTTCAGCGCCGATGTCGCCACCAACGACAAGATCCGCGAAACCGCGGAAACCGTTGGCGTGCACTGGCCTTCGAATGCGACCTGCCGCATGGTGCGCCGCATGATGCAGGCCCAGCGCTGATTTCGGGGTGAAAAGAACAGGTCCTCTCGTCGTCATGACGAGAGGACCTGCCGAACCCTGGATTTCGCGAACCGGGAGCGATTTCGCACCGGGGGTGATCGGGAAGCCTGACGGCTATACCGCTGTCAGACGCACATGCCCGGGAAGCCCATCGGGTCTCCCGGCATCACCGAGGAACCATTGGTCAGGCACTTGAGCAGCAGTGCGGAACCGGAGGCGGAGCCGCTGCCGAAGAACGGGTCGAGCGGTCCGGCCACATCCTGCGCCGGTTCCAGGGGCAGGCCCGACGGCGCGGCGAGCGCGGCACCCGTTCCGGCCGCGAGCAGACCGCTCGAAAGGGCAACCGCGGCAACCGTGTTCACAATCATTCGCTTCACGAAAACGCATCCTTTTTGTCTGTTTCGAACTCGATGCTGAACGTTAGCGGGAGGACGCGAAGGTGAAATGCCGATACTTTCTTGGGCAGTGGATTCCACGTCCCACGAACAAGCCCGCGAACAGACCGCGCGGAAATGACCGAGCCCCGCATCGGTGGATGCGGGGCTCGGTTCCGAGACTGCGAACGCTTCGGCGACTGCCGAATTCGCTAGCGGCTGCGGCGGCTCTTCTTGCGCGGCGGCGGCAGCAGACCCTCGGCGCGCAGATGCGCGGCATGCTCGGCGAGCGCCTCGACCAGCGGGCCGACCTGGGCGATCTCCGGCTGCACATCCACGCGCAGCCCGAATTCGATCGCCGTCTCGGCGGTCTTGGGACCGATGCAGGCCACGATGGTGCGCGCGTGCGGCTTACCGGCGATACCGACCAGATTGCGGACGGTGGAGGACGAGGTGAACAGCACCGCGTCGAACCCGCCGGTCTTGATCATCTCGCGGGTCTCCGCGGGCGGCGGAGACGCGCGCACGGTGCGGTACGCGGTGACATCGTCGATCTCCCAGCCGCGGTCGCGCAAACCCTCGGCGAGCGTCTCGGTGGCGATATCCGCGCGCGGCAGCAGCACCCGGTTCACCGGGTCGAAAACATCGTCGTAGGGCGGGAAATCGGCCAGCAGGCCCTCGGAGGACTGCTCCCCGCTCGGGATCAGCTCCGGGTTGATGCCGAACGAGCGCACCTTCTCCGCGGTGGCCTCGCCGACGCAGGCGATCTTCACACCGGAGAAAGCCCGTGCGTCCAAACCGAATTCGCCGAACTTCTCCCACACCGCGCGCACCGCGTTGGTGGAGGTGAAGACCACCCACTGGTAGCGGCCGTCGACCAGACCCTTGACCGCGCGCTCCATCTGCGCCGGGCTGCGCGGCGGCTCCACCGCGATGGTCGGAACTTCCATCGGGATCGCGCCGTGCATGACGAGCTTCTCGCTCATCTCGCCCGCCTGCTCCTTGGTGCGCGGGACGAGCACGGTCCAGCCGTACAGCGCCCGCGACTCCCACCAGGAGGTCTTGGCGCGCTTCTCGACCTCTTTGCCGACCGTGACGACCAGCGGGCCGACCATTTCCGAGGCGGCGTTGTTCAGCGTGGCCAGGGTGGCGTCGATGGTGCGCTGCTGCCGGGTGGTGCCGCGCACGGTCACCGCCACCGGGGTCTGCGGGGCCATACCGTGTTCCACCAGCGCGCTGGCGGTCTCGGCCAGATGCCCGGAGGTGGCGTGCAGCACCAGCGGGCCGGGCGCCGCCGCGACGGCCGCCCAGTCCACCTCACCGCGCACATCCACCTCGGTGTGGCTGGAGCCCAATTCGATGCCCGCGTACGCGGGCACCGTGGTTCCGGCCGACAGGCCCGGCAGCACCTCGAACATCAGGTGCGAGCGGGTGACGGCGTTGACCTCCTGGATCACCGAATCGGTGGTCAGCGGATCGCCGGACACCAGGCGCACCACGTCGAAACCGTTGCGGGCCTCGGCGATCAGCGTCTTGGCGACCTCGGCGGCATCACCCAGCGCCGGGCGCACATCGACGGGCAGCTGCCCGTCGGGGCCCGGTTCGCCCGCGATGCCGATCAGGGCGAGCACGCCCTTGTCGACATCGGGATCGGTGAATGCAAGCTCGGCCCGGGCGAGCACCTCGCGGGCACGCACGGTGAGCAGCGCAGGATCACCGGGCCCGGATCCAACGAAAAGGATCCGACCCGGGTGCTTCTTCGTCGCTCGGCTCATCGAATGTTCTCCATTGGGCTGGGATTGCTGCTGCTGTCGTCGGATTGCTCGGCCACCGGTGTGCTGTCCCCGGGGTCACTGAGCAGGTCGCGCGCCCCCAGCTCCAAGAGCTCACGCGCCAGTGCACGGCCCAGTTCCGCGGCGTCCGCGAGCGAGCCGACCACAGAGGCCCGGATGGTGTCCGAGCCATCGATCGCCGCCACACATCCGCGCAGCGACAGTTCATCCACCACCCGGCCGTCATCGTCGAGGGATTCGACGACCTCGGCCAGCGCGCCGATCGGGGCGGTGCAACCCGCCTCCAGTTCGGCCAGCAGCGCCCGCTCCGCGGTGATGGCGGCACGGGTGCCGGCATCGTCGAGGGCGGACAGGATGGTCACGAGTTCGGTGTCCTCGCTGCGGCATTCGACAGCGAGCGCGCCCTGCGCGGGAGCGGGCAGCATCTGCACCGGCTCCAGCGATTCGGTCACGACATCGAGCCGGTTGATGCGGGCCAGCCCGGCCCGGGCCACCACGACGGCATCGAGTTCACCATTGGCGACTTTGGAGATTCTGGTGTCGAGATTGCCGCGCAGCGGCACGATCTCGACCCCGAGGCCCAGCGCCAGCAGCTGCGAGGCGCGGCGCGGGGCGGAGGTGCCGATCTTCGAACCGGCGGGCAGCTCGCCCAGCACCAGGCCGTCGCGCGCCACCAGGGCGTCGCGCGGATCCTGGCGCGGCGGAATGGCCGCGATATCGAAGCGCGGATCCTGCGCGGTCGGCAGATCCTTGTACGAGTGCACCGCGATATCGACTGTGCCCAAGGCCAATTCGTCGCGCAGCGCGGCGGTGAAGACACCGACGCCGATGGTCTGCACCGGCGCGGAGGACTGATCCCCGGCGGTCTTGACGATCACCAGTTCGGCCTGCTGCCCGGCCGCGACGAGCGCGTCGCGCACATGCCCGGCCTGGGTCAGGGCCAGCAGCGAGCCTCGGGTACCGATGCGCCACGGCGCGTCCACGGTTCCACGCAATGTGTCCGGCACGGCTTCCCGCCCTGTCTGTGTGTCCTGCACCATCGCTCCGGTCATGCGGTCAGCCCCTGTTCGTCCCCCGAGTGGGCGGCGGTGAAATCATCGGCCAGCGCCCCGGCGGGGGTGGCGATCTCCATCGGAGCCGCAACCGCCTGCGCCGCACCGGGTTTGAGTTCGAACAGCTCCCGCAGCGCCTCGGCGTAACTGTCGCCGCCGGGTGTGGAAGCCAGCTGCTTGACCCGCACCGTCGGCGCGTGCAGCAGTTTGTCGACAACGCGGCGCACGGTGCGCGCCACTTCCTCGCGATGTGCGGCGTCGAGCCCGGGTAGTCGCGAATCCAGGCGCAATAGCTCGCCCTCGACCACATCGGCGGCCATCTGCCGCAGCGCGGCCACGGTCGGGGTGACCTCGGCCATGCGCTGTCCGGCAAGGTATTTGGTGAGTTCGGCGGCCACGATGGCGCGTGCGGCGGCGGTGTCGTCGGCGGCCGCGCCCGCAGACGGATCGCGCTGCAGCGTCTCGATATCGATGACGGTGACGCCGGGCAATCCGGCGACGGCATGGTCCACATCGCGCGGCAGGCCCAGATCGCAGATGACCAGCTGCTCGCTCGCGCCCGGGGCCGAAAGCGCCAGGTGCACATCGGCGATGGTCATCACGGTGCCCACCGCGCCGGTACAGGTGACCACCACTTCGGCGGCCGCCATCGCGTCCACGAGCCGATCCATATCCATTGCCTCGGCGGCGACGCCGTGCATGGTGGTGGCCGTATTGGCAAGGCGCTCAGCACGTTCCAGCGTCCGGTTCACCACGATGATGCGCGCGACCCCGGCCCGGGCCAGCTGCGCCACCGCGAGTCCGCCCATGGCGCCCGCACCGAGCACCAGCGCGGTGCGACCCTCCAGCGGGCCCAGCACCAGCCGCGCCCGGTCCAGCGCCACCGAGACCACCGACGCGCCCGCGCGATCGATCCCGGTCTCCGAATGCACCCGCTTGCCGACCCGCAGCGAATGCTGCGCCAGCTCGTGCAGGGTGCGCCCGGCGGCCTGCTGGGAATCCGAGGCCGCGTAGGCGGCGCGAATCTGGCTGAGCACCTGCTGCTCGCCCACCACCATCGAATCCAGTCCGGAGGCCACCGCGAACAGGTGTTCGGCGGCGGCCTCGGCGTAGCGGACGTAGGCGTGCTTGGTGAGTTCGGGCAGTGGCAGCCCGGAATGCTTGGTCAGCAATTCGCTGATCTCGCCGAGGGCGGGGTGGAAGGCGTCGACCACGGCGTAGATCTCGACGCGATTGCAGGTGGAGACGATCATGGCTTCGGAGACGTGGCTGGAGGCCAGCATCAACTCGGTCAGCTTGGGTCGATCGTGCTCGGTGATCGCGATCTTCTCGAGCACCGCCACCGGCGCGCTGCGATGTGAGATCCCGACGAGAAGCACACTCATGGCTGGACCACCGCTCCCTTGCTGGTTGCCTCCGGCGTGTAGATCACGCCCACCGAATCGCCCACCGCGGCTACCGGCTCCCGTTCGGCCTCCGCATTGCGGGCCAGCTCGAAGGAGAGCAGCTGCATCTCCACCGCGAGATCAACCCGCCGCACCTCTACGTGCGGCGGCGCGTCCAATGCGACGGGCGAAAAGCTCAGAATGCACAACACCCCGGCGGCGACCAGCAGGTCGCATACGCCCTGCGCGGCGGCGTCCGGGGTGGTGATGACCGCTATGGTCGGCTCCAGTTCGGCCACCGCACCGGTCAATTCGGCCACATCGCGCACCGGTAATCCGCACACCTGGGTGCCGATCACCGCGGGATCGTTGTCGAACAGCCCGACCATGGCGAAACCGCGCCGCCGGAAACCGCCGTAGCCGACCAGCGCCCGGCCCAGATGACCCGCGCCGACCAGCACCACCCGATGACCCTCGGAGAGCCCGAGCACGTCTTCGATGCGGTCGCGCAGCTTGATCACGTCGTACCCGACACCGCGTACGCCGTTGGGTCCGAGGAAGGAAAGATCCTTGCGCAATTTGGCGGAACCGACACCCGCCGCGACAGCCAGTTCCTCACTCGATACGATGGCAACAGCATCGTCGGCGAGTACGGCGAGCACCCGCAGATAAGTGGCGAGACGCGCCACTGTGGCCTGCGGGATGTCCTTCTGCAGAGCCCTGCCGGAGACACCACTCGGTGGCGTCTCATGCTGCTCTGTCACGTCGCTTGCGCTCCTCGTCCGGCCGGGGGTGAGTGTCCGGGTTCTTTTGTCGACCCGACGCCGGTGACCGTCAACGGGGCGGTCATAACAGACGAGGTCGAGTCAGGGGTTCGGGGTCGCTTCCGCTGAAGGCGGGGTTGCGTGCCACCACCGTAACCGCTTGTGAAGCCCTGCACAAAGTCGGTGAATTCAGTCACTTTGCGGGGGGCCTCCTGCCCCGGGATCATTCAACCCCGCGAAACGGGAACCCGCCATGCAACGCGCCGGGAATCGAACACTCGAACGCCCGGTTACGGGGTGGCGTCGGGACCGGTGGGGACCGAACCGGACGACCCGCTGTTTCAGCGCGCCAGATCGGCGCGTAAGCGCGGCTCGTCCACATCGAAATAGCTGTGCTCACGGCCGTTGAGCAGCACCACCGGCAGCCGATCGCCGTATTCCGCGCGCAGGCCCGGATCGGTGGCCGCGGCCTCGTCCACATCCACCAGCGCGATCTCGACACCGAAATCGGCGCAGATGGGCCGCAATTGCTCCAGCGCGACCGAGCACAGACCGCAGCCATTGCGGGTCAACAGGGTCACCGAATGCGTGGAAACGCTCATGCTGAACATTCAACACCCGTCATGTTGTTCGCCGTCTACGTTGTGGTCACCGGTGGGCGTTACTGTGGACTTGTTCGCGCTAACAGGCGGAGGTACTGGTGCCGGAACGATCGAAAGAGGCCGGAACGGGTTCGAAGGACTCGCGGTCGGGATTGATCGCGGGCCGATTCGGGGAATTCCCGGCCCGCTGGGGACAGGGTCTACAGGACCAGTTCACCAGAATCACCCGCAGCCCATTCGGTCCCAGCGAGGAAGAGGTCCGCGCCAATCTGGCCGGTGAGGCCAGCGCCGATGCCGCGCTCGCGCTGCACGACGCCGAATTGGCCCTCTACGACGAGCCGCGTCCCGCGATCCCGCGCGACCTGACCGCGGCCGCGTTCTTCGATGTGGACAACACCATGGTGCAGGGCGCGTCCATCGTGCACTTCGCCCGCGGGCTGGCCGCCCGCAAATACTTCAAGACCTCCGACCTGGTCGATATCGCCTGGAAACAGGTGAAATTCCGGGTCACCGGCAAAGAGAACAGCGCCGATATGAGCAGCGGTAAGGAGCGCGCGCTGGAGTTCATCGCCGGCCGCCCCACCGCCGAACTCGCCGCGCTCGGCGAGGAGATCTACGACGAGATCATCGCCGACAAGATCTGGCCCGGCACCCGCGCGCTCGCCCAGATGCACCTGGACGCCGGACAGCAGGTGTGGCTGGTGACGGCGACGCCGGTGGAGTTGGCGCAGGTCATCGCGAAGCGACTAGGGCTCACCGGTGCGCTCGGCACCGTGGCCGAGAGCCACGACGGGGTGTTCACCGGCCGTCTGGTCGGGGACATCCTGCACGGGCTGGGCAAGGCGCACGCGGTGCGCACGCTCGCCATCCGGGAGGGATTGAACCTCAAACGCTGTACGGCCTACTCGGACAGCCACAATGACGTTCCCATGCTCTCGCTGGTCGGCACCGCGGTGGCGATCAATCCGGACGCGGACCTCCGCGAGGTCGCGAAGAACCGCGGCTGGGAGATTCGCGATTTCCGCACCGGCCGCAAGGCCGCCAAGGTCGGCGTGCCCACCGCGCTCGCGCTCGGCGCGGCCGGTGGCGCGGCCGCCGCGGTGATCTCCCGCAAACGCGAGGCGAAGGCCAGCTGAGCGAAATCAGCGGCGCAGCAACGACAATCGGCCCGGTCCAGGTGGACCGGGCCGATTCGTTTGTCGCCGCCGTGCGAAATCGCTATCCGGTGAACGGATTACGGCGCTTGGTCAGATTCTTGTACAGCGTGCCCTGAATGGTTTCGCGCACCTGATCGGTGATCTCGAACATGGTCATCGGATCATCGGCATCGGACGGTTCGTATTCGCTCGTCGGAATCGGCTCACCGAATTCGATGTACCACTTCGACGGGAACGGAATCGCGCCCAGCGGGCCCAGATGCGGGAATGTCGGCGTCACCGGGAAATACGGGATGCCGAGCAGGCGCGCGAGCGGCTTCAGATCGGCGATCTTCGGGTAGATCTCCTCCGAACCG
The DNA here is from genome assembly GCF_042269265.1 of Nocardia sp. NPDC056000. Taxonomy (NCBI): domain Bacteria; kingdom Bacillati; phylum Actinomycetota; class Actinomycetes; order Mycobacteriales; family Nocardiaceae; genus Nocardia; species Nocardia sp. NPDC056000. The sequence goes on along the minus strand of NZ_JBHJXS010000008.1, from coordinate 144,116 downwards.
ACGATCGAGCACGGAATGATCGGCACACCGGTGCGCACCGCCGCCGCGACGAAACCGCCACGGCCGAAACGCTGCAACTTGTACCGGTCGCCGAACGGCTTGCCGATGCCCTTGTAACCCTCCGGGAAAACTCCCGCGACTTCGCCCGCGCGCAAAAGCCTTTCGGCGTCCGCGGGGCAGGCCAGGGTATGCCCGGCCTTGCGCGCCATACCGCCGACGATCGGCAATTCGAAAATCAGATCCGCGGCCAGCAGCCGCAGGGCGCGCTGTTTGGGATGCTTGTCGTGCACCGCCAGTTGCAGCATCATGCCGTCGATCGGGAAGGTGCCGGCGTGATTGGCGACGATCAGCGCGCCGCCCGCCTCCGGAATATTCTCGATCCCGCTGACTTCCACCCGGAACCACAGTTCCGCGAGCGGACGCAGCAGCGGCAGGATCACCGTCTCCAAAAGGTGCTCGTCCAAACCGAATTCGTCGACCTGATAGTCACCGGTCAAACGGCGGCGCGCGAAATCGGCGGTGCGGCCGACCCCCTCGGCCACCGCCCCCCGAATCGTCTCGCTCAATGATTTGGGCTGGCGCGCTTCGGTTTCGGCGAGCCGATCGGTCAGCGAGGTGACCGGTTTGAGGGCCGGTTCCCCCGGCCAGACGCGCGACGGACGATGCCGCGCCTCGATATCCACGTCGTGAAGTCGAATCACCTTCGCTACATCACTCATTGGTGTGCTCCCGTCCCGGCCCCGAGCAGGCCGAGAAGTTTGTTCTCTGCGGCGTCGATCCAGCGAGGATCGATCACGGGCCGCAACGCTGCGCCCCCTATGAAGTCGTCGAAAGCCTGCACCGTTGTCCAGCGCGGTTCGAAACCGAGTTCGCTGCGCATCCTGGTGGTGTCCAGGCCACAGCCGAAATGGAAATAGTCGATTTGCTCTGCGGTGAACTCCCGCATGACCGGACCCATCAGGGTGCGGCCGATGGTGCGAAACATGCTGTAGGGCACCGGCATTTCGATGCGGCCCGCCCGGCGAATCGCCTGCGACAGAGCCATCGCACCATCACCCGCGACATTGAAGGTGCCGCCGGGAGCCTCGAGCGCGGCATGGGTGAGCGAGGCGATCGCGTCCTCCTCATGCAGCAGTTGCATGCGCGGATCCCGCCCCAGAATGGTGGGCGTCACCGGCGAACGGAAATACTGCACACCGCGATTCGCCAACTGCGGTCCCACGATCGGCGGGAAACGCAATATCGCGGTGCAGATATCGGGACGGCGCCGCGCCAAACCGCGCACGAATCCCTCCACCTCGACCATATCCCGCGCGAACCAGCCGCGCGGTGGCGTGCGCGCGCTCATTTCCTCGGTGAATTTCACCGGATCCTTTGCGCTGCACCCGTAAACGGCGGACGAGGACCGCACCACCACGCGGCGCACGCCGGCTGCCTTGCGGCACACCGCGAACAACTGCATGGCGCCCAGCACATTCATATCCTTCATCGCCGCCCGGCCCCCACCGGCCGGCGGGCGCGAGAGTGCCGCGGGATGCACCACCGTGTCCACTTGATTTCCGTCGATCACCTTGCGTATCAACGGATTTCGAATATCGGCGCGCACGAATTCGGCCCGGCCCATGCGGCGCAGCAACTCCCGGCTCGGCTGTTTGGCGTCGACCGCGATAATGCGTTCGATGGCAGGGTCGGCCGCCAGCCTGGCCACCACATTGCCGCCGAAGAACCGGCTGGCGCCGGTCACCATTACGATCTTGGGCGCCGAACCGTCCCGGGTGCCCGCACCTGTCGCACCGGATCCCACTCGCAAGCCCCCATTTCTAGTTTTCCCGCGCTCCAAGGGTAACCGCGCGACCAGGGCTCTCCGAAGGGTATTAACCAGGATCTAACGATGAGTTCTGTCACCGTAAAAAAAGCGGAAGCCCGCCACCTGAGGTGACGGGCTCCAGCTACGACGTAGCGCTTACTTGCCGAGTTTCCTGCGCTGCACGCGCGTACGACGAAGCAGCTTGCGGTGCTTCTTCTTCGACATGCGCTTACGGCGCTTCTTGATCACAGAACCCATAGGGTTGTTCCTCGCGTTCTCTCGGGTCACCCCCACCTTCGCGGGGAGCACACTTTCAACCCTGTACAAGTCCTACCCGTAACGGGCCGACATGGACCCGACGGCACCACCGGCACGTACAGGATGCCGGTTCATGTTACCGGGCCACCGACGAGCGAACGAAACGGGTGGGTGCGGAGAACCGCACCGCCCGCTCGTTCCGCTCTACGCCACCACTAGCGCGGGTTCACCCCGCGTCGAAGTAGGACGTCTCCAGGTAGTCGTGCACCGCTTTCGCGTGCACCCGGAAAGATCGGCCGACCCGCACCGCGGGCAGCTCTCCGGAGTGCACCAATCGGTACACGGTCATTTTCGATACCCGCATCAGACTCGCCACCTCGGCGACGGTGAGGAACTGCGTTCCTCCGCCGAGAATGTTTCCGCTGGCTGCGCTGACTGGGGTGTTCGCGGACCTCGCTTGGCTGTTTCCAGACATCATTGCGCCACTGACCTCCGGCACGTCCGCGCCGCCGGCTTCCCCACCGGCGGAACAGACACGCACGTGCTCCTTGAAGCTTAGCGGGACCAGTGGGATTGCTGCGACGGGTGTGAGAAATCAGCCTTTGCTGTGGCGAGTCGGGGCCCGGCAGCAAACGAGCTACTGGGAAGTAAGCCTAATCAGCACTCGCACCGAGTTCGGCGGAACGGCGTTTCGCGGCATTGAGCGCCTCGTGGAAGGCCGAACGCACCGAAGCCCGCTCCAACTCCCGCAAACCCGCGGCGGTGGTCCCGGCGGGCGAGGTGACGGCCGCGCGCAACTCCACCGCACTCTGCTCGGACTCCTCCAGCAGCGCGGCCGAGCCGAGCATGGTCTGCACCACCAGCTGGGTCGCCACATCGCGGGTCAGGCCCAGGCCCACCGAGGCGTCGATCATGGCCTCGACGATCAGGAAGAAGTACGCCGGACCCGAACCCGAGACCGCGGTCACCGCGTCCATCTGCGCCTCGGAGACGGTCACCACCTTGCCGACCGACTCCAGCACCTCGGTGACCAGCGCCAGCTGCTCCTTGCGGGCGTAGCGGCCCGGCGCGATGGCGCTCATGCCCTGGCCCACCAGCATCGGGGTATTGGCCATCACCCGCACCACCGGGAAACCGGCGGGCAGTTTGGCCTCGTACTTGATGGTCGGCACACCCGCGGCCAGCGAGACGATCACCGGCTCGGTCACCGACTCACCCAGTTCGGCCTTGGCCAGCTCGGTGACCACGCCGTCCACATCCTGCGGCTTCACGGCGATCACGATCAGATCGGCGCCGACGGCGGCCTCGGCCACCACATCGGTAACCCGGATTCCGAAACGCTGCGCCAGCAACTCCGCGCGCGCCGGAACCGACTCGACCACCACCAGATCCTTGCTCGCCCGCCCGGATTCGAGGAGCCCGGCCAGCAGCGCCTCCCCGATCCGGCCTCCGCCGATCACCGCAACTCTTGTCATGGAAATCAAGGCTAATGCGTGCGGCATCGCATTCGAAACCGCGGGGTTCGAGCATTACAGCGGATGAATTCCGCTATCGCGATTGTGGAATCAAGGCCAATTGGCGACTTTGGGCGATGATCGCGCCGGTGGAATCGATCACGAGTTGATCCTCGTCGAACATGCGGCCGCCGACTTCGCGGGCGCTCGCGATGACGCGCAACCAGCCCGGCGCCGGGCGGCGGCGCAGGTAGGTGGTGATCTGAACCGTTGGGGCCCAGCCGAAATGGCCGAGGTTCATGGGAACCGGCGGGGACATATCGGCGGCCATCAGGGCGAAGAAGGCGGCCACATCCGGATCCCGCTCATCGCCCTCGAAGGGGCGAATCCACAGGCGCAGACGAGGTTCCGAGGTTTCACCGGAGAGGAAGCGCGCCCACTCGGTGTCGATGGCGACCGAAGAGCCTTGCGCCACATGGACAAGCTTGCCCATCGGGTTCTCGTCGTCGTAGCTCAGGGCCGAGTCGCCGGGTTCGGCGGGCATGTCCTGCGCATGGTCGGCGGAGTAGACCGGGGCCGCGTCATCGTCGAGGTGGCTGAATGTGAAGGCCGTGTGCACGAGGGTGCGGCCATTCTGGATCAGGCTCGCGTCGATGAGGCAGATCTGGCGGCCGATCTTGCGGGTGCGGACCTCGTATTCCACCGCGCCCGGATCGGGTGCGCCGAGGAAATCGGAGCTGGCGGCGATGGGGAACATCTCGGCGCGCTCGGGGGCGGTGCGGCGCAGCCATTCGGTGGCGGCCGCGGCGCTGCCCGCGACCATGGTGCCGCCGTGCAGCTTCTTGCCGATGGTCCAGATCGATTCGATGACACCGGCGTAGCGGCCGACGCCCGGATCGTCCGAGGGGAGTTCGGTCACCGCGCAGACGCGGCTGAAGGGCGCGTCGGCGCGGGTCGCCGGTTCCAGATCGACGGTCAACTCCGATGTCATCCGCTAGTCCTCTCCACTGTCGGTTTGTACAGCGTACAAGCGACCGACCGGCTAACTCACCGTCCCGTGGCGGGAATCACTGGCGGGTCCGGAGCGCACCGGGCCGGATCAGCCGCGACTGACACCGGTGGGCTCGGGCCGCGGCGCGAGCGCGGCTTCCGGCGTCGGCGCGATGCCGTTCAGATGCCTACGCGCGAAAACCAGCGCGCGGTTCAACATGGCGGCGCGATCCATGGTGGTGCGGGCCATCTGGGTATTGACCTCGATCACCGCCTGACCCTCGAAACCGTTGGCCAGCACCAGTTCACAGAGTTCGGCCACCGGCTGGGTACCCTCGCCGGGGATCAGGTGCTCGTCGGTGGCCGCGCCGCGGCCGTCGGCCAGATGCAGATGGGTCAGGCCCCGGCCCATGCGATCGGCCAGCAGCAGCGGATCCATTCCGGCCGTCGCGGTGTGCGAACTGTCCAGCGTGTAATGCCGGAAACCGGTATCGGTCGGATCGTAGGACGGGCTGAAGGTGGTGATGGACGGTCCGGGACCGCCGCGCCGCTCCAGCCGTTTGATCGAGGTGTCACCGCGCCCGAAGAGGGTGTCCACCCGCATCGGGAACATGTTCTCCACCGCCACCGCGACCGGACTGGAGTTCTCCAGCTCGGCCACCTGCGCGGCGAAACCCTCGGCGTAGCGGCGCTGCCAGCGGAACGGCGGATGCACCACCACGGTGGCCGCGCCCAGCGCCTCGGCGGTGTGCACGCTGCGGGTGAGCTTCGCGATCGGGTCCGACCCCCAGACCCGTTGCGAGATCAGCAGACACGGCGCGTGCACCGCCAGCACCGGAATGTCGTATTTGTGCGAGAACGATTGGACGGTGGAGATGCTCTGGCTGGCCGGTTCCGCCCACACCATCAATTCCACACCGTCGTAACCGAGTTCGGCCGCGTACCGGAAGGCCGCCTCGGTGTTCTCCGGATAGACCGAGGCGCTGGAAAGTCCGATCCGGACTTCCCTTCGCCCCGCTCGATTGTCGTTCGCCCCCTGCGCGTTATGCCCCACTGCCCGCTCCCTGCTCAGTTCGTACTGAGTAGAAAGGCTAGCGGTCCCAGCGTCACAAAGACGCCTACGACGACGGCAATCACAGTGCTGAAAATGTCATCGGTGCGCCGCAACACACGAACGAGCGCGACCAAACCGAGGATCACGATCATCGCCAGCGCCAGGGCAACCCACGGGAGCATTTCCCACATGCGCTCGAAACCCTTGAACAGCAACATGCCCGCGACCGCCGCGCCCAGACTCTGCCCGCCGAGCACCAGCCACTGACGGCGGTTCTCGTCCTCGGTGGCGAGCCGCGCTCCGGCCGCCCGCGGCGACGCGGATTTCCTTCCGGCGGTGAGCGATCCGGCGCGCGCGGTGAACTTCGAGGTGAGCGCCGAGAAGCGCTCGGCCACCGAGGTACGCGGCTCGTCGTCGTAATCGTCATCGTCGTCGTAGTCGTCGTCATCGTCGAGCGGGGAGTAGACATCGGTCAGATGCTCATCCGGATCCGGATGGTCGTCATGGTGACCGCGACGGCGCGAACCGGCGGCGCGCCGTTTGCCGCCGCGCCGCGAATCCTGTTCCGCGCGTTGATCTTCCCGCTCGAGCGCATTGTGCAGCAGATCCCCGGCAACCGTACCGCCGGACACCAGCTGCTGATCCTGATCCGGGGAGGTCCAGGCCGTGGTCGGAATGGCGGCCTGATCGCGCGGATCGGGCTGCGGGGCGGGCACGCCGTCCCCACGTCTTCGCGCCGACCACGCGGGCAGCGACCCGCGACCGGATTCGGCCGCAGCACGACCGGCATCGCGGCCGCCGCGACCGTTGCGGCCCGCGTCCTGTCCGGCTCGGCCGTTGCGGCGATCGTCCCGGGGCGGGGCGGGCGGTTCGTCGTCATGCCACTGCTCCGGCTCCTGCCAGGACTGCGGCTGCGGCGGCTGCGGCTGGCGCGGTGCGTCCTGCTGCCAGTCGGCCTCGGGGCGGCGCGCGCCGTTCTGCCACGGCTCCGGCTGCCGCCGCGGATCCTGCTGCCACGGCTGCGGTTCCGGTTGCTGCCACTGCTGCGGTTCGGGCCGGGCGGGCGGGGCGCTCTGGCGTTCGGCCTCGGCCGCGCGCTGCGCCTCGGCATGGCGGCGGGCCGAACGGGACAGCGGCGGGGCGGCGGGAGCGGCCTGCGTGGGAGGCGGAGCGAGCGACGCGGCCGCGGGATCGAAGCCCGGGGTGCGCGGTTCCGGCGACCAGGCGGGGGCGGCGTCGAATTGGCGGGCGCGGCCCGCGCTGTCCAATGCGCCCATGGCGCTGTCGTTTCCGGCGGGCGCGCCGTCGGAGCGGCCACCGCGGAAGGGGCGCACCTCGTCGGTGGTGTCGTCCTCGGGATCGAAGCGGCGGCGTCGGCCGCCCTCCGGGCGCGGTGCGGCGGACGGGTCCTCGAGCTCGGCCAGCGATACGTCGGCATCGAGCGGGTCGGGCTTGCGGCGACGGCCCGAGCGGGGCTGTTCCGGGGCGGCGTGGCCGTTGGAAAGGTCGGAGCCGCCCGACCATTGGTAGCCGGACGGCTCGGGTAGCGAAGGGGGTTCGGGGGCGGCGAGCGGGTCGTAGTACGAGATGGGGCCGGAGAGCGGGGAGTAGGCGGGCTCTGGATCGGCGGGGGCGGTGTACCCGGAGTAGTCCGGGAAGTCGGCCTGCGGGGTGGGCGAGCTATAGGAAAAGTCCGAGTACTCCGGAAAGTTCGAGTAGTCAGAATAATTCGAATAGTTTGAATAGTCCGATTCGCCCGAATTAGGTTGGGCCGTGGGAGCTGCCGCGGCACCCTCGGGCGCGTCGTCCCCTTCATCCGATGCCGCGTGCGAGGACGAACCATTCCGCACCACAGGCATATCGCCGGTCAGATCCGCGACCGAAATGCCGCGCCCACTCCGACGTCTGCGCCCGCCGCCCGCATTGGGCGCCGCGCCCTGCCCGTTGCGCGCCAGGAGCTCGGCTACGGACAGTTGACTTATATCCTCGGTCATCGAGACACCGTTTCGATCGTGCCCGGCTGGCCACCGTTCGGTCCGCCAGTTATCGGTTCGCTACCCAGGTCGGTATCAAGTTTTCGCAGGATCAATCCCTCACGCAGTGCCCAGGGACAGATTTCCAGCGTATCCAGTGACAATGCCCGCATACTCGCCTCCGCGACCAGCGCGCCGGCCACCAATTGCTGTGACCGATCGGAACTCACGCCTTCCAATTCTGCCCGGTCCGCGGCTGTCATTCTCGATATGAACGCAATCAGTTGCCGCAGGCCGGAACTCGTGAGGGTACGCCGCACCCGCGGACCCGCGGCAGAGGGGGCGGCGCCGGTCAATCTGGCCAGCGAACGGAACGTTTTGGACGTGCCCACCGCCAGATCCGGGCGGCCGACCTCCAGCAGCTGTTTGGACGGCAGCACCAGCTCGGCATCGAGCCAATCGCGCAGCACCGCCACCCGGCGCTTGCCCGGCGGATCGTGCCGCAGCCAATCCCGGGTGAGTCGCCCGGCGCCCAGCTGCAACGAGAGAGCGACATCGGGTTGCTCATCCGCGCCATTGCTCATTTCGAGCGAGCCGCCGCCGATATCCAGATTGAGGATTCGCCCCGCGCTCCAGCCGTACCAGCGGCGCACCGCCAGGAAGGTGTGGCGGGCCTCCTCCGATCCCGTCAAGACCTGGAGATTGACCCCGGTCTCCGAGCGCACCCGGGCCAGCACCTCTTCCGAATTCGCCGCCTCGCGGACTGCGGATGTGGCGAAGGCCATCAACTCCGCGCACCCGGAAGTCTTTGCGATACTTGAGAATTCGGCCACTGTCGCGGTGAGCCTGGCGGCTCCCGCGGGCGTGATCCGACCCTGGTCGTCCAGGCTCTCCGATAGCCGCAACGTGGCCTTCGTAGAGCTCATAGGCATCGGGTGGCCACCGCGATGCGCGTCCACCACCAGCAGGTGGACGGTATTACTTCCCACATCGAGTACACCTAGCCGCACAAGAACACGGTACTGGGTGCGTCACGACTTCAGGCCAGGCGACTGAGCTGTTAGCGTTCCGCGGTGTGACGGCAGGTGCATCCGCGAGTGGCCCGACCGGGCTGCGACCAGCGGCGAAGATCGACCCGGCTCCCGAAGTAGAGCTCGACTTCCCGCGTGAGTGGATCGAGTTCGTCGACCCAGCTAATGACGAGCATTTGATTGCCGCCGATATGACCTGGCTATTGTCGCGCTGGACGTGCGTTTTCGGCACTCCGGCATGCCAGGGCATCATCGCCGGGCGCGAGGATGACGGCTGCTGTTCGCACGGCGCGTTCCTCTCCGATGAGGAGGATGGCAAGAAGCTGGCCCGGGCTGTGAAAATGCTCACACTCGAGGATTGGCAGCTGATGCCGATGGCCCAGGACGACAAGGGCAAGGTCCGCAAGAAGCTGTATCTGGAAGAGGACGATCTCGACGACGAGCCCGCGCTGCGCACCCGGCGGGTGGACGGCGCGTGCATCTTCCTCAACCGTCCCGGGTTCGACAAGGGCATCGGCTGCGCGCTGCACACCATGGCGCTGCGCGAGGGTCTGGAGCCGCTCACGGTCAAGCCGGAGGTGTGCTGGCAGCTGCCGATTCGCCGCACCCAGGACTGGGTGGACCGGCCGGACGGGGTGGAGATCCTGCGGACGGTCATCGGCGAGTACGACCGGCGCGGCTGGGGGCCGGGCGGGTTGGATCTGAATTGGTACTGCACCGGATCTCCGGACGCGCATGTCGGCACCCGGCCGGTGTGGCAGGCGTACGCGCCCGAGTTGATCGAACTGCTCGGCCAGCCCGCCTACGACGAGTTGGCACAGCACTGCCGGCGGCGGCAGGGACTGGGGATCGTGGCGGTGCATCCGGCCACGGTTATCGCCGAGCAAAAGGCCGCGGACGAGGCCGCCATCGCCGATAAGGCGGCCGAAAGCGTGCGCGCGGCCGCCGCGAAGGCGGATAAAACGGTCGGCGCGGGGAGCGCGGCGGCCAAGCCCGCGACCGGGTCGAAGAAGGCCACGGCCACTAAACGGGGTTAACAGAACTCGCGGGTAACTTTCTGAAAGTACCTATTTTCACTTCACTGCTCACCTACTGTGCGACGGACCCACATCCTGTGGGTCGCAGCACAGGAGAAGCACATGAGCAACACCCCGCCCAACCGGCGCGTCCTCGGCGCGGGCCTGGCCGGACTCGCCGTCGCGACGGGCGTCATCGCCGTCCTCGCGGCGCCCGACGCCCCTGCGGCCAACGCCGCGGTCAACTCGATCAGCGTGTCGAGCCTGGACCTGAAGGTCGGCAACACCTACACCCTCAACGCCGATCTCGGCGGCGCCTCCATCGGCCTGCTCATCTACTGGAGCGATAACGGCACCAACCTCACCCCGGCCGGCAAGGTGCCCTGGCCGGTGGGGCACGCCAGCCTGGACTGGACGCCGAAAACCGTTGGGCAGCATGTGATCACGGCATCACAGGGCAGCAGCACCAAATCGCTCTCGGTGACCGTGACGGACGGGTCCACCCCGACCACCACCGTGCCGCCGACCACCACGGTCCCCCCGACCACCACGGTGCCGCCGACGACCGAGCCGCCCACCACGACGGTGCCCCCGACCACCACGGTCCCGCCCACGACCACGGTGCCGCCCACCACCGAACCGCCCACCACGACGGTGCCGCCGACCACGACGACACCGCCCACCACGGTGCCGCCGACGACCGAGCCGCCGACCACCACGGTCCCCCCGACCACCACGGTCCCGCCGACGACGACGCCGCCGACCACCGAACCTCCGGTGACGACCACGGCTCCGCCGACGACCACCACCAAGCCCAATGGCGGCGGCACCGGCAGCTCGAACGGCCTGCTCCCGTTCGGTCTCTGACACCGAACCTTTCGAAATCCCCTGGGGCGCGGATCCATCCCCAGGCATGCACAGGAGAAACCATGCGCAGTAACAACTCTCGCCGCACGCTCGGCGCGGGCATCGCCGGGCTGACCGTGGCCGCGGGTGCGGCCGTCGTCGTCGCGATGTCCCCGACCGCCCAGGCCACCGTGGACACCGTCAGCATCGCCGGGTCGGACTTCCGGGTGGGCAACACCTACACGCTCAGCGCCGATCTGAGCGGTGCGAGCATCGGCCTGCTCGTGTACTGGAGCGATAACGGCAATGACTTCAGCGGCGCGAAGGTGCCGTGGCCGGTGGGGCACGCCTCCATCGACTGGACGCCGACCACGCCCGGACAGCACATCCTGACCGCGTCGCAGGGCGGCAGCACCAAATCGGTCGTGGTGAACGTGTCCAGCGGATCGACCACCACCCCGCCGACCACTCCCCCGACCACCCCGCCGACGACGCCGCCCACGACGCCGCCGACCACCACTCCCCCGGCGACCACCACCCCGGGTGGCGGCAGCAGCGGTAGCGGCACCGGCAGTCTCGGTTCCGGCAGTGCGGGCAAGTTGCTCGGCGGATTGCTCGGCAGCTCCTAGTCCCGGGCGCGGCGCGCGGGCAGTGCGGGCCGGTGGAGGTGGGCGTGGCGGAAATCCCCGGGATCCGGCACGCCCACCGAAACCAAGCGGACGCTTGCTCGAGTATTGCGAAATAGCTACATTTCACTCACCGGAAGGAGATACACCCATGCGCATCGCACCACCGAGGATCACCGCCCGCCGAGCGGGTGCGGGGATCACCGGCTTCGCCGCCATCGCCGCGGCGGCCGTCATCGCGGCGCCAACGGCCTGCGCGGCGGTCGACACCGTCACCGTCGAAGGCTCGAACTTCCAGGTCGACACCGAATACACCATTTCGGCGACCCTCAGCGGCGCGTCCATCGGCCTGCTCGTGTACTTCAGCGATAACGGGCAGTTCATCGGCAGCCCCAAGGTGCCGTGGCCGGTCGGGCACTCCAGCATCACCTGGAAGCCGTCCACCAAGGGCCAGCACATCATCACCGTCGAACAGGGCGGCAGCACCCAATCCACGACCGTCACGGTGGCCGATAAGCCGTTAGGCTCGGGCAGCTCCAGCTCCGGCAGCGGTTTCGGACCCGCCGGACCGCTCGGCAGCGGCAGCAGCGGCACCACCGGCAACGGCAAGTGAACGGAACCACCAGCATGAACAGCATGTCCCGGCGACTCGGCAGCGGCGTCGCCGGTCTCGCCACCGCCGCCGCGATCATCGTCCTGGCCGCACCCCAGGCGAGCGCGACCGTGGACTCGATCACCGTGTCCGGCAGCGATCCGCACACCATCAACACCGAGTACACGCTCACCGCGAATCTCAGCGGCGCGGGCATCGGCCTGCTCGTCTACTGGACCGACAACGGCAATGACCTGAGCGGTCCCAAGGTGCCGTGGCCGGTCGGCTTCTCCAGCATCACCTGGAAGCCCACCACCCCGGGGCAGCATCTGCTCACCGCCTCCCAGGGCGGCAGCACCAAGACCATCGCCGTGACCGTCACCGATCCGGCCAACCCGGGCACGCCCGGCGGCGGCAATCCGGGCACCCCCGGCGGCAGCTCCGGCAGCGCGAACAAGGCCCTCGGCGGCCTGCTCGGCGGATTGACCGGCAGCGCGGGCAGCTGACCCGGAAGTGACAGCGGTTACAGCGGGCGTTCGCGAGGCGGCGTCCGCTGGGCCGCGTTACAGGTGTGGCAACCGCGACAGGTGTACAGCGGGTGAACCGGCCCGAATCTCGGACGGCATTCGAATCAGGCTGCGCGGAAAGGTGTTTCGAAGATCTACCGGCGTCGTGACCTCGGAATGTGAGCGATGGGAAGTGCGCGCGACATCGGCTCGCTACTGCTGATTCACCGAAACGTGTTAGACATCCTGCCCATGATCAAGAAATCGCTCACCGTCGCCGCGCTGGCCGCCGGTGTTGTTCTCACCCTCGCGCCGCACGCCGGTGCCGATAACACCGATCCCGCCAAGTTCTCGGATGTCACCGCCAACTTCGTGCCGTACAACGATCTGAACGTGCTCAGCGCCAAGGACAGCGGCAAGCTGATCATCGTCAGCCCCTACGGCACCACCCGGACCATCGCCTGCCGCGGCAACGGCCAGGACGTGGCGTACTACGACTGCAAGCAGCAGGACGACCTGGGCTGGATCAACCTCGCCCAGCAGGACATCCCGGGCCTGGGCCCGGGCTGGGTCTACACGATGCAGTCCGACCCCGCCGCGTAAGCAGCACAAGACAATTCACGCCCCGCTTCGATATCGAAGCGGGGCGTTTTGGTGGGGGCCGAGCATCGGAGCGGACGTTCCCGCACACCGCAGACCGCGCTCTCTTCGAATTTCGAAGAGAGCGCGGTCTTTTGGTTTCTAAGCCTCGAGCTTGTAGCCGAGGCCGCGGACCGTGACCAGGTGTTCCGGCTTGGCCGGGTCCGATTCGATCTTGGAGCGCAGGCGCTTGACGTGCACGTCGAGGGTTTTGGTGTCACCGACGTAGTCGGCGCCCCACACGCGGTCGATGAGCTGGCCGCGGGTCAGCACTCGGCCGGAGTTGCGGAGCAGGTATTCGAGCAGGTCGAACTCCTTGAGCGGCAGGGTCACCGCCTTGCCGTTCACCTGCACCGTGTGGCGATCCACGTCCATGCGGACCGGACCGGCCTCCAGCACACTGGTCTCGCCGCCGCTGTCGGCCTCCTCGCCGACACCGCGGCGCAGCACGGCGCGGATGCGGGCGATGAGCTCGCGCGAGGAGTAGGGCTTGGTGACGTAGTCGTCGGCGCCCAGTTCCAGGCCGACCACCTTGTCGATTTCGCTGTCGCGCGCGGTCACCATGATCACGGGGACACTGCCGCGGGCGCGCAACTGCTTGCACACATCGGTGCCGCTCATGCCGGGCAGCATGAGGTCGAGAAGGACGATGTCCGCCCCGGACCGGTCGAACTCGGCCAGCGCGGACGGGCCGTCACCGACCACGGTGACCTCGAACCCCTCCTTGCGCAGCAGGAATGCGAGCGGATCGGCCAGCGACTCCTCGTCCTCGACGATCAGCACACTCGTCATCGGGTTGCCTCCACACCGTTGGTTCTGGCCCGCCCGAGGGGGCGCGGGCCGGTTTCCTTCTTCGCCGCCGGAATCCCGGCGGAAAGTCTTTTGTCGCCGCCATTGAGATCGGCGGGGTGGGACGGGATACGCAGGGTGAATGTGGACCCCGTGCCCAATTTGCTCCACAGGGTGACCTCACCGCTGTGGTTGGCCGCTACGTGCTTGACGATAGCCAGCCCGAGCCCGGTACCGCCGGTGGCGCGCGAACGCGCCTTGTCGGCCCGGAAGAATCTTTCGAAGACGCGTTCCTGGTCTTCCTTGGCGATGCCGATACCGCGATCGGTGACCGCGATATTCACATGGCCGCCACGCAGTGCCCGGCTCACCGAAACCTGCGATCCGCGCGGCGAATACGCGATGGCGTTCTCGACCAGGTTCGACAGCGCGGTCACCAGCAGGGTCTGATCGCCGATCACCTCGAGGCCGCTGGTGGAATCGGTGCTCACCGTGATGCCCGCGGCTTCCGCGGCGGTCCGGGAGCGCTCGATGGCCTGGTTGACGACGCTGTCCACGTCGACGGCTTCGAGTTCGGGCAGCTTCTCCGCGCCCTGCAGGCGGGACAGCGCGATCAGCTCGGTGACCATCTTGCCCATGCGGCGGGCCTCGCCGTGCAGGCGTTCGCCGAAGTGCCGCACCGATTCCGGATCGTCCGCCGATTCCAGCAATGCCTCAGCCAACAGGCTCATGGCGCTCACCGGCGTCTTGAGCTCATGGCTGACATTGGCGACGAAGTCGCGGCGGGTGGCCTCCATGCGGGCCTGTTCGGAATCGTCGTCGGCGAAAAGGACCACGAAGTTCGGGTTCTCCTGCGACAGCGGCCTGGCAACACCCCGGACTGCGAGTCGCGCGCGGCCCGGCAGCGGGATTTTCGCGGTCAGCTCGAATTCGATATCGCTGCCGCCCGCGAGCACCTGCTGTACGGCGGCCCAGGCGCGTTCGTCGAGCAGCCGGTCGTGGACTATGCCCAGCTCCTCGGCCCGCGGGTTCACCAGCACCACATCGCGGTACTGGTCGACCACGGCGATACCGCTCTCGGAGGCGAGCACGATCAGGTCCAGGACCTGCGACATGGTCAGGCCCGAATCGGTGGCGGCGCGAATCCGCTCCTGCCGGGCATTGACATACGGAATGAGCAATCCACCGACTGCCAGTCCAACGACGGCCGCCAGGACTGCCAACAGCACGGCCTGTGGAACGCTCACGCTTTGAATCGTACGGTCGACTCAGCCGTCGCCAACCCCGGGTGCAGGAAGTTTCACGCAGGTCACAGGGGCTTCGACGGGAGTTGGCCCGCCGTTCACGCAATGTTTCGACTGGTCGGGGGCGGCGTTCGGCATTTTTGTGGCAAACACGAGGTAGGGCCGGTTCAGTCCTCGGGGTCGCCGTACAGGGCCACGCGGACGGCATCGCCGTGCCGATCGGCCCACACGCCCAGGGCCAGGATCGGGGTGAGCAGATCGATGCCCGCGGCCGTCAGCTCGTACTCCACGCGCGGGGGTGCTTCGGCGTAGCGGCGACGTTCCAGCAATCCCATCCGTTCCATGCGGCGCAGGGTCTGGGTGAGCATCTTCTGACTGATGCCGCCGATCGCGCGCTGCAATTCGATCGGGCGCAGCGGACCCTCGCGCAGGGTGTAGACGATCACGGTCAACCAGGAGTTGCCGAAGATGTCCACCGCCAGGCGGGCCGGGCAATCGGATTCGTAGTCCCCGTACTCCGGGAACTCCACCACCTCGGGCGCGGCCATCTCGATCGTCACGGTTCCAGCCTGCCAGCACCATTGCGCACCCGCGAGTGCGTATCGGAATTCCTAACGTCGAATTCGCAACCACGACACAGGAGTTCACATGCGAATCGGAATCATCGGCGCGGGAGCCATGGCGCGAGCCCTCGGCGGCGGCTGGGCCGCCGCCGGGCACGACATCGTGATCGGGGCACGCGAGGCGACGAAAGCCCAGGAGGTGGTCGCGGAGATCAGGGCGCGGGACGGGAGTGACAATGCCCGGTCGACGAGTATCGCCGAGGCGGCGGAATTCGGCGAAGCGGTGCTACTGGCCGTGCCCGTCGCCGCCCTGACCGAAATACTCGAGGGGATCGGCCCGGCACTGACCGGCCGCATCCTCATCGATTGCACCAACGCCTTTCGGCCCGACCTCGGGACATTCACGCTGACCGAGGACGCCGTCGCCGAGCGCATCGCGGCCACCGTCCCGGACGCCCATGTGGTGAAGGGCTTCAACCTGTGCGCCGCCGAGGTCTATGTCGGGGCACAGCTCGAATTCGAAGGCCGCACCCTGCTGGTCCCGCTCTGCGGCGACAACCCGGACGCCATCGCGCGCGTCAGCTCATTGACCGAGGACCTGAAACTCCGGCCGTGCCACGCAGGCGGCCTCGCCCAGGCCCGGTACATGGAAGCAACCTCGGCGTTCGTGGTCGGACAGTGGTTCGGCGGCAACGACTCTCGTGCCATGTTCCCGCCGCTGGACGCGACCTTCGCCGAGGTGGACGAATAGCCCTACCAGCCGGGATTGCCTCGGACCGGGAGGTTCACGTAGCTCGGCTCGGCCGGGTCGAGGAGCAGGTGCTGTGGGAGCAGTCCGGAGTCGAGCAGGATTGCCAAGGGGGGCAGGCCCTTCGGGAAGTTTCCGGCGTAGACGTCGACGCGGAGGCGGTGGCCGGGTTGCAGGACGGCGTCTACGCCGGGGATGGAGATATCCAGGGTGACCGGGACTCCGGGGATGGTGCGCCTGCGGGTGTCCAGGGAGATGTCGGGGACCGGGTCGGTGTAGTCGCCGTTGGGCAGGCGGGTGCTGCGGGATTCGTCGATGGCGCGGAGGGAGGCGACGAGCTGGCCGGAGGACAGGGTGATGGATTGGCCGTCGGGAGCGACGTCGTTGACGGTGGCGACCCAGTAGCCGTCGGCGGCGTCGTGCACCGTATTCAGGTGCACCGCAATGGGTCCGGAGATGGTGGTCGGCTCGGCGACCGGCGTGCTGGTGAAGGTCAGGCCGTTGGATTCCCAGATGCGCGAGTCCTTACCGCAGGCGTCGATGACCGAGATGATGCCGATGGTCTCCTGTGCCGCGTCGCGGGAGCACAGTCCGGTGAGACCCGGTGCGACGGTGAGGGTGTCGACGCTCTCGCCCGGTGCGCCGAACAGTGAACCGTCGTGTGCGCTGTGCCCGCCGGTGCCGCTGGGCGCGGCGGACAGGTACATGCGGCGGTAGTCGGTCTCGGCCTGCGGGAAGGCGGCGGCGGTGATCCAGCCGCCGCCCTGTTCCTTCATGGTGACCGGACCGTACCGGTCGATGCCGTTGTCGATTCCCTTGAGCCACTTGTCGAACCAGGCGCGTTGCAGCACATCCATGCGCGGCGGCAGGCCGGGGCGACCGGATTCATTGCCATTGGAGATGTGGTAGCCGTCGCCGACGAGTATCTGTTTCTGCCCGGGCGGCAACGGGATTCGCCGGTACACATCGGCCTGTGAGTTGACGAAGACGTCGTGCCAGCCGCTGGTGATGAAGGTGGGCACCGTGATTCGCGTCGGATCGGTTTCCCACGCCTGCCGCATATCGCTGCCGGACTCCAGCAGCGCCCGCAGTTTGGGGCTGAGCTGATCGATATTCGGTTGCAGGAACACTTCCAGGAACGCATCCACGAAGGTGAACGGATCGGCCAATCTGTCGGCGAGCCAGCGCATATCGAACCGCCCCTGCAGCAGCGCGGTCATATCGGGAACGAGCTTGCCGCCGTTGACCGCGGCCAGCCACAGCGGCATGAAGGCCGCGCCGACGGCCCCGCCGGGTGCGACCAGATCGCGGAAGGGGTTGCGGCTGGGCACGACCGGGAAGATGGCCTTCAACGCGGGCGGCTGTTTCGCGGCCACTTGCAATTGGTTGAGTCCGGAATACGAGATGCCGCTCATCCCGATATCCCCGGTGGACCAGCCCTGCCGCGCCGCCCAGTCGATGACCTCGGCGGTGTCCTGTTGTTCCCGCGCCCCGAGCAGGTTCCAATCCCCTTGGGAGAAGCCGGTTCCGCGCACATCGACCACGACCTGCGTGTACCCGGATTTGATGAGCTGCCGGTCGACGGTGAACGTGCGCAGCAGTCCCCCGCCGAGCGCCTTGGTGAGGTCGGTCAATCCCGAGATCGGTGTACCGGACAGATCGATATTCCGGAACGCCTGCACCAGCAGATCCGACAGTCCCGGCACCGAGAGCGCCGAATCCGCGATCATGGACCCGAGTTTCGTATAGGGCGTGAGGTTCACGATGGTCGGCGTCGGCGCGGTGATCGGCTGCCCGGACGCGTCGGCAGGATGGTAGACGTTCCCCTTCAGCACGGTCCCGTCGCTCATGGTGATCGGCACGTCCCAATCGATGTACACATTGGGATAGACCTGTGGATTATCTTCCGTCGCAGCCCATTCCGCGCCGGTGGCGCCGCCGTCCGGGCCGACGGGTTCGGCGGCGGCGGTGGGTGAGACGAACTGCGTCAGCGCTACGGCGGCCGTCATGGCCACCGCGACTCGCAACAGGAGCGGCATGGTCGTCAAGCTAGGGGCGCAGACAACAGTCTGGGACAGTTTCCCCGGAAGTCCGTGAAACTGCACAAAAAAAGAAAAACCGAGTGTGCACGCCGTTGTGCACACTCGGATTTCAGGCCCGGAAGAGCGGAATCACCAGCCGGTGTTACCGCGAACCGGGACATTCACGAAGCTCGGACGATTCGGGTCGAGCTGCACATGCTGCGGCTTCAGACCGGTATCGATGAGCATCGGGAGAATCGGCAGGCCCTTGGGGAAGTTGCCCGCGAAGACGTCCACCCGCAACCGGTGTCCCGGCTGCAGCAGACCCTGGGTACCGCTGAGCGCGATATCGAGGGTGGTGGCCTCGCCCGGCACCGTCGGCTCGCTCTTGTCCAGCGAGGTGAGGGCGCGGGGATCGGTGTAGTCGCCGTTCTCCGAGCGCGCGCTGTTGGCCTCGTCGATCTGGCGCATGGACGCCATCATCTGCCCGGAGGTCAGCACGGTCGATTTGCCGTCGGGCGCAACGTCATTGACGGTGACGGTCCAGTACCCGTCGGCGGCGTCCTGAACGGTGTTGAGGTGCACCGCGATCGGGCCGGAGATGGTGGTGGCCTCGGCGACCGGGGCGCTGGTGAAGGTCAGCCCGTTCAGCTCGGCGACCCGTGAGTCCAGCGCGCAGCCGTCGATGATGGACAGCACACCGGCACTACCCTGTGCGGCGTCATTGGAGCACAGCGTGGTCAAACCCATTGCGACACTGAGTCGATCGGTATCGCCATTGGCCTCGGCGGTCAGCGAACCGTCGTACAGGCTGTTGGCGGTGCCGCTGCGCTGCGACGACAGGTACATGCGGCGGTAGCGCGCGGCCTCTTCCGAGGGCGCGGAGGTGCCGAAGCCGCCCTGGGTGATCCAGCCGCCGCCCTGCTGGCGCAGGGTGACCGGGCCGTACTTGTCGATGCCGTTGTCGATTCCCTTGAGCCACTTGTCGAACCAGGCGCGCTGCAGCACATCCAGGCGCGGCGGCAGGCCGGGGCGACCGGCTTCCGACCCCGAGGTGACGTGGTAGGTGTTGCCCATGAGCAGCTGCTTCTGCCCGGCGGGCAGCGGAATCTCGTTGTAGATCTTGGATTCCGAGTAGGTGAACAGGTCGTGCCAGCCGCCGGTGACGAAGGTCGGCACCTGGATGCGGCTCGGATCGCCGAGCCAATCCTTGCGCTCGGACGACAGATCGTTGAGCATCGCCTTCACGCGCGGGTCGAGGCTGTTCATATCGGTGCTGGTGTACGCCGACATGAGCACGTCCAGATAGGTGAACGGATCGTCAGCGCGGTCCTGCAACCATTTGAAGTCGAACTTGCCCTGCGCGATCGAGGCCAGATCCGGCACCCACTTGAGCCCGTTGATGGCGCTCAGCCACAGCGGGATGAAGTTGAAACCGAAGCCGCCACCGGGCGCGAGCACATCGTCGACGAGGTCGCTGCCGGGCACGATCGGGAAGATGGCCTTCAACGCGGGCGGCTGCTTCTCCGCGGCCTGCACCTGGTTGATGGCGCTGTAGGACAGTCCGTTCATGCCGACCCGGCCGTTGGACCAGCTCTGCTTGGACGCCCAGTCGATGGTTTCGACGGTGTCCTGCTGCTCGCGGCCGCGCAGCATGTCCCATTCGCCCTGCGAGAATCCGGTACCGCGCACGTCCACGACGACCTGCGTGTATCCGGATTTGATGAGCTGGCGGTCGACGGAGAAGTTGCGGAGTTCGCCGTTGCCCGCGGCATTCAGCAGTTCACCGAAGCCGGAGATGGGGGTGCCGGAGAGGTTGATGTTCCGGAACACATTGACCAGGGCGTCGCCCAGGCCGGGAATCGCGAAGGCGCTGTCCGCGACGTTCGACACCAGTTTGGTGTAGGGCGTCAGGTTCAGCACGGTCGGCGTGGGGGTGTCGATGGGGCGGCCCGAGGCGTCCGCCGGGTGATAGACGTTGCCCTTCAACACGGTTCCGTCGCTCATCGTGATGGGGACGTCCCATTCGATGAATACGTTCGGGTACTGCTGCTGACCGTCTTCGGTGGCGGTCCAGGCCGCTCCCGCCGCGCCACCGTCGGGACCGGCCGGAATCGGGGCCGCGTCCGCTGTGATGGCGGTCAAAGGAACGAAAAGAGTGGCTGCCGTGGCTAGCACAGTGGCCCGTAGCGCGTGCTTCATCGAACGTGATCTACCTCTCGCAAATGGTCGAACGTCCAGAGCATAACTACCGAGAAGTAAGTTGCAAACCCCGGTTACACGTACCGTTTTAAATGGGCAAAATTCCGGCAAATTTGAAATGCCTTGCGGCGGAATACCCTACGGTGCCGTACTGAGAGGTGCATCACATCGTAAGTCATTCACGCTATGAATAAGCGTGAGACACGAATTGTCCGGAGAAATGAAAAACGCGCTGCAGCCGTGTAATCCGGCTACAGCGCGTTCGCGTTACTTACTGTTACTTGCCACCCTGATTGGCGACGGCGGCGGCACCGGCGGCCGCGGCCTCCGGATCCAGGTACTCACCCGGGCCCAGCGGGCGCAGGTTCTCGTCCAGCTCGTACTTGAGCGGAATGCCAGTGGGGATGTTCAGCTCGGCGATCGCGTCGTCCGAGATGCCCTCCAGGTGCTTCACCAGCGCGCGCAGCGAATTACCGTGCGCCGCAATGAGAACCGTCTTACCGGCGGTGACATCCTGGGAGATGGTGTCCTCCCAGTACGGCACCATCCGAGCCACGACATCCTTGAGGCATTCGGTCAGCGGCACATCGATGCCCGCGTAGCGCGGATCGGCGTCCTGGCTGTATTCGCTGCCCGCCTCGATCGGCGGCGGCGGGGTGTCATAGCTGCGGCGCCACAGCATGAACTGCTCGTCGCCGTACTCGTCCTTGATCTCCGCCTTGTTCTTGCCCTGCAGCGCACCGTAATGCCGCTCGTTCAGACGCCAATCGCGCACGACCGGAATCCAATGCCGGTCACAGGCATCGAGCGCGTTATTGGCGGTGCTGATGGCACGGCGCAGCAGCGAGGTGTAGACGATATCAGGCAGAATCCCGTGCTCGGCCAGCAATTCACCGGCACGCTTGCCTTCGGCGACACCCTTATCCGTGAGACGGACGTCCACCCAGCCGGTGAACAGGTTGAGGGCATTCCATTCGCTCTCGCCGTGGCGCAGCAGCACGAGGGTGTACGTCATGGGGGTCATCTTTCCACGAGCAGCGCGGCGCCCACGAGGGTGGCCTGATCAGTGAGTTCGGAGGGAACGACGCGGAGCTCACGCAGGAATGTCAGCCGCGCGTGCGCGGCGGCCGACTCGCGCAGCGGACCCCAGAGCGGCTCCCCCGATTGCGCGAAGCCGCCGCCGATGACGACCAGATCGGTGTCGAGCAGCGCCGCCGCCGACGCGACCGCCGCCCCGATGGCGGTGCCCGCGCGATGCAGCGCCGCCACCGCGATCTCGTCCCCGGCGTGCGCGGCTTTCGACAGTTCGATTCCGGTGCTGCCGGTCCACCCCTGCCCGCGCGCCCAGCGCACCGAGGATTTCCCGCTGGCCACGGCTTCGACGCAGCCGAAACCGCCGCAGGCGCAGGGCTCTTCGTTACCGGGAACGATGATGTGGCCGATATGCCCGCCATTTCCGGTGCGGCCCATGACAACCCGGTCATCGGAGATGACGCCGCCGCCGATCCCGGAGGACACCGTCAGCGCCAGCACATTCGGCACCCCGCGGGCCGCGCCGAAGCGCTGTTCGGCCAGCACCAGGCAGACGCCGTCGATGGCGAAGCGAATCTCCGCCTCCGGGAACAACTCCCGGACCGCGTCCACCAGCCGGAAACCGTCCACCCACTCCGGGATATTGAGCGGTCCGGTCACGCCGGTGCGTACATCCACCGGTCCGGCCGCGCCGATGCCGACCGCGGTCACCTCGGCGGTGCCCGCGACGGTCAGCAGCAGTTCCAGACAGGCCGTCCAGACCTTCGTCTCGGGAACCTGGATGCGGCGGACGGATTCCACTCCGCCGTCCGCGCCGACAATGCCCGCCGCGAATTTCGTCGCACCGATATCCAGCGCCAATGCCACCATGGCGGGGAGACTACAGCTTGTCCTCGGCGTCGACGAGGTGTTCGAAGGCACGCAGGTTCTTCAGCGATTCCCCGCGCGAGACCCGCCATTTCCATTCCCGGCGAATGGATTCCGCGAATCCCAATTCCAGCAGGGTATTGAAATCAGCGTCCACGGCCTCGAGGATCTGACCGAACCAGGTGTCGAGTTCATCGGGGGTGACGGCGTGGTTGGACAGGCGGCCGACCAGGTAGATATCGCCGACCTTGTCGATCGTGTACGCCACGCCGTAGAGGCGGCGATTGCGGCGCAGCAGGAATTTGTAGACGCCCTCGAAATTCTCGTCCGGTTTACGGCAGACGAAGGATTCCATGCGAATGCCGTGCTTGCCGACCGTGACGCCGATGACCGTCTTGAGTTTGCGCTCACCGGGCAGCACCACCACGAAGGTGCCGTCGGCCTCGCGCGAGTATTCGATCTCGCGGTCGCGCAGCGTCTGGTCGACGATCCGCGCGGTGGCCTCGGCCCCACCGGGATTCGACTGTGCCCCTGCACCGTTCGAAGGCGCGGCGCTATCACCCGGTTGTACGGGGTCGCTCATCGGCGTACGGCTCCCATCCGGCGCCGCCAGAGCGCCAGTGATCTGGCTTGATTGGTTTCAGCGTGCACGCTACCGGTGCGATTGCGGCGGTCCCGGGACTGGCCGAGCGCGGCGGCGTAACTGTCCAGCATGCCGTCGGCGGTATGCGCCCAGGAGAAGTTCGCGGCGTGTTCGACCGCGGCCGCGCCCATCACCTCCAGGCGGCCCGGATTCTCCAGCAGCGAGCGCAGCGCGCTCGCCCATTCTGGGGTGCGGTGGCCGGGCACCAGCAGTCCGGTGACGCCGTCGCGCACGGCCGTGCCGAGCCCGCCCACATCGGCGGCCAGCACGGGGGTGCCGCTGGCCTGCGCCTCGATGGCGACCAGGCCGAAGGATTCGTTGTAACTGGGCACCGCCACCAGATCCGCCGCGCGGTACACCTGCACCAGGCGATGCGGCGGCTGCGGCGGCAGGAAGGTGACGCGATCGGAAATGCCCAGTGCCGCAGCCAATTCGATGAGCGCGTCGGGGCGCTCCAGGCCACTGCCGGAGGGCCCGCCGACGATCAGCACGCGCAGCGGCCGCCCGGGGCGCTGCGGTAGCGCGGCCTCCTCGGCCAGCACCTGTGCGGCCGCGCGGACCAGCACGTCGGGTGCCTTCAACGGCTGAATTCGCCCGATGAAAGCCACGATTCGCTCATTGTCGGGCAGGCCGAGTTCGGCGCGCGCGGCGGCGCGATCACCCGGGCGGTACCGGTTCAGGTCCGCGCCGGGCAGCACCACATCGATGTGTTCGGGATCCGCGCCGTACAGCTCGACGAGCTGCCGGGCTTCCTCACCGGTATTGGCGACCAGCCGGTCCGCCTCCGCGACGATCTGCTTCTCACCGATCACGCGGGCGGCGGGCTCGGGGGTGTCCCCCTCGGCCAGATACAGATTCTTGACCGCGGCCAGGGTGTGCGCGGTGTGCACCATCGGCACCCGCCAGCGATCGCGTGCCAGCCACCCCACCTGTCCGGACAACCAGTAGTGCGAATGGATCAGGTCGTAATGCCCGGGCAGATGCCGGGCCTCCTGCCGCAGCACCTCACCCGCGAAGGGGCACAGCTGGGTGGGCAGATCATGCTTGTCCAGACCCTCGAACGGCCCGGCCACCACATTGCGGACCAGCACCCCCGGCGCGGCTTCCACCAGGGGTTCGTCATTCGAGGAGGTGGCCCGGGTGAAGATCTCCACCTGGGTACCGCGGCGAGCCAATTCGATGGCCGTCTGCAGGACGTACACATTCATGCCGCCGGCATCGCCGGTACCCGGTTGGGCCAGGGGTGAGGTGTGCACCGATAGCACGGCAATCCGATTGGGCCGTAGGTCGGAACGTTGACTCACTACACCAGTGTGCACGCCCGCGGTAAGCGAATATACGTGGGTTACCCGACCTAGTGACCTCTCTCACATGGGAAGCCCCGGTCAGGACAGGGTTTCGACGAAGCCGGTGAGCTCTGCCACGAAGCGTTCAGGGTCCTCGATGAACAGGCCGTGCTGGGCTTGCGGCCAGTACGAGGTGCTCGAATTCGGGACGGTATCGGCGATGTACCGGCCGTTCTCCACGGGCACCACCGGGTCCGCTTCGCCGTGCATGACGAAGACCGGGACATCGAGGTTCGCGAGGGTTTCGGTGTTGTCGACCGTCCGATAGAACAGCGCCTTGCGCACCCGGGGCAGGGTCGCGACGCTGCCGCCGAACAGGCGCTGGGCATCGCCGCCCTTATCCCGGCCGGGACCGGTATTGGCATTGCCGAAGGCCGCGAAACCGCGCATGGCACGACCGGCGCTCTCCTCGAAGACATCCGGAATGGCCTTCTGCATGGCCGGTCCGGTGGCGGCCCCGGGCACGTTCTTGCCGATACCGGCCTGGGAACCGGTGTAGACGACGCCCGCGACGGCGGCGGTGCCGTAGGCGGTGAGGTAGTCGCTGAGCACGATGCCGCCGTAGGACCAGCCCAGCAGCACCGCACCGGCGGAGATGCCCTCCGCGGCCAGCACGGCCGCCACATCGGCGGCCCAGTTCTTCGGATCGTCGTATCCGGTTTCGGGGGCGTCGGAGTAGCCGTGACCGCGCAGATCGAGGGCGATCACCCGGAAACGCCCGGCCAGGTCGTCGGCGGCGCGACCCCAGCAGCGCAGGGTTCCGGACCAGCCGTGCAGTAGCACCAGCGGCCGTGCGCCTTCAGGACCGGTGACCCGGTAAACGATATTCGTGCCGTCCGCGCTGACCACTTCCCGAATTGCCATACCGGTCAGGCTAACCGGGAGCGTTTTCCGACCCTTGCCTAAGCTCATGACATGAGCATTCGTACCGCTGTTGTGACCGGGGCAAGTTCGGGAATCGGGGAGGCTACTGCCCGGGAGCTCGCGAAGCAGGGGTACCACGTGTACGTCGGAGCGCGGCGGGTCGATCGGCTGGAGAAGCTGGCCGCGGAGATCGGCGGCACGGCGCTGCCGCTCGATGTCACCGACGAGGAGTCGGTGCGCGCGTTCACCGAGGCGATCGGCGAGGTCAACGTGCTGGTCAACAATGCCGGTGGCGCAAAGGGTTTGGCCTCGGTCGCCGACGCCGATCTGGATGACTGGCGCTGGATGTGGGAGACCAATGTGCTGGGCACGCTGCGCCTCACCAAGGCACTACTGCCCAAGCTGATCGCCTCGGGCGACGGCCTGATCGTCACCATCACCTCGGTGGCGGCGATGACGCACTACGACAACGGTTCCGGCTACACCTCCGCCAAGCACGCGCAGGCGGTGCTGCACCGGACCCTGCGCGGTGAGCTGCTGGGCCAGCCGGTGCGGCTGACCGAGATCGCGCCCGGTGCGGTGGAGACCGAGTTCTCGCTGGTGCGCTTCGACGGTGACGCCGAGCGCGCCGCCAAGGTGTACCAGGGCATCGATCCCCTTGTGGCGCAGGACATCGCCGAGATCATCGGCTTCGTCGCCTCGCGCCCGGCGCACGTCAACCTGGACACCATCGTGGTGAAGCCGCGCGATCAGGCCGAGGCGGGCCGCTTCGCGCGCCGCTGAATCCGCTAGGGCAGCAAGCGAATTCGCAGGGTCTCGTAGGTGGGGATGAAAACCTTTCGGCGGTAACGCCGTTCGACGATCTCCCACGGGCGGCCGTTGGCGGTCAAGGCTTCCAGCAGTGATGTCAGCTCCGAGTGCACCAGTTGCAGCCCGACGCAGAGGTGGCGGCCGCCGCCGAACCACAGCTGCCGGGTCTCGGGGTTGTAGTCGCGGTCGATGCTGAACGGCCCGGCCGCGTTGTTGATCGACCAGGTCAGGATTTTGACGTGCTCGCCCGCACGCAACTGCCGCCCCGCGACCTCCACATCGCCGATCACCGACCGCCCGACCAGATAGGCCGGACTGGTGACGCGCAGGGTCTCGCGCACCGCATCGGGCATGCGCTCGGGCCGCGCGATCAGTTCCCGGTGATCGCCGCTGTCGTGCAGTAGCGCGACCATGCGGGTCATGGCGCTGGCGAGGGTGTCGGTTCCGGCGACGGCCATGAGAATGGCCAAGCCCGAGGCGTGTTCGAGTTCGAGGCCGAGTTCACGGCAGCGGCCGAGCGTGGTGGCGGGATCGGCGCGTTCGTAGGCGTCGGGCACCGAGGTGGCGAGTTTGGTGGCCAGGGTGCGGGCGCGCGCCACGGCCACCGGATCCAGGGTGGTTGACGCCATTGTCCCCATGGCGAGGTTGACCAATTCCTCGACGTGTTCGAACAGGATCCGGAAGGGCTGGTCCGGATCATCGCTCTCGTCGACCGCCGCGCCGTCCTCGGCGAAGATGGCGGCGATATCGGCGGGCCGCATGCCGACCAGGTCGGAGACGCTGCGCCCGACCAGCACACGCGCGCGTTCGGCGATGTCCACGGTCTTACCGTCCGCGAGATCGGCGGTGATCTGCTTCAGCGCGGGTCCGAGCACCCCATCCACCAGGGCATCGGTGTGCGCGGCGGTGAACAGGTCGCGGACCTTGGTGCGCAGCGCGGTGTGCCCGGGTCCTTCGAACAGGTCCTCGACCCAGTCGCCGATGACCTGCGCCCACCAGTGCCCGGCCGCGCCCTCGGCGACGATGCTGAAGTGGTTGCTGTCATTGAAGATCTGCCGCGCGACCAGGGGATCGGCGACGAACCAGCCGAGTTTGGGCAGTTTGCGGATGGGTTTGGCGGCGCGGCCCGCCAGCAGGACGGCGGGCAGCCAGGGTTGACCGGCGGCGAGCAGCGTCAGTTCGTGCCGGGTGGCTGCGTTGATCATGTTGCGTCCCAATGTAGTTCACTTCACACAAAGTGAATTGCGGAATTTTCATATTGGCAATACCGGCACTGCTACCGTCGCCGCAACCGTGGGCAGTTTGGAGTGATCACATGGTGCGAGCACGAATCGAGGCGGTGGGCTCCTACCTGCCCACCCTGGAAGTATCTACCGCCGAGCTGCTGACGCAACTCGACGTCGAATCCCCCATCGACTTGGAGAAGGTCAGCGGCGTCAAACATCGCCGCCGCTGCGGCGTGGACGCCGACGGACAGCGCGAGGACTCGTTCACCGTCGCGCTCGCCGCCGCACGCGGCGCGCTGGCCAACTCCGGCTACGCGGCGAGCGAACTGGATATCGTCATCTCCTGTTCGATCACGCGGATACGCGCGGACGACTTCTGGGTCGAACCGTCCTTCGCGCTGCTGCTGCGCAATGAACTCGGCGCCACCGGAGCCATCCACTTCGACGTCTCCAATGCCTGCGCGGGCATGCTGACCGGGGTGCTGGTGCTGGAACGCATGATTCGCGCGGGCATCGTCAAGAACGGGCTGGTGGTGTCCGGCGAATACATCACCCCCATCTCCGATACCGCCGTGCGCGAGATGTCCGAGAAATACGATCCGCAGTTCGCCTCGCTCACCGTCGGCGACGGTGCGGCCGCGGTCATCCTCGACAACGCGGGCACCGCCGACGAGGGCATCGATTACATCGAACTCAATACCAGCGCCGCCTTCGCACAACTGTGCCTCGGCATGCCCAGCGACCGCAGTCCGGGCATCGCGCTGTACACCGACAATCGCGCCATGCACAACGAATCTCGCTACCTGCTGTGGACCACCCGGCAACGGGATTTCCTGGCCGAACGGAACAGCGATTTCGCCGCCGAAGGCTACGACCACGTCATTCACCACCAATTCAGCGGTCCCGCAGTCGAATTGATCAACAAAATCGCCGAGCGTGAATTCGATGCCGCCGTTCCGCCCGGTATCGCGGTCCTGGACCGGTACGGAAATACGGCCTCCACCTCGCATTTCGTGGTTTTGCACGACGCGCTGCGACAGCAGCGGCTAGCGTCCGGAGCGAAGGTGCTGATGGTGCCCGCGGCCTCCGGCGTAGTAGCGGGGTTTCTGTCGGTGACTCTCGGAGAACTGCGGGTGTGATGAGCATGAACATTGTTATTTCCGCCGTCGCCGTCGAAACCGGTTGCGGCAGTTCCATCGAACAGGCCGCGGCGGCCGCGAAACGCGCCATCGCCGAGGCGGGCAGCGCACCCGAACAGATCGACGCGCTGATCAATACCGGCGTCTACCGGGATTCGAACATGGTGGAACCGGCCATGTCCGCGCTCGTACAGCAGGCCGCGGGCATCGGGCTCGAATATCACAGCGGTGATGTGCCCTGCCTGTCCTTCGATCTGATGAACGGCGCCTGCGGCGTGCTCAACGCCATCCAGGTGAGCCAGGCGCTGTTGCAGGCGCCGAACGTGCATCGGGTGCTGGTGGTCAGCGGAGACGCGCATCCGTCGAAATCCACTGCGCCACAGGACGGTTTCCCGATCACCCCGGTGGGTGCGGCACTGCTGCTGGAGAGGGGCGAGGGCGCGGCCGGGTTCGGCGCGCTGCACATCAGCGCCACCGCGGCGACGCCCGAACCGGTCGGCTATGTGCGACTGCCCGAGATGGGCAGCACCGGGCGCTCCACCATCATCGTGGACCGGACCGTCAATACCGTGGAAGACCTACTGCACCATGCGGTTTCGGCCGCCAGCGAAGCACTCGAGGTCGCCGAGGCCGATCCGGCGCGCACCCTGCTGATCTGCAGTCGTCCGACGGCCGATTTCCCGGCGCTGCTCGCCGCGCGGCTGGGCCTGCCCGCCGATGCCGTGCAGGCCGCCGACGTCGAGGGCGATGCGCACACCTCCGCCCTGCCCGCCGCCTATCTCGCGGCCCGGGACAGCGGCAGACTCGCCACCGCCGACGTGGCGCTGTTCGTGGCCGCCGGAGCGGGGCCCGCCGCCGCGGCCATCGCGTATCGCCTGCCTCCGGCATAATCGACGCCGGAGGGATGATCATGAGCGAACTCTGGGTGATCGTGCCCGCATACAACGAAGAGCACGGCATATCCGCCACGCTGAACGCGCTCGCCGCCCAGCGGGACCCGAAATTCACGCTGGTCGTGGTGGACAACAACTCCACCGACGGCACCGTCGGCGTGATCGAGGCGTTCGCGGCCGCGCATCCGGAAATGCGCATCGAGATCATCACCGAAACCCAGAAGGGCACCGGGGCCGCCTCCGACACCGGAATGCGGTACGCCATCGCGGGTGGAGCCACCCGGCTGGCCCGCACCGACGCCGACTGCCTGCCCTATCCGGAGTGGATCGAGCGGATCAACGCCGGATTCGACTCCGGGCTGCGGCTGGTCAGCGGACAGCTCATCCCCCGCACCGATGAGGGCGTGCGCTGGCGGGACCGAACCATCATTCGGATCGTGCTGGAAGTGACGTCCGCGTTCGGCAAACTGCGGCCCGGCAATCAGGACCCGCGCTATCTCGGGCCGTACGTCATGACGCCCGGCTGCAATATGGCCATCACCAGCGAACTCTACGAGGCCGCGGGCGGTTTCCCGCGCACCGCGATCGAGGATCTGCACGAGGATCGGGCGCTGGTGAACGCGGTGCGCATGCTCACCACCGACTACGGGCTGCGGCGCGATGTGCGGGTGCACGCCTCCAATCGGCGGGTGCGCGCCTGGGGCGTGCGAAAGACCCTCGCCTGGTACGCCGATCACCGCTACAAACCGGAACTGGTGGATATTCGGTGACCGCACCGGCGAGCGACTTCCTGTATCTGCTGCGCGAACAGGTCCGGAACAAGCCGGACAGTCCGGCACTGGGCATGGTCGGGGAACGCCCGCTCAGCTTCGCCGAACTCGACGACCGGATCACCACGGTATCGGAACGCCTGCGCGCCAATGGTTTCCGGGCGGGCGATCGGATGCTGTTCTCGATTCGGCCGTGCGTGGACGCGGTGGTGCTGATCTTCGGGACCATCGCGGCGGGTGGAACCATCGTGTTCGTGGATCCGGGGGTCGGTCCGGAGCTGTTCGCACGACGCGTCGGACTGGTTGAACCCGCGTGGGCGGCAACGGAATCGCTGCTCTACCTGTTGAGCGGACCACTGAGCCGAGTGGGCCGCATGCGGGGGCTGTCCCTGCCCGCGTTCGGGCGACTTCCCGTGCGGCACATTCACAGTGGCCCGCGACTGCCCGGAACCCCGGGCGGCTCGCTACCGCTGCGGCATCTGCTCGATGACGCGCCCGTCGCGAGCGATTCGGCGGAATCGGCCGCGGATCCGACCGCCGAAGCGCTGATCGTCTTCACCTCCGGCACCACCGCCGCCCCCAAAGCCGTTGTGCACACCCGGGGTTCGCTCGGCGCGGGCCTGGCCGCCATGGCCGGGCGCAGCAGCCTCGGACCCGGCACGCACCTGCACACCGAACAATTGATGATGGGACTGCCCGCGCTGCTGGCGGGTGCGCAGTGGTCCATGCCGCGCTACCCGCGCTTCGGCACCCATATCGAACCGATCGGATTCGCCCGGAACTTCCCCGGCGCGACACACGCCTTCTTCACCCCCGCGGATCTGGCCGTGGTGCTGACCGCCATCGAAACCGGGAAACTCACCGCGCCCAGCGGAATACGCGAAATATCCCTCGGCGGAGCACCCGTCACCACCGCACTGCTGCGCCGCGCCCGCGCGGCGCTCCCCGGCTGCGAATTGCTCGCCATCTACGGTATGACCGAAATCCTGCCGGTGGCAATAACTTCCGGCACCGACAAACTCGACTTCGACGGTGCGGGCGATCCCCTGGGCGCGCCGGTGCACGGCGTCACCGCCACCCTCGCCGAAGACGGTGAACTGATCCTGTCCGGCCCCAACCTCTGCCACGGCTACCTCGGCGAACCACCCCTGACCGAGATCCGCACCGGCGACCTGGCGCGCCTGGACGGCGACACCCTGATCCTCATGGGCCGCCAAAAAGACATGATGCTGCGCGGCAAAACCAATATCTACCCGGGCCTCTACGAACCAGCCATCAACGCCATCCCCGGCGTGCGGCAAGCCATCATGATCGGCCTCCCCGACGAAATCGGCGACGAACGCATCATTCTCGCCATAGTCCCCGATCCCGATGCGGCGGATATCGTTTCGCGCCTGCGCAAAGAACTCCCCACCCTGATCGACATCTCCGCCCTCCCCGACGACATAATCCTCGTCGACGAAATCCCGGTCTCCGGCCGCACCAGCAAACCCGACCGCGCCGCCCTGCGCACCCGACTAGCCGCCCGAATCAACTGAAATACGCTGCCAAGGAACCCTTTCCGCGCACCATCCCCTCGTCATCCCGGCGCGTTTTTGGCCGGGATCCACACCGATCAGCGCACCACCAAATGTGTGGATCCCGGCCAAAAGCATGCCGGGATGACGGGGAGGTAGCGCTATACCGCAGGGCGCGAAATGATTTCGGCGATGACGCGGTCGGCGAAGCGGTCGGCCTGCACGGCGTCCAGCACTCCATCGACGTAGCAGAAGGCGATCCGCATCTCCTCGTGGGCGGTCACGATCGCCACGGTGAGCGCGCTGACGCAGGAATTTGTGGCGGCCACGGTCAGGCCCGAAAGCCCCAGGCCATCAATCTCTTCCGGGAAATCCAGGCGGCCCAGGTTGGTGACCGATACATTCCATGGTGCGCGGCGATCCACCATTTCGACAATCCTGGTGCCTGTCTGCACGGTGCGCGGGGTGCCGAACCGCATTCCGGCCACGGTCGACAGGTGTCGCCGCTGCCGCACGCCGCGCGCAAGCTGTCTATTCACCGATCGCGCCGCCCGCCACGGTGAGTTCCGCGCCCCATACCGCACGAAGGTCGTGAGCACGGGCGCGTAATTGCCCAGCTCGTCCGGCTCCGGCTGCGGGTCCAGCAGGCCCCGAAAGTCCACCGGTGAGCCGATTCCCGCAATTCCGCGCGCGGATCCCGACGCTTCCCCGATCGCTCGTGCGACCGCCGCCGCCAGTACCCCGTGCACGGTCACTCCGGCACGGCGGCAGTCGTCCGCGAGCACCGCCAGGAGTTCGGCGGGCACCTTTCGATGGACTACCCGGGTCAGCCGATCCGGCAAGGCCACCGGAGCGCTGCCGCGCAGCCGTCGCGGGCGCAGGACGAGGGCCGCCGCCTGATCCAGCAGCGTCGTGTAGGCATACCGCCAGAATCCGCGTGCCGCAGCGGGAATCAGATCATCCGACGGCGCGATTGCGGGTCGGTCCGCGACCGGTCGGCCGATCTCGTCTCGCACGGCGTATTCGATGATCTTGCGCAGCACGGTCATCAGGGAGCGACCGTCGACGATGATGTGCGAGATCGTCAGGACGAGGTCGTGGTATTCACCGGAAGTGCCGGGGGCATAGGCGATATCGGTGAGGCGCGCGAAGCCCGCGGACACCTCGATCGGTGTGATCATTTCGGTGTCGATCTGGCGCTGCCAGGCGTCGTGCTCCGCGCAGCCGAACTGCCGCAGCGGAATTCGCGGCTCATCGAGAGGTTCGGCACGCGGGTGCCCGTCACCGGTGTCGACGACGCCCATGCGCAGTAGCGGGTATTCGGCGAGCACCGCCGCGGTCGCGCGTTCGATCTGCTCCGTGGTCAGCCGCCCGTGCACCCGGACCCTGCCGACGCAATTCGCCGGGGAGATGCGGTCGATGATCCAGAACCAGCGTTCCGAGGGGCTCAGTTCGCGGCCGGAATCGGTTGTCGTCGTTGCCGTTCTGCTCGCAACCACCGTAGAGCCTCTCGCCGCGCCTGTCCGGCGAGACTAGTGCGAGGTGGCGGGGTTCGCATCCCGTGCGGGCGAGCGGCCGCACCGGGCCCGGAAACGGGACAGCGCGGGCACTCGCATCGAGTGCCCGCGCCGTGCCGGTGAGCGTTGCGGTCAGCGACCGCCGGGAGCCTGTGGGGGGACGGGGGCGGCGGTCACCACGGGTGCCGGTTCGCCCTGGATGGCGGACATGGACTTCCAGGTGGCCCAGTCGATGGTCCAGTCGTAGAGGTCGCCGTCGGCGGCCGAGAGGTTGATGCGGGTGCCGGACACCTCCACCGGATCACCGTAGAGCGCGGTCGGGAAGTAGGACTGCGCGTCATTCGTGCTGAGGTTGATGCAGCCGTTGGTGACGTTGGTATTGCCCTGCGCGGCAGACGATTCCGGGTTGGCGTGAATGAATTCGCCATTGTTGGAGATGCGCACGGCCCAGCGTTCGCGGGCATTGGTGTAGAACGGCGGATTCGACATGACGAAGTCCTCGTACTTCTCCGTCACCACGTGCACGCCGGAGCGCGTCACATTGCGATCCTCGTTGCCTTCGCCGTAGCTGACCGGGAAGTCGAAGACGACCTGCCCGTCGCGGATCACCTGCATGCGGTGACTGGTGGCGACGGCCTTCACGATCTGCGAGCGGCCGATCTTGAAGTCCGAGGTGATATCCGCGGCGCCGAACGAGCCCGCACCCATATCGAGGCCGTAGAGCTTCGCGCCCACGTGCACGGCGGTGCCGGGCACCCAGTACTCGCGCGGCCGCCAGTGCGCGCGGGAGCCGCCGTTGTCATCCGGCAACCAGGCCCAGGAGCCTTCGGCGGCGGGCGTGGTGGTGACGGTGAGCGCCTTCTCGACCGCGGCCTTGTTGTCGATGTGCTTGTTGAATTGCAGGATGATCGGCGCGGCGATGCCGACCTCCTGACCGTCGGCGATATTGATCGTCGCGTTCACCTCGGTCTTGGGATTGACGGTGGTGAACTTCGCGTCGATCGGCACCGGCTTGTTGTCGGTGCCGGTGGCGGTGCCGGACCAGGTGTAGGTGATGCCGTAGCCCAGGGCCTCGTTGACGGTGAACTTACTGTGGTCCGGGCTGAATTCGCCGGTGACCTGCTTACCGTTCGGGTTGGTCAGGGCCACCTGGTCGATGCGGCCGCCGCTGACGGAGACCGATACGGGTGTGGTCGGGTTGACATTCTGTGCGCCATCGCCGGGTTCGGGGGTCACCTTGGCGGCCGGAGCGGCAGGTTTGTCGGGGGTTCCGCCCTTGTCGGACGTGCATCCGGCCACCAGCGCCACCGCGGCCAGTAGCGCGGCCAGTACAGCCGTCGCCCGCCGGACCGGGAATCCTCGTCTACTCACTTCCTCGACGTTACCCCCGCAAACCGAGTCCTCCAGCCGCCGAAACCGTGGTACCTGCCACCCCTACAGGGCGACTCCCACTGTGACAGGTTCGGGTTCGAGGTGGATTTCGAAGCGTTCAGCAACTCCCTGGCGAACTTCGCGGGCGAGTTCGGCGAGCTGCTCGGCAGTGGCAGCACCGCGATTGGTCAGAGCCAACGTGTGTTTGGTGGACAGTCGCGCGGGCGCGCCCGTACCCGGAAAACCCTTGGCGAAACCGGCGCGCTCGATCAACCAGCCCGCCGAGAACTTCACCCCGCCGGCCACCGGCCATGTGGGCACCGTCACATCCGCGCCGAGGTGCGCGGCGATGGCCGCCCGCACCGACTCGACCCGATTGTCCGGAACGATCGGATTGGTGAAGAACGAGCCCGCACTCCAGGTGTCGTGATCCGCGGCATCCAGCACCATGCCCTTGCTCGCGCGCAGCCGCAGCACCTCGGCGCGCACCAGCTCCGCCGGACGCGATTCCCCCTCCTGCGCGCCCAGCGCGACCGCCAATTCGCGATAGCCCAGGGGTGCGCTGGAACCGTCCGCGCGCAACGCGAATTCGACCGCAAGCACGACCGCGGCGTCACTGTGCTTCAACACCGAAGTGCGATAACCGAATCCGAGTTCGGCGGGTTCGGCCCAGCGGATCTCCCCGCTCGCCCGATCCAGCAGCCGCACCCGGCGCAGCAGCGACGCCACCTCGACGCCGTACGCGCCGACATTCTGCACCGGTGTCGCCCCGGCGGAACCCGGTATGCCGGAAAGGCATTCGAGGCCACCGCGCCCCGCCGCGACCGACTTCGCCACCACCGCATCCCAATTCGCGCCCGCCTCCGCGATCAGGAAGTCGTCACCGAGCTCGACGCCGTCATTGGCGATGCGCACCGCCACGCCCGGGAATCCCGCATCGGAGATGAGCAGATTCGAGCCGCCGGCGATGAGCAGCACCGGAATACCGGCCGCGTCCAGGGCCCGCACCGTCGCCACCAGCGCCTCCGTGGAGGCGCAATCGGCCACGATCGCCGGGCCGCCGACCCGCAGCGTGGTCAGTTCGGCCAGCGGCACCGCGGCCCGCAGGCTCGCGCCGGTCCCGGCCAACCGGTCCCGGACGTCGTCGAAGGACACCACCCCAGTAGTACGCACAGGCACAGACGGTAGCCTGTCCGACCATGGCGACACCTCTGGCCTTCACTGCGCACTCGACCCATTCCACCGCCGCCGTGCGCGCTGCCTTCGCCAACGAGCAGTACTGGAAGGACCGCATCGAAGCGGTCGGCGGCCCGAACGCGCGCATCGAATCGATCAGCATCAACGGCGATGACGTGCGCGTGGAGATGATCCAGGCGATCCCGGCGTCCGAGCTGCCCCCGCAGGTGACCGCGGTCCGCCCCGGCGATCTGGTCATTCCGCGCACCGAAACCTGGAACGGCCAGGGCGGCACCGTGGAAGCGCACGTGGACGGCGTTCCGGCCACCGTGAACGGCAGCCTCACCATGCGCGAGGCAGGCACCGGATCCGATTTCACCGTCGACGCCACCATCGAGGTGAAGATCCCGCTCTTCGGCAAGAAGATCGAAGCCGCCATCCAGGGGCATCTCACCGAACTGCTCGAGCGCGAAGCCGAATTCACCGACGGCTGGCTGAGCTCGCACTGAGCGATTCACCCCGACACCGCCCTCGGTTCCCGATGCGATTGCCACGAGTTCGCAGTGAGATTGCCCGAGTTCACACGGACATGTCCCGCACGGCAGTAGTCTGACCGATCGTGCCTCGTCGACTGGACTACTCCGCGCGCTATCCGCTGCACACCACCAAAGAGGTGTACGCGGCGCTGCAGAACCGCGACCTCTGGGACGCGCGGATCGAGGAGATGCGCAAACACTCCCCCAACGATCTCGTGCGCCTCGAAACCGGCGATAACGGCATCGAGGTGGAAACCCGGCACGTACTGCCGCGCGAAAGCCTGCCCGATCTCGCGCAGGCCGTCATGCGCAAGGACATGACGATCACCCGCACCGAGCGCTACAGCGCCTTCGGACCCGAGGTGACCGGCGAATACACCACATTCCTGCCCGGCGGCCCCGGCACCCTGGAGGGCACCATGCGGCTCTTCCCGACCGAGACCGGGTGCACCCTGCGCACCTCCTCGTACGCCACCGTGCAACTCCCGTTCCTCGGACGCAAGCTCGAACAGCTCATGCTGGTGAACCTGATCGACCTGTTCCGAGCCGAGGCCGAGGTGACACAGCGCTGGCTGGATCAACAGCATCGCGTCGCCTGATCAAACCGATCGGGGCGATCACCCGCGGCACCACCGGTATCAACCGGCTGCGCCGCGGGGACCGCTGGCTCATGCACGACCCGTTGGTCACTCGACGTTTGCTGGATGCCCCGAACCCCTTGGTCGTCGACCTCGGCTACGGGGCCAGCCCGGTCACCACCCTCGAAATGGCGCGGCGACTGCGCACCATCCGGCCGGATCTGCGCGTGACCGGACTCGAAATCGATCCGGCCCGCGTGGTGCCCGCGCAGGAGAATGTCACCTTCACCCGCGGCGGCTTCGAACTCGCGGGCCTGCGCCCGAACCTGGTGCGCGCCTTCAACGTACTGCGCCAATACCCGGAATCCGCTGTCCCCGAAGCCTGGTCGACCATCCTCGCGGGCCTCGCGCCCGACGGCCTGCTGCTCGACGGCACCTGCGATGAACTCGGCCGCCGTTGCGCCTGGGTCCTGCTCGACCGCACCGGACCGCTGTCATTGACCCTGGCCTGGGACCCCTTCACCGTCGACCAGCCCTCCGATATCGCCGAACGCCTCCCGAAAGCCCTGATCCACCGCAACATCCCCGGCGAACCCATCCACGCCCTGCTGACCGCCGCCGACCGCGCCTGGTCGCACGCCGCGCCCCTGGCCCCCTACGGCCCACGCGTCCGCTGGAGGCACGCCGCGAATCTCCTGCGTCAGGAGGGTTTTCCGCTCCGCCCCTACCGTCGCCGCCTCCGCGACAACCTCCTCACCATCCCCTGGTCGGCCGTCGCACCCCTGCCCGACTGATCTCTACGGGTTCCCGATGCCGAAGGCATTCGCCGCGCGATCCCGCAGTTCCTGCACGGTCCCGGATACCACCGCGGGCGCGACGAGCGAGCGCGGCGCGAACGGCTGCCGCCACAACCCGCCGTGCGCCGCACCCGCGGTGAACAGCGCCTCGGGATTCGCGGAAGGCTCGGGAACGGGGGCCATGAGATCGCCGACGAGCTTGGCGGCCAGCAGGATTCGCGCGGTCGCGGGATCGAAGACCTCCACGCCGAAATGGCCGACGGTGCGATGCGCGGCCGTGCGCAATGAGCTCCGGTGCACCGAGGTGGTCCACGCGGGCGGGGCGACCGTGTAGGAGACCGTGTGGCCGCCCGCGTGCGCCGAGACCGCGCGCCAGCGCGGCAGGCGTTGCGCCAGGGCGTAATCCGGGCCGCCGAGGTACGGCAGATTGTCGAACAGACCCCAGCGCGCGCCGTCGGCGTCGACGATCGGGCGCAGATAGTTCAAGCGGTACAGGGAGTTCGGCGAGAGCCGATGCAGGATGTCCTGCGCGGCACCGCGAATACCGCGCCGCGCCAATTGTTCCCGCGCCGCGAGCACCACCGATTCGGGAACGGCGTAGCAGTCCGCCGATGAACCGTGCAGCGCCAGTGCGGCATCGGGCCGCTCATGCAGCAGATGCTCGGCCAGCACGTCCGAGGCGGCCGCCAGGCGCAGTCCGGCGGCCCCCGGCAGTCCCGCGTACAGACCCAGCGCGAGCCGCGCGTCGGTGTGCGCGACCAGCCATTTCGCCAGGGTCGGAAAGAATCTGGTGATATCCACGCCCGGCCCGTCCGCGGCGACCGGAAATCGCATGGTCCCCGCACCGGCACTCGCCATGGCGCGCAATCGATCCCAGCGCGCCCGGCCCGGCCGGTCCACCGCGAGCACCTCCGCGCCCCAGGCCAGCAGCGGCCGCAGCGGGCTCAACTCCGCCGCCGCGCCGATGATCGACAGCCGGAATCCCGGCAGCCGCAACCACTCCGGATGGTCGATCACCCGACGCAGCACGGCAACGAATCCGGGTTCGAAGATCCCGCGCCGCTCCCAGTCCTCGAGCTGCCGCCGCAATTCGTCCTCGAACAGCACCTTGCCCTGCCACGGCAGCTCCAGTCGCGGCACCGCCGCACCGGTCCCGGAAACCTGTTCGGTCTCCAGTCGCGACCCCTGCGCCACCGCCGTCACATCGACCGCGTCGAGCGCGGTCACGGTGCGTCCGGCGGCGAATCGCAGCATGGTGCGCACCGAATGCAGCCCCGCCGCGGCGATTCCGAGTGAGGTTTCCGGCGCGCTCACCGCCAGCGCCGTCATGGCCCGGAACACGCGCCGATGATCATGCCGCCAGTCCCGGCACGTCTCCACCGACTGCGCCAGATCCGCGTCGTACTCGCGCACCGCGTCGGCGACGACCGCCGCCGAGAACATCTCGGCGATCCGCTCGGGCGGTCCGGGTGGAAAAGCCAGATCCCACATGCCATTACGGACCGTCCCCATACCGGTCACCCTGCCACGAAACCGGCGCGCGCAAAACTCGAATCAAGCCGAACGAACAGCGAATTCTGTAAAGCCCGCCCGGGCCCTCCCACCAGCTCGAACTTTCAGACGCGGATCAGGGCGCGGTGCAGGCGGGCGGCGGTGGGGGGTGGGAGAGCGTCGCTGGCGGAACGGATTTCGGCGCGGGCGCAGCGGTGAATGGCGACGGCGTCGGCGACGACTTCGTCGAGGGCGGCCTGGCCGATGCCCGCTTCGGCGAGATCCAGCACCGTGCGCAGCGGGGTGGTGACCAGGAAGGTGCCCGCGGATTCCACATCCTTGCGGGCGAAGGTGCGGCGCAGCACCACCAGGCGCGGGGAGAGCGGAAAACGGCCGATGCGCGCGGACATGTGCACGAACCGCGGGCGCAGGCGACCCAGACCGTGCAGTTCGGCGGCGCTGTGGTGCGAGACGGCGGCCGCGCCGTCGAACCACGCCGACCACATGGCGTATTCGTCGAGCGGCCCGTCCGGCCAGCGGCCCAGGCGGAGCAGTCCGACGCCCGCGCGGAGCACCGATCCGTCGCGGAGGCCGTCGCGTATGCGCGCCTCGCAGCCCGTTTGCAGCACCTGTCGGGTGGTGAAGTATCCGGCGTGCCGACCGGCCAGCTCTTGCAGCGCCTGCCAGCCGTGTTCGGGGTCCGGCTCCGCTGCGGGGTTCCCAGCCATGCACTCAGGCTACGCCGACCTCCTGTGTGTTACGTCACAATCAGCTCGGACTCCACCGACACCTCATCGGAAGCACAGAGCTCACACAGAAAGCTCGGGAAGAATCGGCCGCATGAGTTCGAACCCCACCTCGGACGACGCGAAGCGCCCGGAACCCGACACCGAGACCTCGCGCGCGAATGGCACCTCACCCGCACACCCGGGCGCGGCGAACTACGAGATCCCCTCCGGCGCAGCCGATTCCGGCGCACCGGCAGCCCGTCTCGACAAGCCCGAAACCGCCGAACCGCAGACCGAGATCCTAGGCGGCGCGCCCTATCCGGCGGGCGCGGGCGGCACCAACGACACCACCAAGGTGATCGGCGGCAACAACGCACCACAGGCCCCGGCGACCCCGGAGGGCGATGCCCCCACCACGGCTTTCAGCAAGCAGAGCGGCGAGGCCGAGCCCGCTGCCGGAGCGACCGAATGGTGGCATGAGGGCCAGGCCACCGAGCCTGCCACCGAGGTGATCGATCAGCGCACCCAGGTCATCAACGGTCAGGGCGGTGATCTCGCGAGCGGAGCGGCCCAGGGCGGTTACCCCGATGCCGGTCGGAGCGGCGCGAATCCGACCGAGGTGCTCGGAACCACCGGTTCACACCACACCCAGGTACTGGATCCGGGCGAGGCGGCCGCGTACGCGGCCGGTGCCGCCACCGTCGGCGGCACCCCGCCGCCACCGGGCACGCCGCCGCCCACCGCGAACAACACTGGCGGGGAAGGCGGTTCGCCGCGCAAGAGCCGGAAGAAGCGGACGCTGCTGATCGTCGGACTGGTGGCCGCGCTGATCGTGGTCGGCGGTCTGGCCGGTGGCGAGGCGTACGCCCGGCGCACCGTCGAGAACTGCATCAGCTCACAGTTCGAGGCGCAGATGGGCTCCAAGATCGACGTCTCGTTCGGCGCGAAACCCATGCTGCTCACCATGTTCGACAACAAGGTCGGCAAGGTGACCGTCGACAGCGACGACACCAAGTTCGGCCCGGCGGTCGGCATGGTCGTGCACGCCACCTTCCACGACATCGAGGTACAGGATCAGGGCCGCGCGGGCGGCACCATCGGCAGCTCCGAAGCCGAGGTGGACTGGAGCAATGACGGCATCGTGAAAACGCTGGGCGGCTTGGTATCCGGCGCGACCTCCGATCCGAGCGCGGGCACGCTGAGCTTCAATGTGCTCGGCGGCCTGGCGCAATTGCAGGTCAAGCCGAAGATCGTCGGCGACAAGGTGGAGGTGGAGACCATGTCCGCCTCACTGCTGGGCTTCGGCCTGCCCACCGATTTGGTCTCGGGCATCGTGGAACTCATGACCGAGAGCCTGCAGACCTACCCGATGGGCTTGCAGCCCACCAAGGTCGAGGTCACCTCGACGGGAATCCACGTGAGCCTCAAGGGTGGCAAAACCACCTTGGAGGCAACCGATTCCACCGGCAAGACCACCAATGTGACCTGCTGACAAGCACTTACCGCAACGCCCGGACGGCCCGACGCCGTCCGGGCGTTCGCGTCTTCAGACCGGAAAGCCTTGCAGGACTTCGCGGGAGCGTGAGAGACCCAGGCGGGTGGCTCCGGCGGCGATCATCTCGGCCGCCGCCTCCGAGGTGCGGATGCCGCCGCTGGCCTTCACACCCAGTCGCCCCCCGACGGTGTCGGCCATCAGCCGCACCGCGTGCGCGCTCGCGCCCCCGGCGGGGTGAAAACCCGTGGAGGTCTTCACGAAATCGGCTCCGGCCTTTTCCGCGGCCCGGCACACCTCGACGATCTGTGCATCGCTCAGCGCCGCCGATTCGATGATCACCTTCAGCACGGCCCGGTCCCCCACGGCCTCGCGCACGGTGATGATGTCGCCGAGCACCGCGTTGTAATCGCCCGCGCGGGCCGCGCCGACGTCGATCACCATATCGACCTCGTTCGCACCCTGCTCCACGGCGAGTCGCGCTTCCGCGCCCTTCACCAGCGAATGATGTTTGCCGGAGGGAAATCCCGCCACGGTCGCGACAATCAGCCCGGGTGCGCGCACCGGCAGCATGGACGGCGATACGCAAATCGCCAACACGCCTAGTTCCCGGGCCTCATCGATCAGCGCGTCGACGTCCTGAGCAGTCGCTTCTGGTGCGAGCAGGGTGTGGTCGATCATCGCGGCCACGTCTCGACGG
The DNA here is from genome assembly GCF_042269265.1 of Nocardia sp. NPDC056000. Taxonomy (NCBI): domain Bacteria; kingdom Bacillati; phylum Actinomycetota; class Actinomycetes; order Mycobacteriales; family Nocardiaceae; genus Nocardia; species Nocardia sp. NPDC056000. Next base: position 102,264 of record NZ_JBHJXS010000008.1, on the reverse strand, counting down.
GAAATCTCAGCCATGAGCATGGAGTTTGGCATATGCGTGGCGAATTTCATTGCGGGCCGCCACCGCGGTCGGCCACACTCGTACTTGTGCTGATCCGTCGTGAACGAACCGGCGACAACGCCGCGATCGACGCGGTACACCGCAGCGCCTTCGCACGCGAGTTCGCGAACGCCAATGGCGACCGCCCGCCGGGTTCCCCCGCCCCCACCGCCGACCCGGTCGAAGTCGGCCTGGTCCGGCAGCTGCGCGATAGTTCCGGCTGGATGCCGACCCTGTCCATGGTGGCCGAATCGCACGATGACATCGTCGGCCACGTCTGCCTCACCCGCGCCGGGGTCGGCCCGTTCCCGGTGCTCGCCCTCGGCCCCATCGGCGTCCGTGCGGACGCCCAGGCGCACGGCATAGGCTCGGCCCTCATGCACGCCGCCCTGGGCGCGGCGGACGCCCTGGACGAGCCCCTGGTGGGTCTGCTGGGCAGCCTCGACTACTACCCGCGCTTCGGCTTCGTGCCCGGCGTCCGGCTCGGCATCACACCCGACCAGGCGGACTGGACCTCGCATTTCCAGATCCGCGCCCTGGCCGCCTACGACCCGGAGATCAAGGGCGAATTCCGCTACGCCGACCCCTTCTACGAGCTGTAGCAGCGCTTACTGCGACTATTACCGGTATGAGTTCCACCCCGGCAAACCCTGATGACCGTCGCTACGTGCTGACCCTGGGCTGCCCGGACCGTCCGGGCATCATCGCCCGCATCACCTCGTTCATCGCCGATTTCGGCGGTTCGATCGTGGAGGCCGGATACCACTCCGACCTGGATACCGGCTGGTTCTTCACCCGGCAGGCCATCAAGGCCGCCACCGTCCCGTTCGATCTGGACGAACTGCGCGAGCGCTTCACCACCGTGGCCGCCGAACTCGGACCCGACACCGAATGGGATGTGCTGGACACCGGCGTGCGCCGCCGCGCGGTCCTGCTGGTCAGCAAGGACGCGCACTGCCTGCACGATCTACTGGGCCGCGCGGCCAGCGGGGAACTGCCCGCCACCATCGAGGCCGTCATCGGCAATCATCCGGATCTGGCGGCGATCACGGAGGCGCACGGCATCACCTTCCATCACGTGCCGTTCCCGAAGGATCCGGCCGAACGCGGCCCGGCCTTCGAGGAGGTCCGCAAACTGGTCGACGCGCATGAACCGGACGCGGTGGTGCTGGCCCGGTTCATGCAGGTGCTGCCCGCCGAACTGTGCGAGCACTGGGCGGGTAAGGCGCTCAATATCCATCACAGCTTCCTGCCGTCCTTCGTCGGCGCGCGCCCGTATCACCAGGCGTTCGCGCGCGGCGTCAAGCTGATCGGCGCGACCTGCCACTACGTGACCGCCGAACTCGATGCCGGGCCGATCCTGGAACAGGACGTCACCCGCATCGATCACGCCGACACCGTGCACGATATGGTCCGCCAGGGCCGCGATATCGAACGCGTGGTGCTGGCGCGCGGCCTGCGCTGGCATCTGGAGGGCCGGGTGCTGGTGCACGGCCGCCGCACAGTCGTGTTCTCCTGAAACGCTTTTCGCCCGGACATCACAATGCCCCCGCCACGCCGTTGTGGAGGGGGCATTGCTGCTATCCGGAAAAAGCCTGTCAGCCCGCGACCGCGACCAGCCCGCGGCGACCCATGCGAATGGTGCGCTGCAATTCGGCGTTGAATGCTTGCGGCGCTTCGATATTCACCAGGTGACCGGTGGGCAGAATGACGTAGCGGTCGAGGTAACCCGCATCGGCGAGGGTGTCGGCGATTTCACGAGAATGGATTTCGGGCAGCAGACGGTCCGCCGAACCGGCGATGACCGTGGTCGGCACCGTGAGATTGGCTGCCGCACCGTGCAAGTCGAGATGCAGCAGGCCACGCGCCACGGCGGCGCGCACCGACGGACGACAGGACCGCACGATGGACAGGCCGAAGTTGATCTCATCGGCGGTCGCGGCCGGAGTCATCAGGCGGTACTTGGCGATCGCGCCGACGGCGGAACCGCCGGGCAGCGGCAGCGGCGTTCCGAACATCAGCTTGGCCACCCAGCTCGGGGCGGGCACCAGATCGTTCAGGAACGGAATCACGGTGGCGCGGTTGGGAATCTGCCGCGCGGCGGTGGTGGCCAGCAGCACCGCCGAAGCGCGCTGGGCGACCTGCTCCGGGTAGTGCTTCGCCCACGCCTGGATGGTCATACCGCCCATGCTGTGCCCGACCAGGGTCGCGCGCTGGCCGGGGCGCAGCACCGCGTCCAGGATCTGCGCGAAGTCGTCGGCGAGCTGTTCGGCGCCGAAAGCCCGTGTGCCGCTCTCGCTCTCGCCGTGGCCGCGCTGATCGAAGGCGATCACGCGGTAGTCCCCGGCGAAGGCGTTGATCTGCGGGTTCCAGTATTCGAGGGCGCAGGACCAGCCGTGCGCCAGCACGATGACCTCGGCGTCGGCCGGGCCGTAGGCGTGTACGCGCAGGCGGGCGCCGTCGTGGGTGGTGACGGGGATGACCTCGGCCGGAACGGGCGTATTCAAGGTCTCGGTCGCGTAGGTGCGGGACCGTAGCGAGCTGCGGAAGGGCGCGGTCATCATGTCCGCACCGGCCTCAGGAAGCTTTACCAGCATGAGCACTCCTTTGTGTTCCAGGGCACAGTACCGCGCTAGCAGTGGTGCTTGCTAGAGCAAGCGGCGGGTTTTTTCGAACCCGCCGCATTGCGCCCCGTCTTTCCTGGGATACCCATCCGCCGCAACCACATTCGCCATTTCGGAGGCGGCGGACCGGAAATCTGCTGTTACCTAGAACACATCCTGGCGAGGTTTTGTGCCCGGATGAAGGGCCCCCAGGGGTGGGAAACCCACACCTGTCGCCTACGCGCCCACGACCGCCGCGGGAATTCCGAAGGCGGAGCGGGCAACCCGCGCGAGTTCGGCGTTGAACTCCTGGTACGCCTCGACATTGCCGAGATGACCGGTCGGCAGAATCAGGTAGCCGTCGAGACTGCCCGCCTCCCGGAGCATTTCGGCGATCCGATCCGAATGCACGACCGGGGTCATGTCATCGGCGGAGCCCGCGACGAGCGAGGTCGGCACGGTGAGATGCACCGCGCCGCGCCCCACATCCAGATGCGAGAGCAGCGTGCCGAACCGGCCGCGCACCCGCGCCGGGCAGGACCGCACGATGTCCTGCGCGAAGGTCGCCACATCGCCGGCCGTGGCCAGACTCATGATCTGCCGCCGGAACAGCCACTGCACCGGTGCGATCGGCGGGAACACGATCGGCAGGCTCAGGCCCAGCAGGCCCATCTTGAAGGGCAGTTTCAGGAAGCCGCGATTGAACAGCGGCACCACGGTGGTCTCGGCGATGAGCTGTCCGGCGGCGGTATTGGTGAGCAGCACCGCCGCGGCGCGCTTGCGCACCTGCTCGGGATGCCGTCCGGCCCACGCCTGCGTGGTCATACCGCCGAGGCTGTGGCCGACGATGACGGCGCGCTGGCCGGGCTTCAGGGACGCCTCCAGCACGGCCTGCAGATCATCGGCGAGCTGATCGGTGCTGAGCGGCGCGGTGCCCGCTTCGCTCTCACCGTGCCCGCGCACGTCGTAGGCGATCACGCGGTATTCGCCCGCGAAGGCGTTGATCTGGGGATTCCAGTATTCGAGGCAGCAGGTCCAGCCGTGCACCAGCACCAGCACATCGCCGTCGGCGGGGCCGTAGGCGTGTACGCGCAGGCGCGCGCCGTCGGTGGTGGTGACCGGAATGGTCTCGTACGGACCGGCCGGCGGGTTCAGGTCCGCGTTGGCATAGGTCCGGGTACGCAGGTTCGCCCGGTGCGCTCGCAGCATTGCTCGCATGGGGACACACTCCTTTGTGTTACTGCTAGATACAGTAACTCCGCGAGAGCGTGCTTGCTAGTGCAAGCACCCGGAAAAATAAAAAATCGGCCGCCCTCCCCTGACCAGGGAAGACGGCCGACGAAAGGCTCCGGGTACAGCTACCAGCGCGGCCCGCGCTGCACCTCATCCACCTTCGGCCGCACATCCGCCAGGTACACACCCGTCGCGATCACCGCCGCGAGGCTGAGGAAATTGACCGGATTCCGCGTGAGCAGCAACCCGCCCAGCGAAGCCACCAGAATCGCCAGCCACACCGGCTTGGTCAGCTTGTCGACCGCCGGGAACGCGTCCGAACGCTGCCGCAGCGCATGCACCAGGGCGAACACCACCATGCCGAACTCGAGCAGCAGTAACGCCGACAGAATCAACCCGGGAATTCCCATCACCCCACCCATCATACGAGGGCTGTCGCGCCCATTCCCGCTACTCGCGGCCGACACGACGACCGCGGCCCCCGCGCAATGAATGCGCGAGGGCCGCAGGTTGTTTCAGCGCCTGTTACTTCTTGGCGGCGGGCGCGGCCTTCTTGGCCGGAGCCTTCTTGGCCGGAGCCTTCTTCGCGGGGGCGACCGGCTCGGCGACCGGGGCCGGCTCGGACTCGGTGGTCACGCCGACGACCTCGGCCTCGACGGTCTCCTCGACCTCGGCGGCCGCTTCCTTCGCGCCACCCAGCAGCGGGGCGACCTGATCGGACACCTTGCCGATGACGTCCTGCGCCTGGTTCACCAGATCGGTGTACAGCGACTCGACCTGGCCGAAGCGCTCCTCGAAGGCCGGGTTGCTGGTCTTGATCTTCTCGACGGTCTCCTCGCCGCGGGCGGCCAGGTCGGCGTAGAGGTCCAGCAGCTGGTGGTAGTACTGGTCGACCAGCTTGCGCAGCTCTTCGGGGGTGGCCTTCTCGCGCAGTCCGGCGAGGTCCTCCGGCAGCTCGGACGGCAGGGCGGCGATGCGCTGGCGCACCACGTCGACCTGGCCCTTGGCATCGGCCGGCAGGTTCGCGAAGCGCTCGCGGGCCTCTTCGACGCGGCCGTTCACATCGGCGGCGGCCGCACGGGTGCGGACCTTGTCGATGGTGTCGAGCACGGAGGCGTAGATGGCGTCGCCGGCGCCGACCGTCGCGTAGATCGGCTTGGTCACGGTGGCGGTACGGGTGGGTTCAGTCATGATGTTTCGTTCTCCTGGCGTGGCGGAACTTCGGTAGTACGGATCGGAACCTCGTTGTCCCTGAGGGCATTCGCGCCCTCGATTCCCCCGGGAGCGCCCCCCAATTGGTTCGTCGCGTCCCCTCTGTCCTCGTTCTGCGCATTTTCTCGGCGGAACGATTCATAGATGTCCAGGAGGACCTGCTTCTGCCGCTCGGAGATTTCCGTATCGGCGAGCAGTGCGTCCCGGACCGGGCCGTGCGGCCTCTGTTCGAGGTACCCGGCCCGCATGTACAAGACCTCCGAGGACACCCGCAGACCCTTCGCGATCTGCGCGAGCACCTCGGCGGACGGGTTGCGCAGTCCGCGCTCGATCTGGCTGAGATACGGATTGCTCACCCCCGCCAGCTGGGCCAGCTGACGCAGGGAGACCTGAGCGGCCTCACGCTGCGCGCGGATGAAGCCCCCGATGTCGTGCGCCGCGTTGGCTACGCGGCCCGCTCGTTCGTCGGCGGCGGACGTCTCCGCCTGTGTGCCGTCGATCGATTCGGGAACCTCGGGATCGTGTGTCATCACTGACCTTCCGGCGGTTGTGCGGTCAATTCTAAAGGGGGGTGCTAACTCTTGCAAGCGCTCTGCTAGCACCGTTGCGGCAAACCGCCGGCGGTACCGGGATCAGCCATTGAACAGCAAATTTGAAACGGCGTAGATCGCAAGGCCCGCCAGGGAACCGACGACCGTGCCATTGATGCGGATGAATTGCAGATCGCGACCCGCCGCCAATTCGATCTTGCGGCTGGCCTCGTCGGCATCCCACCGGGCAACGGTATCGCTGACCAGCGTGGCGAATTCATCACCGTAGTTGGAGACCAGGTATCGGACACCGCGCTCCAGCCACCCGTCCACCTTGTCACGCATACCGTCATCCGACGACAAGCGCTGGCCCAGGTTCTGCACATTCTCCGAAACCTTGCGGCGCAGCGTGGAATTCGGGTCCTCGGCGGACTCCAGGATCATCCGCTTGGCCGCGCGCCAGGTCGCGTGTGCCAGGCCGGTGATCTCGGCGCGGCCCATGAGCTCGGCCTTGACCCGCTCGGCCTTCTTGATCATGACGTCGTCGTATTGCAGATCGTTCGCGAAATCCTCCAGGAAGCGATTCGCCGCCAGCCGGATCTCATGATCCGGTTGCGTGCGCACCTTCCAGGTGAACTCCACCAATTCGCGGTAAATGCGTTCGGCCAGCATCGAATTCACGAACTTCGGGGCCCACGAGGGCGCGTCCCGGTTCACGATGCGGTCCAGGGTCTCCTGCGAATCCAGGGCCCACTGGTGTGCGCGCTCGGCCAGCAGGTCCAGCAGCGGCGCCTGTCTGTTGTCCGCGATGAGCTCCTTGAGCACCTTGCCCAGCGGCGGACCCCACAGCGGTTCGGCGACGCGTTTGACGATGGTCTGGTCGATGATCTGCTCGACGTCCTCATCGCGCAGCACGCCGATGAACGCGCGCAGCATGGTGGCGCTCTCCTCGGCGACGCGTTCGGCGTGCTCCGGATCGGCCATCCAGCGGCCCAGCCGGAACGAGATCTGCGCGGAATTGAGTTTCGTCACAACCACATCGGGTGAGAGGAAATTGGTGCGCACGAAATCGCCCAGGCCCGCGCCGAGCTGATCCTTCTTCTTCCGGATGATGGCGGTGTGCGGGATCGGCAGGCCGAGTGGATGGCGGAACAGCGCCGTCACGGCGAACCAGTCGGCGAGCGCGCCGACCATGCCCGCCTCGGACGCGGCCCGCACATAGCCGACCCAGTCGCCGCCCGCGCCGCGTGATTCGGTCCAGCGGCAGAACAGGTAGATGACGGTGGCGGCGGCGAGGAACGCGGTGGCGATGGCCTTCATCCGCCACAGGTCCTTCGCTTTGCCTTCGTCACCCAGCAGGTCGGCGAAGGCGCCACCCGGTGCGGGGGCGGGCTGCGACGCACGCCCGCTCGATTCGAGGACCTCGGCGGTGCCGGCAGGTTGCTCCATATGTTCCATTCTGCTGCTTCCCGGAAATTACTCCCGGCCACCGGGCCGGTCCCGAACGTCGGCGATCCGGCGCGTGCGAGGCTTAAGCTGAATAGGCCCAGCCCACAACACGAACCACGGGAGTCACGCTGTCCACCCAAAGAGCCGTCGACGCCGGCGCCAGAGCCGACGGCGCCACCCCTCGACCGGGTCGAGAGGACGGACGCAAAAGGCGCTGGCAGCAACACAAGATCGACCGCCGGGAAGAGCTCGTCGACGGCACCCTCGCGGCCATTCGCGCCCGCGGCGGGGATGCCGGGATGGATGAGATCGCCGCGGAGATCGGCGTCTCCAAAACCGTGCTCTACCGGTATTTCTCCGATAAGCAGGATCTCACCCGGGCCACCATGGAACGGTTCATCGAGACCACGCTGATGCCACGCATCTACGAGGCGATCAGCGATGATCTGGATGAGTATCAGCTGGTCCGCAATACGCTCGCCGCGTACGTGCACACCGTCGACGCCGATACCGACGTCTACCGCTTCATCATGGGCAACGGCGCGTCGACCGACACCTCGACCCTCGCCGATTTCGAGAAATTGTTCGCGCAGGTGGTGTCGGCGGTCATCATCGACAAGGCCTTCGACCGCAAGGTGCAGACCGAGGGCGCGATGCTCTGGGCCTACGTCCTGGTCGGCGGCGTCCAGCTGGCCACGGACTGGTGGATCACCAACCGCACCATGTCCAGCGAGGAGATGCTCGACTACCTGACCATGATGGCGTGGAGCGCCATCGAGGGCATGGTGCGCGCGGGCGGCGACCGGAATTACTTCAACTCCAAGCCGCACGTACTACCCGATCCGGAGAACAAGGCCTGATCGGCCCGGAGCAAATCCGGCCGAATCGGGCCTGGGCTGGACGATCGAGATGTGGTTAGGCTGAGGCACGGCGGGCACATCGGGGTTTCCGCCGCTTCGGCACCAATGGGGGCGCCGGTTCAATGGAGGGTCACTGATGGCGAAAGAGCTGCCCACATCCAGGCTTGCGCGGGGAACCAAGCTGGGAATGGCCGTCGCCGGTAATGCCATACGAGCTCAGAAGACGCGGCGCTCGATGCGGGGGCGCTCGGAGGCGGTGCGCGAGCGCATGGCCGAGGAGTCGATGATCCGGGCCACCGAGCAGATGGTCATGGTGCTGGGCACCATGAAGGGCGTCGCCATGAAACTCGGGCAGATGCTCTCGGTGCTGGATCTGGATCTGGTGCCGCCCGAGCATCGGGAACGCTTCCAGCGCCGCCTGGCGGTGCTGCGCGACAGCGCGCCCTCGGTGTCGTTCGAGGTGATGCGCGCGGTCATCGAGGAGGATTTCGGTAAGACGCTGGAGGAGGTCTTCGCCGATTTCGAGCCCGAACCCATCGCGGCGGCCTCGATCGGGCAGGTCTATCGGGCGAAGCTGCATGACGGCCGCACGGTCGCGGTGAAGGTGCAGTATCCGGGCATCGATTCGGCGGTGCGCGCGGATCTGAAGAACCTGGCCATGTTCCGGCGCATTCTGCAATCGGCCATGCCGTGGGTTACCCCGGCGGTGCTCGATGAGCTGCGGCTGAATCTGGAGAGCGAACTCGATTACGTCGCCGAGGCGAATACGCAGTCGCAGATCGCGGCGCTGTATCGCGGGCATCCGTTCATCGTGGTGCCGGACACCATGCCGGAGCTGTCCACGCAGCGGGTGCTGGTGAGCGAGTATTTCCCGGGGCGCGGGTTCGAGGAGATCCGGGCGCTGCCCGCCGAGGAGCGCAATCGCATCGGCGAGATCATCTATCGGTTCTACGTGGGTTCGCTGTTCACCTTCAACGAGTTCTGCGGTGATCCGCATCCGGGCAATCTGCTGCTGGGCGCGGACGGCCGGGTGGCGTTCCTGGACTTCGGGCTCTACAACCGGATGGATCCCGAACACGTCGAATTCGAGGCCACCTGCATTCGCGCCGCCGCGGAGGATCACGCGGAAGAGTTGCGCGACTTGATGATTCAGCGCGGCGTCATCGATTCCCCGGACGAGATCACCCCGGAGGAATGTCTGGAGTACGTGCTGGCGGCCTGTGAATGGGCGCTGGTCGATGAGGATCTCACCATTACGCCCGAGCTCGCCTCGGGCGCTTTCATTCTCGCCGTCGACCCGCGGGCCAGCGAGTTCTCCGGTATGAAGCAGCAGAATCTGCCGCCGGAACATCTGTTCTCGCGGCGCGCGGACTTCCTGACCTTCGGCATGCTCGGGCAGCTGGAAGCGACCGGGAATTGGCATCGCATCTCCCGGGAGTGGCTGTACAAGGAGGACCCGGTCACCGAACTCGGTATCGCACACCGGGATTGGCTGGCCACCCGGCCCGCGCCGACCCCGACCACCGGACCCAAGAAGAAGACCACTCGCAAACGCGCCGCCAAGGCGTAACCCCACCGGACGGGAAAAATCATGGCAGACAGGGAATTCGACCTAGCGCTATTCGGCGCGACGGGTTTCGTCGGCAAACTGACCGCGGAATATCTGATCGGGGCCGCACCCGCCGGGGCACGCATCGCACTGGCCGGGCGCTCGCTGGACAAGCTGGCGGCGGTTCGCGCCGAACTCGGCCCGGGTGCCGCGGAATGGCCGCTGGTACAGGCGGATTCGACGGATCAGGCCAGTCTGAACGCGCTCGCGGCGCGCACCAAGGTCGTGGTGACCACGGTCGGGCCGTACCTGCGCTACGGGTTGCCGCTGGTGCAGGCGTGCGCCGAGAACGGCACGCACTACGCCGATCTCACCGGTGAGCCGCTGTTCATTCGCGAATGCATCGACCGGTTCGCCGATCGGGCCGCCGAAACCGGCGCGAAGATCGTGAATTCGGCGGGCTACGACTCGATTCCGTCGGATCTGAGCGTGTATCAGCTGTACAAGCGCAGTGTGGACGACAACACCGGTGAACTCACCGATGTCACCCTGGTGGCCTGGCTCAAGGGCGGCGTCTCGGGCGGCACGGTGGATTCCGGGCGCGCCATGATGGAGGCCATCGCCGCGGATCCGAAGAAGGGCGCGATCATGTCGCACCCGTATTCGCTGAGCCCGGACAAGTCCCTCGAGCCCGATGTCGGCCGGCAGAGCGATCAGGCGCTGGAGCGCGCGGCGAATATCGATCCGAGCCTGCGCGGCTGGGTCGCCACCTTCGTCATGGGCGCGCACAACACCAAGATCGTGCGCCGCAGCAATGGCCTGCTGGGCTGGCCGTACGGCAAGAACTTCCGCTACCGCGAGGTGATGAGCGCGGGCACTTCGGCCACCGCTCCCCTGGTGGCGGCGGGTATGGCGGGCGGAATCGTGGCGGGAATGGCGGCGGGCGCGGTGCTGTCCCGGGTCGCCGTCGGCCGTCGCCTGCTGGACCGCCTGGTGCCCAAGCCGGGTACCGGTCCGAGCGAAAAGGCCCGCAACAGCGGCTGGTTCACCATGAAGACGTTCGCGAACACCACCTCGGGCGCGAAGTACGTGTGCACCTTCGCCGGTAAGGGCGATCCGGGCTACGCCGCCACCTCGGTCATGCTCGGCCAGTCCGGCCTGGCCCTGGCCTTCGACCAATTGCCGGAGCTGGCAGGCATTCTCACCCCTGCCGCGGCGATGGGCGATGCCCTCACCGATCGACTTCGCAAGGCGGGCATGACAATCGACGTCGACGTCGCCTGAATCGACTGCGTGACAACGGGACCGGTGACAACACCGGTCCCGTTCGTCAGCTAACTGCCGTCGCGCAGCGAGATGAGGCCGCCGAGGACGCCGAGGTAGGCGGTGCCGTCCGGGCCGAGGGCCAGGCCCGCGTAGTTGTTGTTGAACTGCGGGCCGGAGCCGGATCGCCGCTGCCACACCAGGTTTCCGGTGCGGAAGTCCAGGGTCGTCCAGTACCAGGGGTCGGTCGGGTCGTTGCCCTTGGTGTAGGTGTAGATCAGTCCGGTGGCGAGCGAGAGTTTGGCGACCACGCTGGGCGCGGCGACGGTGGAGTTGGTCCAGACCAGGTGGCAGCCATTGCCGTCGGCGTCGATGTCGACGCGGGCGAAGCCGGGGGTGGTGTTGCGGCCCGCCAGGGTGGCTTCGGGTCCGGAGTAGCCGAAATTGTTCTCCACGATCAGCGAGCTGCCCGCGCCGATGAGCGAATTCTCGGTATTCCCAGCGCCTTTCGCGAAGACCGGGACGCTGCACACTTCACGCTGGGCGGTGTCGCGGGCGGTGTGGTAGACGACCACGTTCATGGGGTCGGCGTTATCGGTGATGGCGACGTAGCCGCCGGGCAGCACGGTGGGTGTGGTGCCGGTGCCGTCGTCGACCTGGCCGGGTTTGCGCTGGCCGCTGTTGGCGTAGGCGATGCGCCAGGTGACCTCGGGGCTGCCGCCGGGTCCGGCGTCGAAGCGCAGCATTTCGCGGTTGGTGGCGATGTAGACGTCGCCGTCATTGCCGACCGCGAAGGAGTTCTCGATCTCGCCCTCCGCGCCGTCGCCGAGCCGGATCACCTGTATCGCACCGGTTTCGGTGTCGAGGGTGCCGACGACGCCGTTGGTCTTGGTGACGAACCAGAGCAGGCCGTTGGAGTCGGGCAGCACCGAGTTCAGGGTTTCGCCGGGTCGCAGCGCGCCGGTGAGGTCGTAGTCGTGTTCGAGGGTGAAGCCGTCCGCCGCGGGGGTTTCCGCGAAGATCTGGACGTGCCCGCTGCTGGACCCGACCACCGCGCGGTCCTGATTGTCGAGGAAGAAGTACGCTCCGCCACCGAAATTGGAGAAGGCTCCGGGCTGGAGCATCGCCCCCGGGCCGCGACCCGGCAGCGCGTATTTGCCGAGCACCCGCATTCCGGCCGGATCGATCAGGTAGAGACCGGGATTGAGGCCGGGGCAGGTGGAGATGATGCGCCCGGCGCGGTCGAAGGCGACCGATCCGCATTCGCTGCCGAGCAGCAGCGAGTCAACCCGGGTGTCATGTCCGAGTGGGCCGGGCCGGGTGTAGGTGTCACTCATCCAGCCGTCGCCGTGGATGCCGGAGTTCCCGTTGGCGGCGAGTCCGGGGTGCTGCGGGACCGCGGGCACTCCGGTGACGGGTTGTGCAGTGGCGGGTGTGCCGAGGAAGTCCGGTCCGGGCAGGGCGGGAATGGGTGCGGCCCCGGCGGTTCCGGCGGTGAGTGCCAGGGTTCCGGCGGCGAGCAGGGCACTCACCAGGCTCGACGCCCGAGTGCGGCGCGCAGGTCGCGGAGTGGGCGCGGCCGCCGCCGGATATTCGATATGCATTTCTGCCTCCGGCTATCTGTTTGCGGCACAACGGCACACAGCTCTGGTCGTTCGACCAAGATGGGATGATCGCACACCGACGCGCCGAACCCTACCGTGCGGTACGTCACAGTAAGCCCCCTTACGCGAGGGGACGCGGCCGTCGAAACGCTCCGGTAGGGTCGCGATCGGGACGGAGGGTCGTACCGCAGGAAAGGGGGACGCCCGTATGTCCTTGACGGACAGCAGGCCGGACTCTGCATGAAATGGATGCTGACCCCGGACGAATTCGCGCTGGTCTGGACCCGCGAAACCGAGCTGGAACGCCGCCCCTATCCCCTCGACACCCTGACTCGCGGCACCGCGAGCGCCGCCACGCGCCCGCGGCACCGCTACCTGGGCCGCACCGATCCGGACCTGTCCGCAGCGCTCATGCTGTGCGCGCGCACCGACACCACCACCGTCACGCTGTACGGCGAATGCACCAATCCCGCGCCGCGCCGCATTCTCGCCTTCGCGGCGGTGGCGCAGCAGCGCGCGGGCATTCTGGTCGCGCTCCCGGACGCCGTCTCGGTGATGATCTGTCCCGCCGATCAACTCGGCCAGGAACTGGTGGAGATCATCGGCTCCGCGCCCGCCGGCCAGCAGGCCCAGATGAGCGAACCGCAGCACGCGGTACTGCTTCCGGCCGAACCGGGCGAGCATGCCGAAGATATTGCCGCCCAACCGGATTCGTCCGATCTGGCGGCCGATAATTTCCGCCGCAAATTGCGCGAGCCGGTGGACGGGCGCGGTTTCATCACCGTCACGGTGGAGCCCGCGAATCCGCTGTCCCCTCCCACCCGGCATCGCACCTGGCTGGATTTCACCGGTGACGGCCGCTATCTGCTCACCACCGCCACCGATCTCACCCTCACCCCGGTCGGCGATGCCGAACTGGCCGAACATCTGGTGCGCCTGGCCCGGGTGTAACCGGCCGGACACCCGGCGTACGGATGCGGATCACCTCGGGTTCACCGGGAGAATTTCGGCGTGCTTGCCCCCGCCGGGCCGCGCCGCGTGTTACGCATGACGGATGGCGAAGGCAACATCCTGGTCGAAACCGGTCACCAAAGCCCTGCGGGCCGACGGTGTGCAGGTCAGCGAACTGAACACATCCGCGACTCCCGGTTTCAAGGGTGACAAGAAGGCCGGGGAGCAATTGCTGGCCGAGCGCGCAGGCGTTTTGTCGGAGTTGCAGGAGAAGCTCTACGCGAACGGCAGGCACGGCGACAATCGCAGTGTGCTGCTGGTGTTGCAGGGCATGGACACCGCGGGCAAGGGCGGCATCGTCCGGCATGTGATCGGCTCGGTGGATCCGCAGGGTGTTGATCACGCGGCCTTCGGTGTGCCGACCGCCGAGGAGAAGAAGCACCACTACCTGTGGCGCATTCGCAAGCAACTGCCGCGCGGCGGTCAGATCGGCGTCTTCGACCGCTCGCACTACGAGGACGTACTGGTGGTGCGCGTGCACGATCTGGTGCCGCCGGAGGTGTGGGGCAAGCGCTATGACGAGATCAACAAGTTCGAGCGCAAACTCGTCGACGACGGCACCACGGTGGTCAAGGTCGCCATGTTCGTCTCCCTCGACGAGCAGAAGAAGCGCCTGTCCCAGCGGCTGGAGCGTCCGGACAAGTACTGGAAGTACAGCCCCAACGATCTCGCCGAGCGCGCCTACTGGCCCGCGTATCAGGAGGCGTACCAGGCGGTCCTGGATCGCACCAATACCGAATACGCGCCCTGGCACGTACTCCCCTGCGATTCCAAGTGGTACGCCCGCCTCGCGGTGACCGAACTGCTCATCGACGCCATGCAGGGCCTGAAACTCGATTGGCCCGCCGCCACTTTCGATGTGGAAGCCGAGAAGAAGAAGCTCGCCCAGGCGTGATTCGCGCCGCCCATACACCGCCGTTGCCGACAACGGCGGTGTTTCACCAGGAATCTCTCAGGTTCGCGGGTGAAGATGGGGCCGCAGCAGTCGTGACTACGAAAGGCGTGGTGAACGCGCGGTGAGCAAACCGGGTGATCGCAAGAATCCTCTGGCCAAGGCTCAACAGGCCGATCGCAATCGCAAGATCCTCATTCAGGTCGGCGTGGGTGTCGTCCTGGTGGGTTTGATCGCGGCCATCGGTATCGGCCTGGCGATGCGTAAGTCCGACGACAAGAACACCTCGTCGTTCGCTCCGGTCGTCACCCATGACTCGAGCACGGGCGCGACGCCGCCGAATCTGACCGAGGGCGGCGCGATCCGCATCGGCAAGTCGGACGCCAAGGTACGGGTGCAGGTCGTGGCCGATCTGCAGTGCCCGGCCTGCCAGATGTTCGAGAGCAATAACTCGGCCGTGCTCGAGGACGAGGTGAAGAACGGCACCGCGGTGGTGGAGTACAACATCATCTCGTTCCTGGACCGCGCCTCCAGCGGCAACCAGTTCTCCACGCGCGCGGCGAGCGCGGCCTACGTGGTCGCCTCGGCCGATCCGTCGAAGTTCCAGGCGTGGTTGTCCGCGATGTACAGCGCGCAGCCCAAGGAGGGCGGCAACGGCATGACCGACGATCAGCTGATTCAGATCGCCGCGTCGGTCGGTTACACCGATCCCGCTGTGGCACAGGGCATCAAGGATCAGAAGTACGCGGCGTTCGTGAAGGATGAGACCAAGGGCGTTTTCGACACCGGCATCAAGTCGACCCCCTCGGTGTACGTGAACGGTAAGCAGATCAGCGATCAGCAGTCGCTGATGAGCCCGAACGGCCTGAAGCCGGTCATCGAGGCCGCGGCGAAGTGATCATCTCGGCTCCACCCCGGTCCGCCTGGCCGCTGTTGATCGGCGCGTTGATCGGCTGGGGTGCGTCGGTGACGCTGCTGGTCGACAAGTTCAAGCTGTTCACCGAACCCGGTTTCAAACCGCTGTGCAGTATCGATTCGACGCTGTCCTGCACCACGATCATGGAGTCGGATCAGGCGGCGGCGTTCGGTTTCCCGAATCCGATCATCGGTGTGGTCGGGTTCTCGGTGGTGGTGACGCTCGGGGTGCTCGCGGTGGCCAATATCGGACTGCCGCGCTGGATTTGGGGCGGACTGTGGGCCGGGCTGGTGCTCGGCATGGGATTCATCGGCTGGCTGATCTATCAGGCGGTGTTCCAGATTCACGCGCTGTGCCCGTGGTGCATGGTGGTGTGGGCGGTGACGCCGCTGCTGCTGGCGGTGGTGACCGGGCAGCTGTGGGGTAAGTCCCGCGGACTGTTGCAGATCGTGGTGGAGTGGCGCTGGACCGTCGTCGCCATCTACTACGCGGTGGTGATTCTGATCCTGTACATCCAATTCCAGGATTACTGGCGCGATCACCTGTGAGCTAGTTGGGCGGCCCGACCGTGAGCGTCACGTTCACGGTCCGCTGCCCGCCACCGGGTGCGGTGAGATCCAGGCGCACCACATCATCGGGTTTGTGCAGATTCAGTGCGGCCTTGAGGGTTTGGGTGCTCGCGACGACCCGGCCGTCGATGGCCGTGATCACCTCTCCCTCGGCGAGTCCGGCCGCGAACGCCGGTTGCCCGTACACGGCCACATCGATGCGCGCGCCCGCCGGTTGCGCGTCGGAGGTGATGATGCCGAGGGTGGCGGTGGGCCCGATGTGCACGGTGTCCGTCGGTGTGCCGGAACGGATTTGGCGCACCACGGCCATGGCGGTGTCGATCGGCACGGCATAGCCCTCGGGTCCGCGGCCGAGTGCCGCCTGTAGATCTCCGGAGGCGGCGGTGACCACGCCGACGACCGCGCCGTAGCGATCCACCAGCGCCCCGCCGGATTGTCCGGCGGCGACGGCGGCCGCGACTTCGATCAAGCCGTGCAAGGACTTTCGCGACAGATCCGCCGAGTTGCGTGCCACGATGCTGCTGTCCAGACCGGTGATCGCACCGCCGACCGACGTCGGCGATCCGGTGCCGCCCGCATTGCCGATGGCCAAAAGCTGGTCGCCGAGCCGCAATCCGGCGGAGCTGCCGATGCGCGCGATCGGCAGGCCGTCCGCGCCGGTGAGCGCGATGAGCGCGATATCGGCCGAGGAGTCGTAGCCGAGCACGGTGGCCGGGAAGGTCGCACCGGTGCCGATATCCGAAACCGATACGGTGTCAGCGCCTTTGATGACGTGATGGCTGGTGAGCACCTCACCGTTCGCGGTCAGCACGATGCCGGAACCGGATGCGCCGAGACCGTACGGGCGCATGGCGGCGGTGATGTTCACCAGTACCGGATCCACCAGGTGTGACACCAGTTGGGTGTCCAGCGGCGGCAGCGGCGGTCCGATCAGGCTGGCGGTGGGCGGATCCTGCCGGAAGGGCCAGCGCGCCAGATCACCGTGATAGCCCAGGAACGCGGTGATTCCGACGACGGCCACGCAGAACAGCGCGAATAGTCGTCCGCCACCGGCATTGTTCGTGCGACGCGGGTGGTCGTACATCGGAATCCTCCGCTGCTGCGTCGGCTGCGAACTCTGTATCTATTGGTGTACCAGGTTTTCAGTGGCTCAGTGCGGCGATGACGAGCATGAAACCCAGTCCGAGCAGGGTGAGCAGCAGCGGGGCCTTGGACGGTTTGCCCGCGTGCGCCTCCGGGAGGATGTCCGCGGTCGCCAGATACAGCAGGAAACCCGCGAAGTAGCCGAGGTACATGCCGACGAATTGCGCGGGCACCTTCAGGAAAGTGCCTGCGACAGCACCGAATACCGGTGCTATGGCATCGGCGGCGAGCATGGTCAGCCCGCGTTTGCGGGCATTGCCGTACAGCGTGGTGAGGGTGAAGGTGTTGAAGCCGTCCGCGAAGTCGTGGCTGATCACCGCGATGGCGACGGCCGCCCCGGTGGCCGCGCCGACCTGGAAGCTGAGTCCGATACTGAGCCCGTCCAGGAAGCTGTGGAACACCAATCCGCCCGCTGCCACCAGGCCGATCGAGGCGAAATCGTGGTGGTGCGTACCGAATTCGTCCTCATGCCCGGTGTGCAGCGCCACCGTCTGCTCCACGATGTGCACGGTGAAGAAGCCGACAACCGCGGCCAGCAGCGGCACCGGAACGCCGAGTGCGACGCGGGTGTCGTGTTCGAGCGCCTCGGGCAGCAGGTCGAAGGCGACCACGCCGAGCATGACGCCCGCGGCCAGGCCGAGGACCAGGCGTTTGCGCTCACCGAGCCGGTCCGCGACCAGTCCGCCGATGAACGTGGAGCACATCGACACCAGTGCCAGCAGTATCGCCACGGGCTTCAGCATGCCGATCCGGCGGCGCGCCGTGAGCACGCCGCGCCGGAATGGTAGGCATGTACGCATGAGCACTGCTGCCGCCTATGCCGTTTCCGCGCCCGATGGCCGGTTCGAGAAGCTCGCCATCGAACGCCGCGAACTCGGACCCCGAGATGTGCTGATCGATGTGAAATTCGCGGGTATCTGCCACTCCGATATCCACACCGCCCGCGATGAATGGGGCGGCACCCGCTACCCCTGCGTACCGGGGCACGAGATCGCGGGCCTGGTCGCCGCGGTCGGTTCCGAGGTCACCCGGCACAAGGTCGGGGATCGGGTCGGGGTGGGCTGCATGGTGAATTCGTGCGGCGTCTGCGATCCGTGCGTGGCTGGCGAGGAGCAGTACTGCCAGCCGGGCGCGACCATGACCTACAACACCCCGGTTGCGACGCAGGATCAGGCCGGCGGGTACACCATGGGCGGATACTCCACGCAGATCGTGGTGACCGAGAGCTTCGTGGTCGGCATTCCGGAGGGCATCGGCCTGGACGAGGCCGCGCCGCTACTGTGCGCTGGCGTCACGCTCTTCTCGCCGCTGCGGCACTGGGGTGCGGGGCCCGGTAAGCGGGTAGCCATCATCGGTATGGGCGGGCTCGGGCATGTGGGCGTGAAGATCGCCGCCGCCATGGGCGCGGAGGTCACCGTGCTGAGCCATTCGCTGAGCAAGCAGGCCGACGGTGAGCGCTTCGGCGCGCACCACTACTACGCGACCAGCGATCGGCAGACCTTCCGCGGGCTGCGCGGGCGCTTCGACCTGATCCTCAATACGGTGTCGGCGGATCTGCCCATCGACGACTACATGAAACTGCTGGCCCTGGACGGCACCCTGGTAATCCTCGGCCTGCCCGAAAACCCGCTCAGCGTAAAGCCTTTCACCATCGCGGGCTACCGGCGCTCGCTGGCGGGCTCCATGATCGGCGGCATCGCGCAAACCCAGGAGATGCTGAACTTCTGCGCCGAACACGGTATCGGCGCGGAAATCGAGGTCATCTCCGCCGACCGCATCGATGAGGCCTACGACCGCGTCGTCGCCAGCGACGTCCGCTACCGCTTCGTCATCGACGCCGCCACCATGTAGCACAACACGCCGCTCCCACCGGGAAAGCTGCCGCGCCGCTACGTTTGCGGTGTGCCCGATGAGAGTGACGGCGCGCCCGGCGAGGCGGCCGAGAAGAACGACACACCCGCGCGGATCGATGCGAGCGGGGACGATGACACACCATTGCGGCTGACGGTGGCGATTCCGCCGTGGCTGCCGCGCGCGTACCTGCTCGCGGCAGCCACGGTGGCCGGGATCGTGGTCACCTTCTGGTCGTTGCAGAAGTTGCAGGGGCTGTTGACCGTGCTGGTGGTGTCGCTGTTCCTGGCGTTCGCCATCGAACCGGCGGTGAACAAGCTGGCCGCGCGCGGCTGGCGGCGCGGTCCGGCGACCGGTGCGGTATTCCTGATCGTGCTGGTGGCGATTGTCGGATTCGCCTGGGCCATGGGCGATCTGGTGATCGATCAGGTCACCGCGCTGGTGAAGAACGCACCGCATAATGCCGAGGATCTGGTCGCCTGGATCAACCGCACCTTCCACACCGAGCTCTCGGGTACCGATATCACCGAGCGCGCCTCGCAATTGAGTTCCAAGCTGGAGTCGTGGCTGGTAGGGCTGGCCGGTGATGTGTGGGGTATCGGCACCACCGCGATCGGCGTGCTGTTCCAGGCGCTGGGCGTGCTGCTGTTCACCTACTATTTCGCCGCCGACGGACCGCGTTTCCGCAATGCCGTGTGCTCGGTGCTGCCGCCCAAGCGGCAGCGACATGTGTTGCGCGCCTGGGATATCGCGGTCGAGAAGACCGGCGGCTACCTGTATTCCCGTGCGCTGCTGGCACTCTGCTCCACGATCGCGCATTTCGTGGCCATGCGGATACTCGATATCCCCTCCGCCATCGCGCTCGCGCTCTGGGTCGGCGTTGTCTCCCAATTCATTCCGACGGTCGGCACCTATCTGGCCGGGGCGCTGCCGGTGCTGGTGGCGCTGTCGCACAGCCCGCGCACCGCGCTCTGGATTCTCGGCTTCATCGTGATCTATCAGCAGTTCGAGAATTACGTGCTGCAACCGCGCATTACGGCGACCACCCTGGATATGCATCCGGCCGTGGCGTTCGGCGCGGTGCTCGCGGGCGCGGCCCTGTTCGGCGCGACCGGCGCGCTGCTGGCCATCCCGGTGACCGCGTCCGCGCAGGCGTTCATCGGCGCGTACATCCGCCGCTACGAAGTCGAGTCCCCGACCGAGACCGAACCCGCACCGCGCGAGCGCAAACCGCTCGCCGACCGCTTCCGGCGCGATAAGGGCACCACTCCCCCGGCCGAATGAACCCGATGTGCGCCGCGCCCGTAACTCCCGGGAGGGCGGGCAAACTCGGGTGACCCGGCCCGCCGTCACGGCATACTGTCGCTGGACGGCGAGCACGGCGCGGAGGGTGGGAGCCGAATGCGATTGCAGGCGGGCGCGGTTTTCGCTGGCTACACCATCGAACGGCAATTGGGCGCGGGCGGTATGGGCGTGGTGTATCTGGCGCGCCACCCCCGGCTGGAGCGGTCGGTCGCGCTCAAAGTCCTCAATGACACCTTCGCCGAGGATTACCGGGCGCGAGCGCGATTCGAGCGCGAGGCCGCGCTCATCACCACCCTCGACCACCCGAATATCGTGCCCATCTACGACCGCAATTCGCCGGGCGATCCCATGCTGTGGATCTCCATGAAATACATCGACGGCGGTGACGCCGCCGCCATGCTCGCCCGCGAAGGCGGCCGGGTATCCGCCGAATGGGCGGTGCGGATGATCGGCGATGCGGGCCGCGCGCTCGATCACGCGCATCGGCATCGGATTCTGCATCGCGATATCAAACCGGCGAATCTGTTGGTGGAGCGCGGTATCGGCGGTATCGAGCGCACCGTGGTCACCGATTTCGGGATCGCCCGCAGTATCGAGGACGCCGAAACCAATTCCCGGGTGAGCGCCACCCTCGCGTACGCCGCGCCCGAGCGTTTCGCGGGCGGCCCGACCGATCACCGCGCCGACCAGTATTCCTTGGGCTGCACGCTGTTCAAACTCCTCACCGGCGAACCGCCATATCCTCGCGCCGATGACGCGGCCGTGGTCGCGGCCCACCTGCACGCTCCGCCTCCACGCGCCACCCAGTACCGCCCGGACCTGCCACACGGCCTGGACGACGTGCTGGCCACCGTGCTCGCGAAACGTCCGGAGGACCGCTTCCCCGACTGCGCAACCTTCGCCGCGGCGGCCCGTGAGGCCGTGGACCGCTCCGGCTCCACCGTTGCGGGACAGTACTTTCCGACCGATTCCGGCCGCCGGGACCGCACCGAACCGCCGCTGATCTGGCAGGGCGAGGATGCGGAAACCGCACTCTCACCGCCCACGGCAACCGGGCAGCCGCGCCGATTCACCCGGCGGTGGGCGCTGTTCGGCGGTGCCGTGGTCATCGGCGGTGCCGTCGCCGCGGCGACCGGGATCGCACTGACCGGCGGCGGCGAGAACTCCGCGCCTACGGCCGCGCCGACGCAAACACCCGGTGTACCAAGTGAACTCACGCTGCCTACGCAGGTGATGACGATCGCGTTCAGTCCCGACGGCACCCTGCTGGCGGTGGGCGGCAAGGACAATACAACCCGGCTGATCGATGTGCACACCGGTGCCGAGAGTGGCAATTCGCTTACCGGGCACAGCAATTCGATTCGCGCGGTGGCGTTCAGCCCCAACGGCAAGCTGCTGGCCACCGGTGGCGACGATCGCACCGCGAGACTGTGGGACGCGCTTACGCGCCAGCCGATCGGCGGGCCGCTGACCGCGCATACCAACGCGGTGCGCGGCATAGCCTTCCACCCGGACGGCAGTCTCATGGTGACCTGCAGTGACGACAACACCGCGCAGCTCTGGACGGTGCAGACCCGCCAGCCAGCCGGTACCACCATGACCGGGCACACCGGCCCCGTGCGCGCGGTGGCCTTCCATCCGAAAGGCACGCTGATCGCCACCGGAAGCCAGGACGCCACGGCGCGACTGTGGCGCGGCGGAACGGGCATCGCCTCGGGCGCGGCTCTCGCGGGCCATCGCGGCGCTATACGGGCGGTGGCGTTCCACCCCGGCGGGACGCTGCTCGCCACCGCCGGTGACGATGCCTCGATTCGCCTGTGGGACACAGATACTCGCGCGGCGTCCGGCGATCCGCTGAGCGGTCACGCCGAACCGGTGCTGGCGGTCGCCTTCAGCCCGGACGGAAGCCTCATGGCGAGCAGCAGCCGGGACGGCACGGTTCGCCTGTGGGACAACAGAACTCGGACACCGATCGGCAATCCGCTGGGCGGTCATTCGGACGCGGTGCATTCGGTGGCGTTCAGCCCCGACGGCGCACTGCTGGCCACGGGCAGCGCCGACAACACCGTGCGGTTGTGGAAGGTCGCCGATCACCGCTAGGGCCCGCCCGGAAGTGTCGGCGCGGACACACTTCCAGTGTCCATGCGGCGACAGAGTATTCGGCCGCTGACCAGCACCATTGCATGCATCGGGAAATACCTCCCGGGACCAGGCAAGAGGAGCCGATCACATGACCACCACCGCGAAGCGCATCACCACCGCCCTGGCGGCCACCCTGTTCATTCTCCCGTTCGGCGCGGGCATCGCGTCCGCCGTGCCCGCCGGAACCGGCACCGCCGCAACCAATTACGACCGCGACGACTACCACTGGTACTGCGATCGCGACAGCCGCGGCTTCGACTGGAACTACTGCTGGGGCCACTACCGTGACCGCTACCAGCGCGACCACAACAGCGGCCACGACAGCCACAACGGCTGGTGACGCACTAGCGGATTACCGACGGCAGTGTGGCCGCCGGCAGCTCGACGCCGAGCGCGATCCACTACTGCCCCGCCGGAGGTCCCGCGCACTGGCGCGCGGGACCGGCCGAAACTACTTCTGCGCCTGCTCGTGCAGGGCCTTCTTGGCGGCGTCCTGCACCTTGTCGATGTGCTGGGCGTACTTGCCCTCGGTGCGCTCGTCGACCACGTCGCCGACCTTGTCGACCAGCGGGTCGAGCTTGTCCGCGTGCTCGCTCGCCAGTTCGGCCGCCTTGCCCGCCGCGTCCTTCAGATTGTCGAACAGACCCACCGTCGTACTCCTAATCTCGAATCAACCTCGGCCACAGGCTATCGGCCGCGCCGACCGGAACGGTGGAACGACGGGTGTGTGGTTGGCGACTAGTTCCCGCTCTTCCAGGGCTGATCCGGGTCCACCTGATCGCTCTTGTTCTGCGCGGATTCATTGAAGCTCTTGGTGTTCTCGGCCGGGTCCGGCTGATCCCCTTTACCCGTCGGATCCATATCCGCCTCCTGTCTCGAAAGAAGTGTGCCCGCAGGCTAATTCCTTCATCGTGACGGGATCGTGAATACGAAACAGCGCGGCGGCACGGAATCACATCCGGTGCCGCCGCGCTGTCGTGTCGCGTGCGGAAGTTACTTCGCCGCTTCGGCTTCCGCCGCCAGCGCGCGCCGCCGGACGCGGCGGGCGGCCGCGACCATATTGCGCAGTGACGGATCGAGCTGCCAGTGGTGCCGGGTCTTGAGCCCGCCGTCCGGATTGGCCCACAGCCGCTGCGGTGTCACGGCCGCGGCAGCGGCGGTGAGGGCCTCATCCAGTTCGTCGATATCCGGGATGCGCGCCGAACGGCTTTCGTACACACCGGGTCCGACGCCGTGGGTGAGCCCGCGGCCCTCGGCATTGTCTTCTTCCAGCGCCTTGAGCACCCATTCGATGGAGCGGGTGGCGACGATGGCCGTCACGTCGGCATCGAGTTCCTCGATGGCCTGCACCACGTCACCGCGACTGGAATAGCCGATATGCGTGTGGATCTGGGTTTCCGGCAGCACGCCCGAGGTGGCGAGCTTGAACGCGCCGACGGCCCAGCGCAGGTATTCGGCCCGCCCCTTGACCCGCAGCGGCAGCAGTTCGCGAATGGACGGTTCGTCCACCTGGATGATGGCGATACCCGCGCGCTCCAGATCCACCACTTCGTCCCGAATGGCAAGCGCCACTTGGTCGGCGGTCTCGAACAGCGGCTGGTCCTGGCGCACGAAGGAGCGCGCCAGCATGGTGACCGGTCCGGTGACCATGCCCTTGACCGGCTTCTCGGTGAGCGATTGCGCGTAGGCGGTCCATTCGACCGACATGGCCGCGGGCCGGGACACATCGCCGTACAGCACCGGCGGTCGCACACAACGCGATCCGTACACCTGCACCCAGCCGAAGTGGGTGGTGGCGAAGCCGTCCAGTTGTTCGGCGAAGAACTGGATCATGTCATTGCGTTCGTGCTCACCGTGCACGAAGACGTCGAGGCCGATGTCCTCCTGCAACCGGATGGTGCCTTCGATCTCGGCTTCGATGCGCTTGCGGTAGTCGTCGTAGGACAGCCGGCCCTGACCGAGTTCGTAGCGCGCCTGCCGTCCGGCATTGGTCTGCGGGAACGAGCCGAGCGTGGTGGCGGGCACCAGCGGCAGATTCAGCTTGGCCTGCTGCGCGACCCGGCGTTCGGCATACGGCGCGCGCTCGCGCATCTGCGGGGTGACGTTGTACACCCGTTGCCGCACAGCGTGTTTCTGCTTGAAGTGCACCGACGTGGGCCGTTTGCGCCACTTCTCCGAAGGCCCTTCGGTGAGCGCCTTGGCGAGCGAAACCACTTCCAGCACCTTCTGTTTCGCGAAGGCGAGGCGGTCGGCGACATGCTCTTCCAGGTCGTATTCCACCAGCAGGTCGTACGGCACGTGCAGCAGCGTCGCACCGGTGGAGACGACCATGTCCGGGCACACCTTGGCGAGCTCGTTCAGGTATTCCAGCGCGACCACGCGGTCCGCGCGCCACACATTGGTGCCGCTGATGACGCCCGCGTACAGCCGCTTGCGGCCGATGCCGGGAATCTTGGCCAGATCCTCGGGCCGGATTCGGAAGTTCGCCAGATCGAGTCCGATGGCCTCGACCTTGGTGCGCGCCAACGCTTCCAGGGCCTCACCGAAATCGCCGTACTGTCCGGTGACGAGCAGTCGCGGCCGCAGCGAGGCCTTGGAGAGCCGGTTGTACGCCTGCTCGAACACCTCGATGGTGGACGGCGAGCGGTCACTGGTGAAGCAGGGCTCGTCCAGCTGCACACAGGTGGCGCCGCGCTTGGCGAGCAGCTCGAACAGCTCCTCGTACACGGGTAGCAGCTTGTCCAGCAGCACCAGTTTGTCGAATTCGGTCTCGCCCGGAACGTGTCCGGTCTTCGACAGCAACAGCAGCGACAGCGGGCCGAGCACGACCGGCCGCAATTCGATGCCGCGCGCCTTGGCTCGATCGAATTCGTCGAGCAAAGCCTCGGGGTGCAAGGAGAATTCGGTATCGGTGTCGAGTTCGGGCTGCCGGTAGTGATACGGCGTATTGAAGAACCGCACCAATTCCAGCGGCGGCACATCCGGATTGCCGCGCGCCATCAGGAAATAGAAATCGAGCGGATCCAGCCCCTCGCGATACGGCTCGAACCGCTTGGGCACCGCGCCGAAGAGCAGCGCGTTGTCGAGCACGTGGTCGTAATAAGAGAAGGTGTTGCCGGGGACCTGCGTCAACCCGGTGGCAGCCAGCTCGAGGAACTGGGATTCCTGGATCTCGCGACCCACCTCGACCAGCTCTTCCCGAGAAAGCGTTCCATGCCAATAAGACTCGAGAGCACGCTTGAGTTCGCGGTGCGGTCCGATGCGGGGATAGCCCAGAATGCTTGATCCGAAGCCATCGGTGACGTTGGCCATGAGCGCGCCACTCCTCCTTAAGTCACCTGTGCGGCGCCCACCACCGAAGGTGAGCGCCGCACAGTTTGCGCCCTGATTTGGAATGGACTCGAGTCCACCCCGAGTGGGCTGGCCGGTGACACCAGCCCTTTATTGCAGCTTATGCCCACGCGGACGACGAAAGACTCGTACCCGCGTGCCAGTCGTCAGCGGTTGTACTGGTAGAAGCCCGCGCCGGACTTCTTACCCAGCAGACCCGCTTCGACCATGCGCATCAGCAGCGGAGGCGCGGAGTACAGCGGCTCCTTGAATTCGGCGTACATGGAGTCGGCGATGGACTTCACGGTGTCGAGGCCGACCAGGTCGGTCAGCGCCAGCGGGCCCATCGGGTGGGCACAGCCGAGCACCATGGCCTTGTCGACGTCTTCCTTGGTGGCGAAACCGGATTCGACCATGCGGATGGACGAGAGCAGGTACGGCACCAGCAGCGCGTTGACGACGAAGCCGGAGCGGTCGGCGGAGCGCACGACCTGCTTGCCGAGCACATCGGAGGCGAACTGCTCGGCGCGCTGCGAGACGGCCTCGGTGGTCTTGAGCGTGGTGACCAGTTCGACCAGCGGCAGCACCGGCACCGGGTTGAAGAAGTGCATGCCGACGACCCGCTCGGGGTTGTTGGTGGCGACGGCGATCTTCATGATCGGGATGGAGGAGGTGTTGGACGCGAGCACGGCGTTCGGGTCGGTGACGACCTTGTCCAGCTCGGCGAAGATGGCGGTCTTCACATCTTCGTTCTCCAGCACGGCCTCGACGACCAGCTGACGGTCCGCGAAATCGGCGAGGTCGGAGGTGAAGCGCAGCCGCCAGGCGGTCTGCTCGCGCTCCCGCTCGGAGATCTTGCCGCTGGAGACGGCGCGGTCCAGCGACCGCAGGATGCGGGCGCGACCGGCAGCGGCGAGTTCACGGGTCTGTTCGAACACGAGCACATCGACGTGTGCCCGAGCGCAAACCTCGGCGATACCCGCGCCCATCTGTCCGGCGCCGATGATTCCAACGCGCTGAATTTTCTCGCTGCTCACGTCCCGCTCCTGCTGTTAGTTAGCCGTCGTGGCTTTATGGGTGAAGGCGTCGGACTTAAAGGTGACCCTGCGCCTTCGTAAGGTCTTTCGATCAAAGCTATATGGAAATGCCCTCCCCGCCGGGGCTGTCGACGGGAAGGGCGGGTGAACACCGTCGAGGGGGACGAATCCCCCTCGACGGGTTCCAGGCCCCGGGGCGGCGGAAGGTGTGATGCGACTGCCGCCCCGAGGTGAGATCTCGAAACCCGTTGTCACACAGGGTGACAGCTGGTCACGGGATGGCTCAGTGGAACTGGCCCTCTTCGGTCGAGCCCTTCAGGGCCGCGGTGGAGGTGTTCGGGTCCACGGTGGTGGCGATGGTGTCGAAGTAGCCGGCGCCGACCTCACGCTGGTGCTTGACGGCGGTGAAGCCACGCTCGGAAGCGGCCTTGAACTCGCGCTCCTGCAGGTCGACGAAGGCGGTCATGCCCTCGCGGGCGTAGCCGTAGGCCAGGTCGAACATGCCGTAGTTCAGCGAGTGGAAGCCGGCCAGGGTGATGAACTGGAACTTGAAGCCCATCGCGCCGAGCTCACGCTGGAACTTCGCGATGGTCGCGTCGTCCAGGTGCGCCTTCCAGTTGAACGAAGGCGAGCAGTTGTAGGCCAGCAGCTGGTCCGGGAACTCGCTGCGAACCGACTCGGCGAACTTGCGCGCGACCTCGAGGTCCGGCACGCCGGTCTCCATCCAGATGAGGTCGGAGTACGGGGCGTAGGCCTTGGCACGCGCGATGCAGGGCTCGATGCCGTTCTTCACACCGAAGAAGCCCTCGGCGGTACGGGTGCCATCGAGGAACTCGCGGTCGCGCTCGTCCACATCGGAGGTGATCAGGGTGGCGGCCTCGGCGTCGGTGCGCGCGATGATGACCGACGGGACACCGGCGACGTCGGCCGCGAGGCGAGCCGAGGTCAGGGTGCGGATGTGCTGCTGGGTGGGGATCAGCACCTTGCCACCGAGGTGGCCGCACTTCTTCTCCGAGGCGAGCTGGTCTTCCCAGTGCACGCCCGCGGCGCCGGCCGCGATCATGGCCTTCTGCAGCTCGTAGGCGTTCAGCGCGCCACCGAAGCCGGCCTCGGCGTCGGCGACGATCGGGGCCAGCCAGTTGGCGACCGAGGTGTCACCCTCGACCTTGGCGATCTCGTCGGCGCGCAGCAGCGCGTTGTTGATGCGACGCACCACGGACGGAACCGAGTTCGCCGGGTACAGCGACTGGTCCGGGTAGGTGTGGCCGGACAGGTTCGCGTCACCGGCGACCTGCCAACCGGACAGGTAGATGGCCTTGAGGCCCGCGCGCACCTGCTGCACGGCCTGGTTGCCGGTGAGGGCGCCCAGGGAGTTGATGTAGTCCTCGTTGTTGACCAGATCCCAGAGGATCTCGGCACCACGGCGGGCGAGGGTGTGCTCCTCGACAACGGTGCCCTGCAGCTTCACAACCTGCTCGGCGGTGTAGCTACGGGTGATGCCCTTCCAACGGGGGTTGGTGTCCCAGTCGTTCTGGATCTCCGCAGCGGTCTTCGGGGTGCCGACAGTCGACATCTCTGACTCCACTTCTTCGTTCGGTCTCGGTTGCCCCGCCGGTCGAACCCTCTCGCGATGATTCGGACACTGCTGGAGCGGCAATTTGCAGGCTTGCTATGCCCGCGAGGTGTACTTCCACACGATGGCACAGGAAAAAATGTCCGTCTACCTGTTGCAAGTGTGAATCCCGGCTAGCTTTGGCCCTGCTTTTGCTAATGCTGCGAAATTTGCTTGTTAATTGCAGCCGGGAGATCTACTTGCGAGTAGCTCTGACGTGCAGTTTTGCATAACGCCCGTACTGTTTGGGTGACGACGGCCACCGGCACGCGACGCGCCGATGGACGGCGAGCTGTGAGGACCTTCACAATCGATTGTGATCTTGATGGCTGTGGGGCACACCACCCGGGGTACCCCAAAGGCCCTAATCTGGACACGCGTCCAGCGCAGGTGCGACGTCAGAGAACCTAAGGAGAGCTTCGATGCGGAAACGATGGCTGTGCACAACGGCCCTGGCCGCCACTTCGATCGCGGCGCTGGTCAGCGTGCCGAGCGCGATGGCAGCCCCTGCCACCGAGATCGGCGCGGTGAGTTCGGTGGAACCGCTCGCACCGGCCGCCGTACTGCCCGGCTCGGCCCGCGCGGAACGCATTCTCTACGGCAGCACCACCGTGGGCGACCGACCCACAACCACGAGTGCCGCGGTTTACTTCCCGCCCGGTGACGCGCCCGCCGGGGGCTGGCCGGTGATCGCCTGGGCGCACGGCACCATCGGCCTCGGCGACGAGTGCGCGTACTCCATCGCCGGTCCGGGTGCGCGCGAACGGGATTGGGCCTACCTGGGCACCTGGTTGAAGCAGGGCTACGCGATCGTGGCCGCCGACTACGCCGGATTGGGCACCCCGGGCGATCATCCGTACCTCAACGGCACGGTCGAGGCGCATAACGTGGTGGACGCGGTCAAGGCCGCGACCAGCCACTATTCCTCGCTGTCGCATAAGTGGGCGGTGGTCGGCCAGTCCCAGGGCGGCGGTGCGGCGGTCTTCACCGCGCGCTACGCGACCGAATTCGGTGCACCGGGACTCGATTACCGGGGTGCGGTCGGCACCGGCGTACCGGCCTATATCGAGGACATTCTGCTGCCGCTGGGCCCGGGCGTGCCACCGGCCAAGCTGCCGCCGCACAGCACCGGATATGTGCTGTACATCCTGAACGGCCTGCGTACGACGTATCCGGAGCTGAATATCGAGTCGTACCTGACCGATTCGGGCCGGTACTGGCTCGATCACGCGAACACCTCCTGCCTGGAGGCGCTCGGCGAGGAGTTGAGCGCGGGCAATGTGGTCGTCGGGGATCTGTTCTCGCGCCCGCTGTCACAGATCCCGGATCTGCCCGGTGTGCTGACCCGGGTGATGGGACTGCCCGAATCCGGTTATGACAAGCCGCTTTTCCTGGGCCAGGGCCTGCTGGACACCGATGTCATCACCCCGGCGACGCTGGCGTTCGCGGCGCGCTTGCAGGCGGGCGGGCAGCCGGTCACGCTGCACACCTATCCGACCAATCACGACGGCACCGTGAATGCCTCGCTGCCGGACTCGGTTCCGTTCGTGCGCAATCTCTTTGCCTGATCAACGCCGGTTTCCGGACTGAAATCTAGCAACGCTAGACAACATAGCTGAGCTACTGTTATGGTTGCTCCAGTTCCTAGCGTTGCTAGATATCAATCGGAAGAGGCACCCGACATGCTCACCACCACCGGCCAGATCCTCGCCATCGCCGCCATCCTCGCCAACGGGGCCGTCTACGGCACCGATATCTCCGCGACCGCCATCACCCGCTCGGTCAACAAGCACCTCGACGACGCGGCCGTGACGATCGCCGCCGGCTGGGGGCACTACTACGGCGATAAGCGGATGCCGATCTTCGGCGCGGGCGGCGTCGTCACCGCCGTGCTGACCACCGCGGCCGCCCTGCTGTCGGGCCATTTCGGCGCGGCCATCGCGGCGGGGATCGCGGTGCTGGCCCTGGTGAGCTGGCTCGGCTTCTACGTCCGCGTCGCCAAGCCGGTCAACACCGCACAGACCGCCGCCGCGAAATCCGGTGTCATTCCCGCGAATGCCCGTGCGCTGCAGGATCGCTGGGACAGCATCCTCCCCTACCGGGTCGGACTCCAGGCCGTGGCGCTGGCCGGACTGGGTATCGCGGTCGCCCTGTTCTGATCGGTCACGATCGCACCACGCTGATCAGTCACGATCGCACCGCATTGATCGGTCGGGGACCACACGGTCCCGGCCCGTCACGACCGCACGGTCATCAGCCCCGCACCCCCAGGTGCGGGGCCGCTGTCGTCCGGGCATCACGCAGCAGCCGCCAGATTCGATCCGCGGTCATCGGAAGCTGTTGCGGGCGAACGCCAATCGCGTCCCGGATGGCATTGGCGAGCGCCGGGGCCACCGGGTTGTACGGGGATTCGCTCATGGATTTCGCGCCCAGCGGGCCGAGCGGATCGGCGGTCTCCGCGAACAGCACCTCGGTGCGGGGCAGGTCGGAGAGCTGCGGAAGGTGGTAGTGCCGCAGGGTTTTCGTGCGGACCTCACCCTGTTCGACGCGGATCTCCTCATACAGCGCCGAGCCGATGGCCTGCGCCACCCCGCCCTCCACCTGACCGCGGCATTGCACCGGATTCAGGACCGTACCCGCGTCGGCGGCCTGCACCGAGTGCAGGATGCGCACCTCACCGGTATCCGGCTGCACCGCGACGCGGAAGGCGTGCACATTGAAGGAGACCGAGCGCGGGGTGCCGTCGTGGGTGGCGGTGGCGGTGAGTTCACCGTCCGCGACAAGTGTTGCGGCGGTGAGGAATCGGCCGTCGACGCGAATGCCACCGGGTTCGAAGATGTGCCGGTCGGCGTCCGCCCCGGTAAGGGCGACCGCCCTACGCAGGACGTGTTCGCGAAGTTGTGCACAGGCGGCGTGCACAGCGCGACCGGCGACGGTGATGCCGGTGGAACCGAAAGCGCCGGTGTCATGGGCGGTGACATCGGTATCGGCGTGCCGGATGACGATATGCGCGATATCGGTGCCCAATACGGTGGCGGCGATCTGGGCCAGGACGGTGGTGGTGCCATTGCCGAATTCGGCTGTGCCCGCGCGTAGTTCGACCGTTCCATCGGCGAGCAGGGTGGCATGCGCGGTGGAGGTGTGGCCGCGCGGCGGGACGGTGGCGATCATGGCGGGGGCCATACCCTCGCCGATCAGCCAGTCCGGGCCGGGGGCGGGTACGCCGTTACCGCGCCGCAGCGCCTGTTCGGCCAGGTCCAGGCATTGGTCGAGGCCGTAGCTGGCGATGGTGAGATCCGGTTCGGCGTGGCCCGCACCGCCGATGAGTTCGTCACCGGCCCGCACCAGATTGCGGCGGCGGAATTCGAAGGGGTCCATGCCGATTCGGCGGGCGAGTTCGTCGAGGGCGGATTCGACGCCGAACATGACCTGGCCGAGGCCGTAGCCGCGGAACGCGCCGGAGGGGACATTGTTGGTGTAGACCGCGTGCCCGTCGACGCGCTTGTTCGGGCAGCGGTAGATGGCGACGGATTCCCCGACGCCGTGGAAAAGCACTCCGGCGCTGTGGTTTCCGTAGGCTCCGGCATCGGCGAGCACATCGACCGCGAGTGCGGTGAGCAGGCCGTCGGCATCGGCCCCGGCGGTGACCCGCACGCGCATGGGATGGCGGCAGGTGGTCAGGAATTCATCGGATCTGGTCAGCTCGTACTGCACCGGCAGTCCGGTCTTCAATACGGCCAGGGCCACCAAGTCCTCGGTGAACATCTCCTGTTTCGCGCCGAAGCCGCTGCCCACGCGCGTGGCGAAAACCCTTATGCCCGAACGCTCGAGCCCGAACAACCGGCACAGTTCATCGCGCACCAGGAACGGCACCTGGGTGCTGGTGCGCAGTACCAGCCGCCCGTCCCGATCCAGCCAGCCGATGCTGCCGTGCGTCTCCAGGTGCACATGCTGCACCCGGTGCGTCCGCCACTCCCCCTGCACCACCTCGACGGCCGCGCTCAGCCCGGCGGTGACATCCCCGACCCGGCCCTGCGCGGCGGCGACCACATTGCGCCCGGGATCGGCTATCCGCGACTCCGGCCCCTTCTCGGCATGCAGCAGCGGCGCCTGCTCCGCGAGCGCCTCCTCCGGGTCGAAAACCGCTGGTAACAGCTCATATTCGACTCTGATCGCACGACACCCCGCCCGCGCGGCCGCCAGCGAATCCGCCACCACGGCCGCCACTCGCTGGCCCCGGAACCGCACGATCCGATCGAGCATCACCGTATCGTCCGGATCGTCCTCGCGGATCTCATGGCGCGCAGTGGAATACAACAGATCCGGCACATCGGCATGCGTGAATACCGCCCGCACCCCCGGAACAGCCTCCGCCCCAGCGGTATCGATCGACACGATCCGCGCATGCGCATGCGGACTCCGCACCACCTCCAGCCGCAACACCTCCCCCGGCGGCACCTTCCCCGAATCCTGCTCCCCCATATCGACATCCATCGTGAACGGCTCCACCCCGCGCACAATCCGCCCACCCGCGAGCGCCCCGACCCCGGCCCCCACCCCGTCCGACCGCGAGCCGCAAGGGACGGTCGCATCATTCGGGGCACAGCCGGGGCGGCCGGAGGTGAGCGCATCGGTGATGGCGCGGTAGCCGGTGCAGCGGCAGAGGTTGCCTTTGAGTTTTTCGGGGAGGGTGGCGGGGGTGAGGTCGCCCGTTCGCTCCAATTCGGTTGCGGTGACCAGCATTCCGGCGGTGCAGAAGCCGCATTGGAAGGCGGCGTTCTCGATGAATCGGCGTTGCAGGTCTGTTGGTTCAGCCGTGCCGAGTCCGGCGGCGGTGGTGATGGTGTGACCTTCCGCCCGGTGGGCGGGGTAGACGCAGGAGTGCACGGCCGCGCCGTCGACCAGGACGGTGCACGCGCCGCAGTCGCCGGCGTCGCAACCTTTCTTCGGGGCCTGGTGGCCGGTTTCGCGCAGGAGGGTGCGCAGGCATTGCCCCGGGCGAGCGGCGCGGTCCACCGCTTCGCCGTCGACCTGGAATCTCATGGCCGCCGGCCCAATTCGGCGAGCACCTCGGCGGCGAGGCGGCCGCTCATCTCCCGCCGCCAGTCGGGCGCACCGTGCGGATCGTCGTACCAGAGCGCGGAATTCAGCTCCGCGACCTTTGCCGACAGTTCGCCGATGGTCGGCAACGAGTAGAACTCGAGCACCACCGGCCGGGTGGTCCCGGCGCTGAGGGTGATCACGGACGCATCGTCGGCATCGCGGCGGCCCATGACCACCACTCCCGATCGGCCGAGCGGGGCGAGCGCGAGCTTGCGGAATGCGGTGCGCGAGCGCAGATTCGACTCCGGTATCCGAATGGCCCGCAGCATTTCACCGGGCATGAGGACGGTCTCCCCCACGCCGGTCACGAAGTGCGACAGCGGAATCCATTGATCGCCGCGCGGTCCCCAGACCAGCCCGAATCCGCCGAGTGCGGTCAAGGCCGCCGCCACCGCGCCCGCCGGGAGCGCCAGGCAGACATTCCCGCCGACCGTGGCCGTGCGCCGGATCTTGTGCGAGGCGACCAGCGCGCCGCAGGCCTGCTCGAACAGCCGCACCGCACCCCAGCGCGCGGGGTACTCCCCCGTGGCCAATTCATCGAGTGTGCAGGTGGCGGCGATTTCCAGCCCCGCGTCATCGATGGTGAGCGGTGGCCATCCCAGGCGCGTGATATCGATCAGCTTTTCCAGGTGATCCTGTGGTTCGGAGTACAGCCAGGTACCTCCGGCGAGCACCGCCGTGCCCGCGCCCAATCCCTTCAGATCCGCCCGTTCGCGGGCGATCAGCACCTCTCGGATCGTATCCAGATCCATTGTCATCACCTGCTCTCACCTGCGGGGCCGTCCCCGCGCCAGCTGGTAACGACTTCCCTTTCAGATTACGAGCCACGAGTTGCGCGGAGATTGCGACACCCCTCACACCTGTTTCGTGCGGGTAACTCTTCCCCATGATCCGATCATCCGACCATTCCGTCCCACCGCATACCCCGATCGCGGCGGCCGCGTACCGGGATCGCGGCCGAGTCTCCGAAGGTGGCGTCAGCCCGCCTTGGCCACCAGGGCGGCTTGAGCGCGGGCGACGTCACGACCGACCTGTTCTTCGTCGACGGTCCGAATTTCGCCGTGGCGCACCACGATTCGGCCGTTCACCAGCAGCGCGGCCAGCGGCGGAGCCGAACCCAGGATCAGCGCGGTGACCGGATCCTCGATGCCCGCGTGCGCGGGTGTCGACAGATCCCAGAGCGCGAGGTCCGCGAGTTTTCCGGGTTCGATGGAGCCGATTTCGGTTGCGCGGCCGAGGGTTCGGGCTCCGCCCATCGTGGCCATCGCCAGTGCGGTGCGTACCGACAGCGCCTGTGGACCGCCGCGCTGGCGGGCGAAGAACAGCGCGTTGCGGGGTTCCTCGATGAGCGAACTCGCCTCATTGCTGGCCGCGCCGTCCACACCGAGTCCGACGGGGACCCCGGCGGCGAGCAGGTCGGCGGTGCGGGCGATGCCCGCGCCGAGACGACCGTTGGAGGTGGGGCAGTGTGCGACGCCGGTGCCGGAGCGGGCCATGGTCGCGATGGCGCTGTCGTCGAGGTGAATGGCGTGCGCCCACCACACATCGGGCCCGACCCAGCCGAGTTTGTCCATGTATTCGGCGGGCGTGACGCCGTGCGTGGCGAGGCAGTACTCCTGCTCGTCCATGGTTTCGGCGACGTGCGTATGCAGCCGGACCCCGAGTTCCCTTGCCAGCAGCGCGGATTCGCGCAGCAGATCCGCGGATACGGAGAACGGCGAGCACGGTGCGAGCGCGATGCGCAGCATGGAGTCGAAGCCGGGGTCGTGGTATCGGGCGACCGCGTCCGCACTGGCCGCGAGAATGTCGTCCAGGGTCTCGACCACCGAATCCGGCGGCAGCCCGCCCGCGCTGCGGCCCAGATCCATCGAGCCCCGGCAGGGCTGGAAGCGCAACCCGACCTGTGCGGCTGCATCGATCTCGGCGGCCAGCAGATCACCAGCGTCACGCGGAAAGACGTAGTGATGATCGGTGGTCGTGGTGCAGCCGGTGCGCGCCAGCGAGGCGAGTCCACCGGTGGCGGCGATCCGGGTGGCGTCTGCGTCTATCCCCGCCCAGATCGGATAGAGCGCGGTGAGCCATTCGAACAGCGTGGCATCGGGCACCAGCCCGCGTGTGACCCATTGGTAGAGGTGATGGTGGGTATTGATCAGACCGGGCGTGAGCAGGCAGCCCCGCCCGTCGATGCGCGTGGCCCCCGGCACGTCGGGCGCGGGCCCCGCTCCCAGCACCTCGATGCGATTACCGCGCACGATGACATGCCCGTCCCGATATTCGGTTCCGGCCGCGTCGACGGTGGCGATGGCGCAGCCGTCGATAATCAGTACGCCGACGTCACCGGCCGATGCCGCCGCGTCACGGGCCGATGCCGCGCCACTGCCGACCCGCGCGTGCGCGCTCACCGGCGCTCCGTCATTGTGCTGTGCGGCAGCGGCATTCATGGGGCTCAGCTCCCTCGATAGGTGGAGTACGCGAAGGGTGAGAGCAGCAGTGGCACGTGGTAGTGCCGGTCCCCGGTGACGGTGAAGGCGATGATCACCTCAGGGTAGAACGCGTCGATGCCCTGCGCGGTGAAATAGCCACCGGTGTCGAAGCGCAGCCGATAGTCGCCGATCGGCAGTTCGGCGAGTGCGCCGACGCGCCCGTCGGCGTCGGTGCGGCCGGTGGCCAATTCGGTTCCGTCCCAGGCGAACAGCGTCACGGTGACGTCGGCGGCGGGTGTGCCGAGGACCGCGTCCAGGACGTGGGTGCTCAGTGTGCTCATGCGTCATCTCCCGCATCGAGCAACCGCCGCAGCCGGATTCGATTGATCTTCACCAATTCCTCTCGCACGATGCGCCTTTCGGTATCCGGGTCGTTTCCGAGCCGAGCGGTGAGCGTGGCCAGCAGTTCGGCAGGCGTCCGCCCGGTGGCGCACACCAGGTACACCTGCCCGAATTTTGCCTCGTAGTCGCGGTTCCCGGCGGCGATCGCGGCGCGCACGGCGGTGTCGGCGTCGGCCATTCCGGCTTGTTCGCGCGCGGAGGCGGCGCTGTCCGGGCGATCGCCGATGCGCGGGTGCCCGGACAGGGCACGTTCCATTTCACTTTGGGAGATCTCACGGAGTTCCGCATCGGCGGCGCGCAGCAGTTCGTCGATTCCGGCGAAGGGCCGCCGCGCGGCGACGGCGCGCGCCCAGGCGGGTGAGGAGCAGCAGGTCAGCAGTAATTCCACCGCCGCCGCCTCGGGTAGCGCGGTGAATTCGTCGAGGCCGATCGGGTTGTCCGTCATCGCCTCCAGCATCGGTGATGGCAACCGCGCCCGCCACTCGAGGGGCGAAGATCATCGCCCGGGGTTACCCTGCCCAGCATGACCCCCGAACGCTGTGACGGCATCGTGCTGGCGGCGGGCGCAGGCACCCGCTACGGCATGCCGAAAGCGCTGGCCGAGGATGGCGCGTGGTTGCGCACGGCGGTGCACGCACTGCGGGCGGGCGGGTGTGCGCGAGTCTTCGTGGTGCTGGGTGCGACCGGCCCGGCGCAGCGCGATGGCGAATCCGGTTCCGGCCCAGGCCGGCTCGTCTCGCAAACGCCCCGCATCCCGGTGCCCGCGGGCGCGTATCCGGTGTGGGCGTCGGATTGGGCGACCGGGGTGAGCGCCTCGATGAAGGCGGGTCTGGCGGCTGTATCGGCCGCGCCGAGTCTCGTGACCGCGCCCGCATCGCCTTCGGGAATCGCCTTTCCACCGGGCGAAATCACACCCGGCGAATTCATTGCGGCGCGGACTGCTGCCGACGGTATTACCTCTGCGGGGAATACTGCGAACGATAATTCCCGCACCGGGAGCATTAGCGTTCCGGACATGATTTCCGGCCCGCCGAGTCACGTCGCGATCATGCCGGTGGATACGCCCGATGTCGGCCCGGATGTGGTGCGCCGGGTGATCGAGGCGGCGCGCACCGCCGAGAGCGGTTTGGCGCGCGCCTTTTTCGGGAAGACTCCGGGACATCCGGTGGTATTGGGCCGCGCGCATTGGGCCGACGTGATGGTGAATGCCACAGGAAATTATGGGGCGGGGACTTATTTGCGAGGAAGAGCGGATATGGTGTGCGTCACGTGTGATGACCTAGCGACGGGGATCGACCGGGACTACCCGTGCGGCACACGGTGATCGGGAGCTAGTGATGCGCGATATCGTCGACGACCTGCTACGGGTGTGGCACAGCGGCCGGACGGGCGGGCTCGCCACGCTGGTGCGCACGATGGGTTCCACTCCGCTTCCGATCGGCGCGGCCATGGTGGTCGACGCGGAGGGCCGGGCCTTCGGGTCGGTATCGGCGGGTTGCGCCGAGGCGGCCGCGTACGAGGCGGCGGTGGAGGCGGCGCGCACCGGTCGCCGCGGTCTGCATCGTTTCGCCCCGGGCAGTGGCCTCGATGCCGGTATGGATTGCGGCGGCACCCTGGATGTCTTCACGGAACCGTTCTCGCGCAGGCATTTTCCGGAATTCCCGGATGTGGCGGCGGATATCGCGGCGCAGCGGCAGGTCACCGTTTTCACGGTGGTGTGGCATTCGGATCCGGATGTGATCGGGCAGCATCTGATCACCGATCGCAAGCACGGCACCGAGCTGGTGTCACTGCCGGATTCGGATGTGTTCGTCTCCTCGTTCACCCGGCCGCCGCGCCTGATCATCGTGGGGGCCAATGCGATTGCCGGTGCGCTGGCGATTCAGGCCCGGCTGCTCGGTTATCGGGTGACGGTGTGCGATGCCCGGCCCACCTTCGCCAATGCCGATGCCTATCCCGGCTGCGAGGTGGTGGTGGATTGGCCGCACCGCTATCTCAATACGCTCGCCGCGGCGGGTGAGATCAATTCCAGCACAGCGGTTGTGGTGCTCTCGCATGACGCGAAGTTCGAGATACCGCTGCTGACGATCGCTTTGCGACTACCCGAGCTCGGGTTCCTGGCAGCGCTGGGTTCCCGGGCCGCGAACGCGCATCGGATGGAGGCCCTGCAGGCGGGCGGTTTCGACGACGAGACGCTGTCCCGACTGCATGCCCCGGCGGGGCTGGATCTGGGTGCGCGCACCCCCGCCGAGACCGCGGTCTCGATCACCGCCGAACTGCTGGCGACCCGGAACAGCACCAGCGCGGAGCCGCTGTCGAGCCTGGGCGGCCCGCCGCAGCGGCACACGCTGGTGTCGTAACTCCCGGGATCCGAAATCCTCAGCCCTGCTTGAGTTCCGGATGTTCCGCGTAGACCTCTTTCAGAATCGACATATCGAACAGCTTGTCGGCCGTGATATCGATCTTGGCCTTGCCCAGCGCGGTGATGTTGTGCGCGATCAACGCGTCGCTCATGGTGAACAGTCCGTCGAACTGGGTTTCCGGTGACACCACCAGCGCATTCTGCGCGATCGCCTCTTTCTTCTGCTCTTCCAGATCCAGGCGCTGATCCTTGCCGTACACCTCGACGGCCAGTCGCGCGGATTCGGCCGGATTGGCCACCGCGTCCCGCCAGCCCTTGATGTCGGCGACCAGCCACGCCTTCAATTTCTCGCGCTCATTGTCGATGGTGTGCTGGCTGACGGTGAGCGTTTCCGCGGTGAGCGGCAGTCCGTAATCGGCGAACATGAAGTTGGAGTTCGCGAATCCCTTGGCGCTCAGGGTGATCGGCTCATTGGTGACGTAGCTGACCCAGCCGTCCACCTCACCGTTGGCGAGCGGGCTCGGATCGAATTGCGCGGGCACGATGGTGACATCGTTGGGCGTCATGCCGTTGGCGGTGAGCAGGGCGTTGAAAATCAGCTGATTGGTGTCCTGCACACCGATTTTGCGGCCCTTCATATCCTGGGGTGAGTTGATGGGTTTGGCGGCCGAGCTCACGATGCAGAACGGATTCTTCTGATAGGTCGCGCCGACGATCTTGGCGTTCAAGCCCTCCAAGACGGCAGGCGCGGTGGTCTGCGGCGCGGACATGCCGATCCAGATCTTCCCGGTGCCCAGGCCCGCCTCCACCGAGGTGCTGGCCGCGCCACCGGCGACCAGATTCACCGAGCCGAATCCGGCGTCCTTGAAATACCCCTTCGAATCCGCGAAGTACTCACCCGCGAATTCGATGTTCTTCAGCCAGGACAGCTGCACCGCGACGGTCCCGTACTTGGATCCGTCGGCGGTGCTGCCGTTACCCGAGCTCGACGAGTCCTTTCCGCACGCGGCGAGCAGGCCACCGCCGGCGACCAGTGCGCCGGTGAGCCCGGCGGCGCGAAGGAAGGATCGCCGATCCATGGACAAGGGAGAAACCGAACCCGGCTGACGCAAACGACTCATGTACCGAACCTAGGGCCATTCAGTTTCGATTATTTTGCTTTCGCCGACGTATTTGTGTGCGCCAGGTTAACTAACGCGCGATGGGCGACTCAGGGTTCGTCACCACACACCACCAATCGCGTGTTCGGCAGCAGCGCACCGGCGGTCAGCCCGAACATGGCGTGGAAGGTATCGCTGAAATGGCTCGGTGAGGCGAATCCGGCGTCGACGGCCGCGGTGGTGAAATCGGCTCCGCCCGCCACCGCGCGCATGACCTGCGCCATGCGCGCCCAGTTCCGGTAGCGGCGGAAGCTGGTGCCGGTCTCGGCGGAGAACAGGTGCAGGAATCGCGAGACCGAGAGATTGGCGTCGGCGGCCAGTTCGGCGGCGGCCGGGTTCATCGCGATATCGGCGCGAACCGTCTTCAGCGCGGCCGTGATTCGCGCGTCCATCGCGACCGGATCGATGTAGTGGAACAGCATGCGCTCACCGCCCGCGATCACCTGATGGGTGGTGCGCGGCGGGATCAGCGCACTGCGCAGCACCTGTTCGTCATCGCCGATGCGCAGCGTGAACGGCGCGTCGACACCGATGACGAGGCAGTGCACCGAACCGGAGTGCGGATCCAGGCGCAGCGACGGCCCGAGGTAGACCGCATACCCCGGCCCGAGCCACACCGTGGCCGGGTAGCACGTTTCCGGAAGCGGGTCGGCGGGCACAGCGCCGATCATCGCATGGTGACCGCAGCGGGCGGCGCATCGTTTCCGGGAGGTCCCATGGGCACCGTTCTGATCCTCGTCGTCGCGGCGTTCTTCCTGCTGATGGGCCTGTACGCGCTGGCCGTGCCCGCGGCGCTGGCGCAGCCGTTCGATATTCGCATCGAGTCGCCGGTGGCGCGTTCGGAGATCCGGGCCGTCTACGGCGGGTTCGGGCTGGCCATCGCGGCGCTGCTGGGCGCGGCCGCCGCCGACGTGGGCGATATCCGCCCGGGCGCGGTCGTCGCGGTGGCGGCGGCGCTGGGCGGAATGGCGTTGGGGCGCATCACCTCCCGGTTGCTGGGCGATGCCACCGGCTTCTATCCCAACTGGTTCTACTGCGGTGTGGAGATCGCCGCCGCGGGTCTGCTGATGCTCGCGCTGTGACTAATCACGGCCCTGTTGCGGAGCGAACCGCGCCAGCACGAGTTTCTCCAGCACGCCGACCACCGCGTACGCGAACACCGAGACCACGGTGACCAGCGCGATGGACGCCCACAGCCGGTTGTACTGGAACGTCGGGATGGCGCGGATCAGCCCCGCGCCCAATCCCGTTCCGCTGCCCAGCCATTCGCCGAGCAGCGCGCCGATGAGCGCACCCGGAACCGAGACCCGGGCGGCCGCGAACACCGAGGGCAGCGCCGCGGGCACGGACACCATGCGCATGGCGGTCCAGCGCGAACCGCCGTACGCGGCAACGAGTTCCATCGCCTGCTTCGGCGCTCCGCGCAACGCCGTCATGATCATGACGAGCGCCGGGAAGAACACCACGATGGCCGCCATGACGGTGACGCCGAGCAGCCCGCGCCCGAATACCAGCACGATGATCGGGGTCAGTGCGACCAGCGGCACCGATCGCAGCAGCATGGCCACCGGCAGGAACGCCTGCGATACCGCCGGAACGCCGACGAACAGCGCCGCCACCGCGAGCGCACCGCCGAGCCCGGCGATGAAGCCGATTCCCGCGTCGCGCAGCGTGATTCGCAGCTCCGCGAAGATGGCGTGCCGGGCGGTCCCGGAGGTGGGGCCGGTGACCAGGTACTTCCACACATCGCCCGGACTCTTGCCGACCAGCCCGACCTGTGGATAGAGCTGTAGGAAGCCGTACCAGAGCACGACCAGCAGAATCAGCGAAACCACCAGCGGCAGTAGGAATCCGGCAATGGGCCGCAGGATGTTCAGGGCTTTCATCGCACCTCTGCTCGGGTCCAGGGCAGGGCGGCGCGGGCGATCAGGGCGACCACCGCGTATCCGAGCCCGGCGAGTGCGGCGGCGGCCAGGGCCATGCCCCAGGTGCGCGGCACGTTATACGCGGTCTGCGCGGCGGTCAGCGCGACGCCGATACCGCTGTCCACCCCGCCCAGATATTCGCCGATGATCGCGCCGAGCACCGCCGAGGGTGCGGCGATCTTCAACGCCGCCAAGGTATTCGGCAGCGCCGACACCAATTGCACGCGCCGCATGCGCTGCCAGCGGCCGCCGCCGTAGGCGCGCACCAGGTCCAGGCTGGTGCCGTCGGCCGAGCGCAGACCGGAGACCGCGCCGACCATGGTCGGGAAGAAGCAGTACATGGCGGCCAGGAAGACGGTCGGCGTGCGCCCGCCGAAGACCACCAGGATGATCGGCCCGAGCGCGAGCAGCGGGGTGCAGTAGCTCAGGATGGCCAGCTGGGTGACGAGCATTTCGATCGGCGGGATCAGCACCACCAGCAGCGCCAGCACGATAGCGAGGGTGTTCCCCCAGACGAAACCTTGGAGCGCGCCCCAGGCGGTCACCTTGAAATTCGGCCCGTACAGCGACCAGCCGTCGGTGTACATGGTGTGCAGCACCTGCCACGGCCCGGGCACGGTGCCGTTGGCCACGTGCAGTGCGGCGAGCACCGCCCACACTCCCACCAGGATCACGATGCCCGCGAGGCCGCCGAGCGTGGAGATGCGCAGTTGCCCGCGCAGCACGCTCAGCGCACCGCGCGGCTCATCTCGCACCGATTCGGTTGCCGTACTTGTCATTCGGTCACCACCCCGCCCTGTCCGGTGCGCCCGAACAGCAGTTCGGAGAGATAGTCGCAGAGTTTGTGGAATTCGGTGGTGCGCATCATTTCCGGGGTGCGCGGGCGCGGCAGATCGATATCGACCACCTCGACCACGCGGCCCGGGCGCGGGCTCATCACCGCGACCACATCGGAGAGGAAGACGGCTTCGGCGATGCCGTGCGTGACCATCAGTGTGGTGGCGGGCTTTTCGGTCCAGATGCGCAGCAGTTCCAGGTTGAGCCGCTGCCGGGTCATATCGTCGAGTGCGCCGAAGGGTTCGTCCAGCAGCAGGATCTTGGGTTTCACCACCAGCGCGCGGGCGATCGAAACCCGTTGCCGCATACCGCCGGAGAGCTGCGCGGGTTTGGCCTTCTCGAAGCCCTCGAGTCCGACCAGGGCGATCAGGTCCGCGATCAGGCCGGGATCGGCGGGCAGTCCGGCGACCTGCAGCGGCAGTTTGATATTGGATTCCACGGTGCGCCAGGGCAGGAGCGCCGAATCCTGGAAGGCGATGCCGAATTCATGTCTGCGCCGCAGTTCGGCGGGTGTCTCACCATTGATGCGGGCGGTGCCCGCGCTCGGGGTGTCGAGTCCGGCGAGAATGCGCAGGATGGTGGATTTCCCGCAGCCGGACGGGCCGAGCAACGACAGGAACGCGCCCTCGTCGGTATGCAGGTCGACCGAATCCAGTGCGGCGACGCTGCGCCGCCCGGAGCGGAAGGTCTTGCTCAAACCGCTGATGTGTATGCCTGTTCCGCCCGAGCTCATAGGGTCACGATAGGAGCAGGGAATTGCACCGAGATTGCGAATCGGCAGACTGGATTTCGAGCCTGTTACGACTGACGCCCGAATCCGGTTACCGAACCCTCACCAGCCGGACGGTTCGAACCAGTCGCGGGCTTCCCGGCGAAACAGCAGCACTATCACCACGAGCGAGGTGATCGGCCCGAGCGGCCCCGGCGGATGCCCGTCGGTGATCGACGGCACCGTCCACAGCATATTGAGCACGGCCAGCAGAATCGCGCCGATGCGCACCGACTGCCCCTCGGACTGAAAGGTCAACGCCACCAGCCCGAGCAGCCACGCCGGTATGAATGGAATCGCGGTCTGGATGGCGGAACTACTTCCCAGCAACCAGCCGGAGGACGCCGTGCACAGCATTCCGACCAGGGCCATGAGCACCGCGATGAACTGTGCCGCGCGCACCGCCCGCGGCATCCGGTACGTCTCGTCCACTCCCTGTCCGTGGTCGGACGGGGTCCGCAGATCCGGCATCCCAGCGAATTTACCCCGCCGCGCCGGGCCGATCCGGTCACCACGCCGCCGCGCGAGAGTGCCGTGCGCCACCTGTCCACAGTCATGCACAGCCGCCGTGGGGATTACCCGCTAACTATGAGCGAGCGGCCACCGGCTCCAATTCGGTGACTCGAACGGTCGGCATCAAGCGGTCGCGCAGTACCCGGTCGATCTCCCCCGCGACCGGAATGACAACGGCGGCGGCCGAAGTGGCGACGGCGTCGGTGAGCAGGGCGGGCCAGTTGGGGGTGCGGGTGCCCGCGAGGCCCGCGATGATGGCCGCCACCGCGGCGTCGCCCGCGCCGGTGGGGTTGCCCGCGAGGGGTTCGGGCAGGGCGGCGGACCACGCGCGATTGGCGGTGACCGCGATCATGCCCGCACCGCCGCGGGTCACGATGACCGCGCCCGCGCCGTCGGCGATGAGCGGGTCGACCGCCGCCAGCACCTCCGGGACGGTGGTGGCGGGGCGGCCGGTGAGTCGTTCCAGCTCTTCGGTATTGGGGGTCAGGATGATCCCGGGTACCCGCGCGGAGAGTTCCAGCGCCGCCCCGTCGAGGTCGCAGATGGTAGGCACCCCGGCGTGCACG
Organism: Nocardia sp. NPDC056000; assembly: GCF_042269265.1. NCBI lineage: Bacteria > Bacillati > Actinomycetota > Actinomycetes > Mycobacteriales > Nocardiaceae > Nocardia > Nocardia sp. NPDC056000. Next base: position 58,054 of record NZ_JBHJXS010000008.1, on the reverse strand, counting down.
GCGGTGCGGGCGAGTTCGGCGGGCAGGCCGGGATCGACACCGCCGGGTAGTGATCCGGCGATGACCATGCCGCTCATATCCGAGAGCATGCCCGCGACCCGCACCCGCAGTTGATCGACCGCGTGCGGTTCGGAGATGCGCGGCCCGGGTTCCCAGAGCGCGGTGGCGGTACCGTCCCCGGATTCGCTGATCACCACGGTGCGCCGCACCCAGGGCAGGGCGTGCACGAAGTCGACGGGCATCTCCAATTCGGCCGCGGCGGCGAAGGAGTGGTCGGAGAATCCGGTGGCGCGGGCGTATTTGCCCAGCTGATTCAGTACCCGATTGACATTGATGCCGCGGCCGCCGAGCCGCTGATCCACCGAGCGCACCCGGTGTGCGCGGCCCCGTTCGAACTGCTCGACCCGATAGGTCATGTCGTAGGCGGGGTTCATGGTCACGGTGAGGATCACCCTGACAACTAGTTCATGTCAGCACAACGGGCGCAAGACCCAAACCTCGCGAATGGGCAGTGAAAGGGTTCGCAAAGGCGGCAGTCCGGGCCGATCAGTTCGGTACGGCCCGCAGGATTCTGGTGCCGAGTACGCGGAGGTGATGTTCCACATCGCGCTGTATGCCGATCCGCCCCGGGCCCAGATACTTTCGCGGATCGGAGCTGGCAGGGGCCGCCGCCAGCGCGGTGCGGACCGCTTCGGTGAGCGCGATATTCAGCCGGGTGCCGATATTGATCTTCACCATGCCGTGCCGCACGGCAGACCGCAGGCCATCATCGGGCACACCGGAGGAACCGTGCAAGACCAACGGGATATCCAGCGCCTTCGCCAACCTCGCAATGAGATCGGTGTCCAGGGTCGCGGCGCGGGTCTGCATGGCGTGCGTCGAACCGACCGCGACGGCGAGCGCGTCCACCCCGGTCGCGGCGGCGAAGGCCACCGCCTCGTCCGGATCGGTGCGCACGCCCGGGACGTGCGCGCCGTTCTTGCCGCCGACCTCACCCAGTTCGGCCTCGACGTAGACCTCGCGCTCATGACACCAGCGCGCGATCTCCGCTGTGACAGCGACATTCTCGGCATAGTCGAGCGCCGCCCCGTCGTACATGACCGAGCCGATCCCGACCTCGACGGCCTCCTTGATCAGGTCGATCTCGGTGGCATGGTCCAGATGCACCGCGAGCGCCGCCGAACTGTCCTGCGCGATCTGCAGGCAGGCGCGGGCCAGCGGTTTCACACTCCCGTGATAGCGCGCGGTGTTCTCCGAAATCTGCAGGATCGCGGGCCTTTCCACGGCTTCCGCGGCGGCGGCGATGGCCTCGGCGTGTTCGAGGGTGATCACATTGAACGCGCCGAGTCCGCCCGGCCGGGCCAGTTCGATCAGTCGTGGAATCGGGGTGAGCATGAATTCTCCTAGTAGAGCCAGGTGTTCCACTCCCGCACCCGGATCTCCGGAATGAGGCGGGCGCGTAGGTCGAGATCGATCTCCCCCGCCACCGGCCGGGCCACGGCCGCGGCGGAGGTTGCCACCACCTCGGCGACCAGTGCGGGCCAATCGAGTTCGGGCGCACCGAGCCACCCGGGCGGGACGGTCGCCAGAAACGGCAGCTCCGGCGGAATATGGCGCGGAAGTTGGGGCAGCGCCGCCAACCCCGCGATGAGCGCGGCGGCGGCCGCATCCCCCGCCCCGGTCGGATTCCCGCTGATCTCGGCGGGTGGCGCGGCGGACCAGCCCTTACCGCGCACCATCGCGAACACCCCGTCCCGGCCGCGCGTCGCGACGATCACCGCCGCCCCCGACTTCTGTAGCGGCTGCACCACATCCAGCAACCGCCCTGGATCGTCCGGCACAGCTCCGACCGGCGCGGCACGGTCGCCCGCGACCCCGCCCAGTAGCGCGGCGAGTTCGTCCGCGTTCGGCATGAGCACGACGCCCTCGACCTTGGCGGCCTGCCGCAGGGCTTCGCCGTCGACGTCGCAGATGACCGGGACGTCGGCGCGGATCGCGAGGCGGGCCAGGGTGGCGGGGAAGGCGGGGTCGAGACCGGCGGGTAGTGAGCCGGAGATGACCAGGCCGCGTGCCTGCGGCAGCCGGGCGGCGATGCGGTCTTTCAGGTCGTCGGGGGCGGCCGGATCATTCAGTGCCGCACCGGGTTCCCACAGGCCGGTGGTGGTGCCGTCGGCCTCGCTGAGTACGACGGTGCGCCGCACGAACGGGAGCGCTTCGACGAAGTCGACCGGCAGTTCCGCTGCGGCCGCGCGGGCGAAGGCCGCATCGGCGAATCCCATCGCCACGACCTCGTGTCCGAGCGCGCGAAGCACCCGCGCGACATTCAGGCCCTTACCGCCGACTCGCTGTTCGACCTCCGGAATGCGCTGTACCGCAGCGTATTCGAACTTCGCCAGCCGATAGGTCAGGTCGTAGGCCGGATTCATGGTGACGGTAAGGATCATGACAACCACCGCCCGCGATGCAGTACCCGGCGCAATGCCAATTTCTCGTCCACGGCGATGATGTCGGCGTATCCGCCCGGTTTGAGATCCCCGATATCGGTGAGCCCGGCGGTGGTCGCGGGCGTCATGGTCGCGGCGCGCACCGAATCATCAAGGGACGCACCGCATTCCCACACCGCCCAGGCCACGCAGCGCAGCAGATGCGCCGTGCCACCGGCGATGGACCCGCTCGCGATGCGCGCCACACCCTCGCTGACCTGAACCTCCTGCGGACCGAGCCGGTACGCGCCGTCCGGCATTCCGGCCGCGGACATGGCATCGGTGATGAGTGCGATCCGCTGCGGGGCGGCGGCGAAAACCAGTGCGCCGAAACCGGCGTCGACATGCACCCCGTCACCGATGAGTTCCACGGTGGCGTGCCCGCGCGCGGCGGCCGCGACGGCCGCAGCCACCGGCCCGCCCGATCGATGATGCAGTGGCCGCATTCCATTGGCGAGATGCGTGACCGAGCGGGCAACACCGTTGGGCTGCACGGCATCCCGGAAGACTCCGAACTCGGCGTCGGTATGCCCGAGCGAGACGGTCACCCCGTGATCGGCGAGCAGACTCGCCACGGTGGCGTACCCGTCCCGTTCGGGTGCCATGGTCATGATGCGCAGATGCCCGCCCGCGGCTTCGAGCAACCGCCGCGCCAGCACCGGATCGGGATCACTGAGATAGCGCGCATCCTGTGCACCACAACGTGTTTCGGACAGGAACGGCCCCTCGGCATAGATCCCGCCGATCACCCCGTCCTGCGCCAGCTCCCGCAGCGCCGCCGCCTGCGCGACCATATCGTCGGGCGCGGCCGTAACTATCCCCGCCAGCACGGTGGTGCTCCCCCGCGACCGGTGATACGCCGCCGCCCCGGCGGCCTCCTCCTGATCGACCGTATCGAACCGATGCCCCGCCCCACCGTGCACATGAATGTCCACCAACCCCGGCAACAGCATCCCCTCGAACGGCAACTCCCCCGACCCCGGATGCGTCACCGCCCACTGCTCATGCGTCCGCACCGCGATAATCCGTTCCCCCAGAACAGATATCACCCCATCCTCAACCACATGGCTCGGCGCGAAAACCCGCCCGCGAATATGCACCCCGGCATCCACCGCGAAGCTAGGCACACTCACCGCAGCGTCCTCGACTTCAGCCTTCCGCCGCGACCTGCTCCGACTAGACCGGCTCATACCCCCACCCCATCCATATATCGCCCGGCACCACGCCGCCCGCCGTCACATCGCCCGGCGTCACCTCGACCGCCGTCCAGTCGCCCGGCATCACGCCGCCCGTCCTCCAGTCGCCCGGCGTCACGTCGCCCGCGGTCACATCGCCCGGCGTCGCAGCGCGACCGCCCCTCGTCATCCCGGCGTGCTCTTGGCCGGGATCCACACCGGCCGCGCACCAGCGGATTTCGGTGCGATGGTGAGCTCAGCCCGCACCTCATGCCAGCACTCCGTACCGGGCGAAGAGCGCCGCGCCGGTAAGTCCCGCGCGAGCGCCGAAGGCTCCCAACACCACTTCGGGCGCGGGAACGACGCGCAGTCGCGCGGCGAGCGCATCGCGCAGCGGTTGGGCGAGCGCTTCACCCGCACCGGCGAGACCGCCGCCCAGCACGATGCGTTCGGGGCAGGCGGCGTGGATGACACCGAGCAAGCCGTCCGCGAGTGCGTCGACGGCATCGTCCACCACGGCGCGCGCGTGCTCGTCGTACGCGCGCGTACCGCCATCGCGGACGTCGGTATCGTCCCCGGCATCCGCAAGTCGCTCGAATACCATTGCCGCGCTGTCACATTCGATACCCGTCCGCCGAGTGTAGGCGCGCGCTATGGCGGCGGCCGAGGCGACCGTTTCCACGCAGCCGGTATTGCCGCAGGGACAGGGCAGTCCGTCCGGCCGCACCGCGATATGCCCGTACTCCCCGGCCTGCCCGATCCCGCCGCGCACGAATCGCCCTCCGACGGAGAGGGTTCCGCTGATCCCGGTGCCGATGATGACCACGCACACACTGTCCCGGTCACCGCCAGCCCCGAAGCGCCATTCGGCCCATCCGGCGGCCGCCACATCGTGTTCGATCACCACCGGCATGGCCCACCGTTCGGTGAAGCGCGAGCCGACTTCGATATCCCGCCATCCCACGTTCGCGCTGAACACCGCGATGGAGTTGGCTGTATCGACCACCCCGGGCAACAGCACCGCCGCCCGCTCCACGCGCGCCCGCTCCGATTCGGAGAGCTTGTCCAGCAACGCGTCTCCGAGCGTCAGCATGGCGTCGAAGGCGGCCGGACCGCGCGGGGTGGCGACATCACCGGCGGCGAGCACCGCGCCCGCGGCATCGCTGATCTCGGCCTTGATGGTGGTGCCGCCGACGTCGAGGCCCAGTACCAGGGCCTGCGGGCCGAGTCCGATGACGGGTTGCAGGTTCATATCGGGCTCCGATCGGACGAACACGCTCAGGCTCACATCATGACTCAGAAATCGAGGACCACTGAGCGAGTGAGGCTACGCGGATGATCGGGATCCAGCCCGATATCGGCGGCACGAAGTACGCAGAGCCGATGTACTCGAACCAGATCCGCCATCGGATCGATATCCCGATGCTCGAGGTGCGCGCCGGTGGCGGCGATATCGGCGGTGAAGCCGGGCAGCAGCGGTCCGAGCGCCCAGACCGCGCGGCCGGGCGCGGCAATGCTGATCGGCCCGTGCCGGTATTCGGTGGCGAGATAGGACTCGGTCCAGGACTGGCAGGATTCGCGCAGTTTGAGCGCGGCCTCGTCCGCGAGCGCGGCCGCGAATCCCATTCCGGTGAAGGTGATCTGGTCGGCGTACCGCACGTCGGCGAGCCCGCTCGCGGGCTCCTCGGCCAATACCGCGCGAGCCTGCGCGATCACCGGGGTGAGGTCTTCCCCCAAACTCCAGCGCAGGATGGCCAGCGTGGTGGTGGCGAACCGGGTCTGCACCACCGAGCGCTCGTCCACCTCGTCGATGAGGATCGAATCGCCAAGAGCGAGAACGGGTGTGCCCGGGCTCGAGCAGATGATCACGCGCGGTGTCCCGGCCGGGAGCGCGCGCACCGCGTCGATCACCTCGGTGGTGGTGCCGGAGCGGCAGATGATGACGTAGCGGTCGTACTCGCGCCCGATCGGCGGTTGCCCGGCGGGCCAGGCGTCGGTGAGTCCGTGTCCGGCGCGCTCGCGCAGCGCGGCGTAGGCCCGCGCCATGAAAAGCGAGGTGCCGCAACCGATCGCGGCCACGCGTTCGCCGGATGCGGGCAGCAGTGCGCGATTTCGCTCGGCGATGACCCGCGCGTGGACCCAGTTGTCCGGCTGCGAGGCGATCTCGGTGGAGAGGTGGGTGGCTGGGGTGTGTTCGGCGGAGGACAGCACCAGCCCAGCGTGCGCCCAGTGATCGTTCATGTCAAATTTACAGCCAAAGTAGTCACAATCAATCACGGCTGGGTTAGATTCGACAACGATCACCCGGTCGACCCATCATCCCCCGTTTGACCCGGGTGTGTGTATCGAAAGGTTCGACAAGTGAAAAGACGTCTCCATCGGACACTCACCGGCGTAGCCGTGCTCACCGCGGCGGTGCTGGCCACCTCGTCCTGCGGCTTCGGTTCCAAGAGCTCCGACGATAACGACCCGAACACCGTCAAACTGCTCGTGCCCTCCTACAGCGATGGCGCGCACGGCACCAAGGCGCTGTGGGACAACATCATCAGCGGATTCCACGACAAGAATCCGGGCATCAAGGTCGATCTCCAGATCGAGTCCTGGAACAGCATCAATGACGTGGTGCGCACCAAACTGCAATCGCAGTCCACCACCCCGGACATCCTGAACATCGACGCGTACTCCACCTTCGCCAAGGACAAACTGCTCTACTCGGCCAAGGAGGTCACCTCCGACGCCACCCTGGCCGATATCCAGCCCGCCTTCGCACAGAACGCGACCATCGACGGAACCCAGTGGGCACTACCGCTGTTCGCCTCCACCCGCACGCTGTTCTACAACTCCGAGCTATTCGAGAAGGCCGGCATCACCACCCCGCCCAAGACCTGGGCCGAACTCACCGACGACGCCAAGAAGATCCAGGCGCTCGGCGGCGGCGTCTCCGGTTACGGGCTGCCGCTGGGAAGTGAAGAGGCGCAGGGCGAAACCTCCATCTGGACCTTCGGCGCGGGCGGAAACTGGTCCGACGGCGGCAATCTCACCATCGACACCCCGCAGAACCTGGCCGGCGTGAAGGCCATGAAGGCGATCGCCGATGCCGGTGTGACACAGCCGAATCCGGGCGCGACCGACCGCAAGGACGTGATCAACGCCTTCATCCAGGGCAAGATCGGCATGATCGAGGGCCTGCCCCCGGTGCTCGGCATGATCAGCGATAAGAATCCGGCGCTGAAGTACGCCACCGCGCCCTCGCCCACCGAGACCGGCGCACCCGTCACACTCGGCGTGGCCGATCATCTGATGGCGTTCAAGAAGGACGGCAAGAAGCAGGACTCCATCCGAAAGTTCCTGGACTACTTCTACACCGCCGACGTGTACTCGAACTTCGTCAAGAGCGAGCACTTCATTCCGATCACCAAGAGCGCGGTCACCGCATTGGCCGACGATCCGGTGACCAAGATCTTCGCCGCCACCCTCCCGGTCGCGAAGTTCTACCCGAGCAACAATCCCAAATGGGGTGCGGTGCAGGGCGCGATCAAACAGCAGATGGGCACCATCGCGCAGGGCGCGGATCCGGCCGATGTGCTGAAGAAGATCACGCAGGCGGCGAGTTGAGCAGGCGGACAACACGATTCACGGCGGGGCTGGCCGCCCTGCCGTGGATCGGCCCGGTGCTGGTGCTGATCGCGGCGATCGTGGTCTTCCCGGCCGGGTACATGCTGTGGACCAGCACCCGGGCGCTGAGCCCGTACGGGCAGGATCAGGGGCCGGCCGGATTCGCCAACTACCGCAGGCTTTTCGCGATTCCGGAGCTCGGGCCGATCCTGGTGCACACGGTGGTGTGGGTGGTGGCGGTGGTCGGATTGACGCTGCTGCTCTCGGCCGCGCTGGCGCAATTCCTGAACAAGGATTTCCCGGGCCGCACCGCGGTGCGCATGGCGGTGCTGGTGCCGTGGGCGGCGTCGGTGGTGATGACGACGACGATCTTCTACTACCTGCTCGATCCGGATGTCGGCATCGTGAACCGGTTCCTGGTCGATATCGGCCTGCTCGATCGCGGTTACGGTTTCACCAAACAGCCGACGCAGGCGTTCATCGTGGCGGTCGTGGTCGGCGTATTCGTCTCGGTGCCCTTCACCACGTACACGATTCTGGCCGGACTGCAATCGATTCCGGCCGAGGTGCAGGAGGCGGGCCGGGTGGACGGCGCGAATTCCTGGCAGCGCTACCGGCACATCACGCTGCCGCAGCTGCGCCCGGCGATCGCGGTCGCCGCCATCATCAACATCATCAACGTCTTCAATTCGCTGCCCATCCTGCAGGTCCTGACGGGCAGCATCGCGGGCTTCTCCGCCGACACCACAACCACCTTGACGTTCAAGCTGATTCGGCAGAACCAGCAGGTCGATACGGCCGCCGCCATGAGCGTGCTGAACTTCGTGCTGATCGTGGTGATCATCGCGATCTACGTGAAGGTGATCCGCCCGACCGAGCAGGTGGACGCATGACGATCGCAGCGCCGCTGCCGCACGAACAGCGCAAGCCGGACGCCCGCGCACCGCGACGCAAGCGGCGGCGCTGGGAGCTCACCGCGGTGGGTGTCCTACTCGCGGCGATCTTCCTGATCCCGTACATCGTGATGGTGCTGGGTTCGCTGAAATCGCGCGCCGAGATCCTGCACATCCCGCCGACGTATCTGCCGCAGCAGTGGCATCCGGACAACTACTCCACCATGTGGAACACCCCGGAAACCCCGCTGGCGTTCAATATGGTCAGCACCATCGTCATCTCGGTGGCGGCAACCCTGCTGGTCCTCCTCGTGGCGATCCCCGCCGCGTATTACACCGCGCGCCGCCGCTTTCCGGGCCGCGTGGCCTTCCTGGGCCTGGTGCTGATCACCCAGATGCTGCAACCGACCGTGCTGGTGACCGGCCTGATCCGGGAGTTCTTCACCCTCGGCATCAATGACACCTGGCTGGCCATGATCCTGGTGAACTCCGCCTTCAACCTGTCCTTCGCGGTCTGGATCCTGCACAGCTTCTTCGCTTCGGTCCCGGTCGAGATCGAGGAGGCCGCCCAACTCGACGGCCTGTCCCGCCTGCAAATCCTCACCCGGGTCAGCCTGCCCCTGGTCTGGCCCGGCATCGTGACCGCCACCATCTTCACAGTGGTCGCCTGCTGGAACGAATTCGCCGCCAGCCTGGTCATTCTCACCACCCCGGAGAACCAGCCGCTCTCCGTAGCCCTCACCAAATTCATCGGCCAATACGACACGGCTTGGCAATACGTCTTCGCCATCTCTACGGTCGGTATCGTGCCGGTCGTCATCCTCTTCGCAATTATCGAAAAACGCCTGGTCGCCGGTCTCACCGCGGGAAGCGTGAAATGACCGCAGCGGCCGATAGGCCCATGCGCTGGAACCGTCTGCTGGAGTTGCTCGCCGAGGCGGGGCGGCTCTCGGTGGAGGAGGCGTCCGAGCGACTCGGCGTCTCCCCCGCCACGGTGCGGCGGGACTTCACGGCGCTGGCCGAGCAGCAGTTGGCGACGCGGACGCACGGGGGGATCGTGGCCACCTCGGTGGCCTATGACCTGCCCGCGCGGTATCGGCTCGGGGATGAGGCCAAGCAGCGGATCGCGGAACATGCTGCGGGGCTTATCGATACGCATGCGGTGGTGGGGTTGAACGGGGGGACGACGACCACCGCGGTCGCGCGGGCGCTGGCTACGCGGCCGGATTTGGCGGCGGCTACCGATGAGCGGTTGACGCTGGTCACCAATGCGCTCAATATCGCGGCGGAGATGGTGTTGCGGCCGTATCTGCGGACCATCTGCCTGGGCGGGATGGCGCGGCGGGAGTCGTATGAGCTGCATGGGCCGCTGGCCGAGCGGTCGCTGGCCGAATTGCGGTTGGACACGGTGATTCTCGGGGTGAACGCGATCTCGGTGGAGGGTGGGGCACAGTGCACCCATCTGGACGAGTCGGGGGTGAACGCCGAAATGGTGCGGCGCGCACAGCATGTCATCGCGGTGGCGACCTCGGACAAACTGCATCGCACCGCGCTGGCGCGGATCTGTCCCATCGACCGGATTCACGTGCTGGTCACCGACAGCGATGCCGATCCGGAATCGGTGGCCGAACTGCGCGCCGCCGGGGTCCGGGTGGACCTCGTCTGAGCCAGTGAAAACCGGAACTTCCCCGGGTACTGCCGCGTCCAGATTGAATGATTGTTAATGATCGATTTCTCTATAGACAGAGCAGAAATGCGCACCTACTCTCGGATGCACCGATAAATCCGGCGCTGTCTCAGAGGACTTCTCATGCATGAACTGCCCGCCCCAGATCTGATCGGCACGATCCTCGGATATCTGCTCATGTCACCGATGTCGTTGCTGCACAACCTCGGTCAACTGCTCGCGACCCTGCGGTGAGGGCGGCCATGCGAACACCACTGCTCGGCGCGCTCGCCGCCGCACTGCTCGCCACCGGCAGCGCGGTATGCCTCGCACCCGCCGCCGCCGTGCCGATTCCCGGCGGACAGGCGACCACGCTCTTCCTGCCCGGGGCGGACGGGGTGCCGATCAACGCGGTGATCACCGCACCGCCGGATCTGGCCGAGCACAGGAACCCGCTGGTACTGCAACCTTCCGGCTGGGGCATGCCCGCGGTCGGGAGCATCGGATCGGCGTACAAGCTCTCCAGCGGAGAGGGATTCGTCTCCATCGAATACACCGCGCGCGGTATGTACCTGTCCGGCGGTGAGGTCGACCTGCTGGGTGAGAAGGACGCCGAGGACGCGTCGGCGCTCATCGACTGGGCCATCGCGAACCTGAATATCGATCCGGATCGCATCGCCATCGCGGGCGGATCGTACGGCGCGGGCATGAGTTTGATCGCGGCGGCGCATGATCCGCGCATCAAGGCGATCGTGGCCGATTCCCCGCCCGGTGATGTCACCGAGGCGCTCGCACCCAATGGCACGCCCAAGACCGGCGGGCCGATCGCGCTCACCGTCGCGGGCGCGGCCACCAATCGATTCAGCCCGGAACTGGTGACGCACGGGCTCGACGCCATCGTGAACCACAATGCCAACGCCTTTGCCGCCCTGCCGAATCGGCATCTGCTGGCCAAGGCGATCCCGCAGCTCAATGCCAATGGCACGGCGGTGTTCCTGGCGCACGACTGGCAGGACAGCCTGCTGCCGGTCGGGCCGATCTACTCCATGTTCGACCAGCTGACCGGGCCCAAGATGCTGTACGTCGTGCCCGGTGATCACTCCACCGGCGGCGGTGCGGGCGGTGTCGCCGGACTGCCGAATTCGATCTGGGACGCGGGTCTGCGCTGGCTGTACCACTACGTCAACGGGGCCGACAACGGTATCGACCGGGAGCCGACGGTCAATATCCAGCCCGCCAATACGGTGAGCCTGCTGCCCGATCCGGCTGCGCTGGTGCACTTCTCGTCGGTCGGTGCGGCGGAGTTCGCGGCGCGCGAGTTCGCGCTGTCCGCGCCCGGCGGCGGGGTCATGGGGGCGGATCGCGGCGAATCATGGAGTCAGGCAATGATTTCCACGCCGACCACCGCCGTCGCCGCGATCCCGTATGTCACCGGCTCGCTGGCGCAATTGGGGCTGGCCCCGGCCATTCCGCTCGGCACCGTGGACCGTAACGCGGCGGGGGTATGGCGCACCGAGCCGTTCGCCGGTGGCGGCGTGCTGTCCGGTACACCGCACCTGCGCATTACCGCCGCACCGCCCGGGCCGGACCTCACCATGATCGGCATCCTCTACGACGAGAGCCCGGACGGCACCGGCAAGACCATCAGCTACTGGCCGATCACCCGGCACGGTCTCACGCCCGGTGTGCCCGCCACGCTGGAATGGGATCTCGCGCCGACGTATTGGAATCTCGCGCCCGGGCACCGGCTGACGCTCACCGTCACCACCCAGGATCCGATTCCGTTCGAGAGTTCGACGCCGATGGGGAGCACCGTCGTCTTCGGTTCGCCGTCTGCGGTCGAGCTTCCGGTTAGCGGATCGTGAAATCGTTGCGGCACAGCGTGGCCGGAAAGCCGGGTGCGCTCGCGGTGCTGGCGGCGGTGGCACTGTGCACCGTCGCCCCCGGCGCACGGGCCGACATCGCCACCCTTCCGGTCAGTGTGCCGAGCGTGCACGAGTTCGCTGCCGGATCAGGCAGTTTCACGCTCGGCGGCGCGGCGCGGATTGTCGCCCCGGGCCCCGCCGCATCGATTGCCACGCGTTTCGCGGCCGATATGAACCGAGCCGGGCGCACCATCACGGAGGGGAATGGCGCGCCCGGTCCGGGTGATGTGGTGTTGCGCATCGACGATTCCGGACCCGAACGCCCGGAGTCCTTTCGCATCGAGATCGGCGCGGCGATCACCGCCACCGCGCGGACCGCAGCGGGCGCGGTACACGCGACACAGACTCTGCTGCAATGGTTTTCCCAATCCGTCACGGTGCCCACCGGAACCGTGACGGATTGGCCGGACTACCGCGAGCGCGGGATGCTGCTGGATCTGGGCCGCAAGTTCCTCACCGTCGACTGGATCAAGCAGCGCATTCGGGAGATGGCGTACTACCGAATGAACCTGCTGCAACTTCATCTCTCGGATCACTACGGCTTCCGGCTGGAAAGCCGATCACATCCCGAGATCACCTCACCGGAGCATTACAGCCGCGCCGATATCGCCGAAATCGTCGCCTACGCGGGCGAATACGGTATCGAGGTGGTGCCGGAAATCGGCTTCCCCGGACATATGAACGCCATCCTCGCAGCGCATCCCGACTTGATCCTGCACCCGGCCACCACCGGTCCCCTGGACGCCGTCACGGACAGCGTGCTGAGCGGTTCCGCCGACGGGCGCATCGATCTGTCGAATCCCCGCGCCCGGCCGCTCATCGAAGATCTACTGCGCGAATACCTTCCGCTGTTTCCCGGCCGCTATTTCCATCTCGGCGGCGATGAGTACGTCAGCGATTACAGTCGCTATCCACAGCTCGGCGGCCCGGAACTGGTCGCGGAGACCTTCAACTGGGCCAATGACATCGTGCGTTCGTACGGTAAGACGGCGCGCATCTGGAATGACGGCATCCCTCGCGACAGCCGTGTCCCCGTCGACAATTCGATCATCGTCGATCATTGGACGGCCGGAAACGGCCTGCTGCCCTGGATCGGAACCGACGGCGGCCCCGAAGAACTCGCCGACCGCGGCTACACCCTGAGCAATGCCGCCTTCACCCCCACCTACTGGGCCACCGGCGGCTACGCCGCACCGCTGAACTCCCCGCCGGAACTGCTGTACGCCTGGGATCCGGGCCTTTTCGTGAACGGCACCCGGCTGCGCCCGGATCAGCAATCCCGGCTGCTCGGCGCGAAACTCTGCATCTGGGCCGATGATCCGACCACCATGACCGAACAGCAGATGATCGCCCCGGTACTGACTCGCCTGCCGATCATGGCTCAGCAATTATGGAGCGGGACAAAGAATATCGAGTACGGCGAATTCACTTCCGCCGTGCGTACCGTCGGGCTCCCGCACGACTGAACCGAGGATCCATGCGTCACATCATCCGGGCCGCACGCACCGCCGCGAAGACCGTACTGGCGGGCGGCATCGCGGTAGCGCTGACGGGTTCCGCGACCTTGATCGGTACGGTCGCCGCCCCGGCAGAGGCGGCGCAGACCTGTCGTCCGAGTGCGGAGCATCCGTATCCGGTGGTGCTGCTGCACGGTACAGCGGACGATGCCACCGCGTGGAATGTGCTGGGCCCCAAGCTGACCGATGCCGGATACTGCGTCTTCGCGCCCAGCTACGGCAAGGATTCGCCGCTGATTCCGTTCGGCGGTATCGCCGCGGTGCGGAGTTCGGCCGATGAGGTGGCGGCCTATATCGACGGCGTACTGGCCGCGACCGGTGCGAGCCGAGTGGATATCGTCGGGCATTCGCAGGGCGGCACCATTGCCGAGTACTACGCCAAGAACCTGGGCCGGGCGGCGAATGTGCACGCGGCGTTGCTGCTGTCGCCGGTCAGTCACGGCACCACGCTCGGCGGCGTCACCGAGCTCGCGAATCAGGTTCCAGCACTGCGCGATGCCGCCGATCGACTCGTGCTGCCCGCCATCTGCGCCGCCTGCGCGGACCTCGAGGTGGGTTCGGATCTCACCCGCGCCCTGAACGACGGTCCGATCGCGCAGCCCGGCGTGCGCTACGCGGTGCTCGCCACGCGCGACGACACCATCAGCACGCCGGCGGGCGGTGCGTCATTCCTCGAAGAGCCCGGTGTCCGAAACGAATACGTTCAGGATTTGCGCCCGGGCGTGGTGACACACAAGGACATGCCCAGGAATGACACGGTGATCGCGTGGGTGTCGGCGCAACTCGCCGCGAATTGATCAATCGTCCGCGAATGTCGTTGCCAATCGGAGATATTCGCGTAGCAGGATGGCCGCCGTGCCTCTGCTCCCGCCGAAACATCTGCTGCTGCAGGCTTGCCGCGGCCTCCCGCCCGAAGATCGACACCCGGTGCTGCACTGCGCGGGCTTATTGGCGGATCTGCACGAGAAGCGACTGACCGCGGAAGCCGGGGCGACCGGGCTGATCGACCACGAACGAGCCCGCATGGTGCTCGATATCGACCGGTGGGTGGCGATGGAACTGCCCAAGGCCGACCGCGACGCCCAACTGCACACCGAGACCGTCGGCACCGTGATCGATCGGCTCGCGCAATTCTCGGCGCTGGCCTACCTGACACTCGCGTACGCCGATGAGGCCATGCACGAGGCGGCGACGCGACTGCGCGAACTCGCCCTGGCCTACGAACATCTGGCGACCGAATTGGCCGCGGGCCGACGCCGACTGCCCAATCTGACCGGGAATCGCGAATACGAGTACTGATCGCCCGGATACGGGACTGACCACAGCGCGGATCGACTATCGATCAACGCGCGAATTCGTGTCGTCGACGGCGCCCGGCGAGGGTACGGGACGCCGTCGACAGCACAGGTGAGCCATGCGCAACCCACCGTCGAGACCCGGGCCAGGGTTTACAGCGAACAGAACCCGCGTGGGAGTGCGGTGGCAGTGCCCGTTCGCTGTTACCTGACAACCACCAGGCTCGAGCTCGACCTATGAATCGTGCGCCGCGAAGCTCGGAACCGGCATCCATCCCGCTGTGAACTTCCTGGGAACCGGGGTCCTGGGCGTAACGCCTGGTCAGTCGGCCGGTGCGGCGGCGGAGGGTTCCGGGAGCAGGGCTCGCAGGGTGCCGATGGTGTCGGCCTGATGCGGTTCCTTATCGGGGCGATACCGGACCACGCGGGCGAAGCGCAGCGCCAGACCGCCCGGATAGCGGGGGCTGACCTGGACGCCGTCGATGGCGATCTCGACCACCAGCTCCGGCCACAGGTAGACGGTGGTGCCGTCGCGCTCGCGCTCATGGCGCGGGAATTCCGCTGTCTGCCACTGCAATAGCGCATCGGTGAGGCCCTTGAAGGTCTTGCCGACCATGATCGGCTCGCCACCGTCCGGATCCCGTGCGCCCAGATGCAGATTCGACAGGTATCCGGTGCGGCGGCCGTAACCCCATTCCGCGCCCAGCACGATCAGGTCCAGGGTGTGCGTGGGTTTGATCTTCAGCCAGGACCGTCCGCGCCGCCCCGCCGCATAGGGCGCGTCCAGGGCCTTGATCATGATGCCCTCGTGCCCGGCGGCCAGCGCACCGTCGAAGTATTCGGCGGCGGCCTCGGCATCGGGGGCGATGAGCGCCGGAATGCTCAGCGCGCCAGCGACTTTCGTGAGCGCGGCGCGGCGCTCCCGCAGTGGCGCGTCCAGCAGATCGGTACCGTCCAGATGCAGGCAGTCGAAGAAGTACGGGTGCAGCAGCAATTCCTGCGCGGTCGCCGCGCCGAACCGGCTCATGGTCTCCTGGAAGGGACGCGGGCGACCGGAATCGTTGAGCGCCAACGTTTCCCCGTCCAGCACCACACTCGTGCAGTCGAGTTCCCTTACCCGCCCGACCAATTCGGGGACGCTCTTGGTGATATCGCGCAGTGTGCGGGTGAATACCCACACCTGATCGCCATCCCGGTGCACCTGAATGCGCGCACCATCCATTTTGTGCTCGACGCTGACGTCACCGTCGAATTCCGACATGGCCTCATCGAGTGCCGCACCCGGCGAAGCGAGCATGGGCTGAATCGGCCGCCCCACCTCGAGCCGGAACGCCTCCAGTGCCGCCACCCCGCCGGTCGACGCCGCGACCGCGGTCACCGGTAGTCGCCCGGACAGCATGTGCGCCCGCCGCACCGCGTCGATGGGCACCTCGAACGCCTTGGCCACCGCCTCCGCGACGATCGCGGTCAGCGCCCCCTGCCGCATCTCCCCGGTCAGCAGCCGCAGCACGAAATCGTGTTCCTCGCTTGTCGCGGCGCTGAACAGTTTCGCCAGTAATTCCCGCCTGCGCGCCGTCGACCCGCTGCCTCCGACGCCCGCGAGCTCGGTGAACACCCGATCCACCTCGCCGACCGTGAGCGTCGACTCCGCCGCGGATTCGACCTCCATCGTGGTCAGCGTCCGCCACCCGGTGCCGATCCGCCCCTGCGGCAGCTCCCCGGAAACCCAGGCCACCACCTGGGCGAGTTCATCGGGTCCGGCCTGGCCGAGCAGTTCGGCCAGCGTTGCGATCTTGATCTTTCGCGATGAAGTCGCGCGTACCGCCCGCAACGCCTCGACCACTTGCGACAAATACATCACCCGACGGTAACGCCGACGTCCGACACATCGGGGACCTTCCGCCGAGCGTCCCTGTGACGCACCCCTCAGCAAGGGTGTTAATTCCGGGTTGGCAGGGTTGCGAAACCGCCCATAAACTGGGCGCATGGCCAAGACTTTCGTCGGTGCGCGGCTGCGTCAGCTGCGCACCGAACGCGGGCTGAGTCAGGTCTCCCTCGCCAAGAAGCTGGAGATTTCGGCCAGCTACCTCAACCAGATCGAACATGACGTCCGCCCGCTCACCGTACCGGTCCTGCTGCGCATCAGCGAGGTCTTCGGGGTGGACGCCGGATTCTTCTCCTCCCAGGACGACACCCGGCTCATCGCCGAACTCCAGGAAGTCGTCATGGACCAGGAATTGAGCATCGAGGCCGATGCCCAGGAAATCGCCGAAATGGTTTCCGCGCACCCGGGTTTGGCGCGCGCCATGGTGAATATGCATCGCCGCTATCGCAATACCACCGCGCAGCTGGCCGCGGCCACCGAGGATCGTTTCGCCGACGGCAGCGGTTCCGGGGCCATCTCCAAACCGCACGAGGAAGTACGCGACTACTTCTATCAGCGGCAGAACTATATTCACGAATTGGATACCGCCGCAGAGGAACTCGCCACCAGAATGCGCTTCCACGGCGGCGATCTGAAACGCGAGATCGCGCGCCGCCTCACCACCGCGCACGGGGTGCAGATCGTCGAGCGCATCGATCTCGGCGACGGGATGCTGCACAGATACGATCCGGAATCGCGCCGCCTGGAAATCGCGCCGCATCTGTCCGGCGGGCAGCGGGTTTTCAAACTCGCCGCCGAACTCGCCTATCTGGAGTGCGGGGATCTCATCGAGAAGCTGGTCGAGGAAGGCAATTTCTCCAGTCCGGAGTCCCGGGTGCTGGCCAAGCTCGGCCTGGCCAACTACTTCGCCGCCGCAACGGTGTTGCCCTACAGCCACTTTCATGAAATGGCGGAGGATTTCCGCTACGACATCGAACGCCTCTCGGCCTTCTTCACCCAGTCGTACGAGACCATCTGCCACCGGCTCTCGACCCTGCAGCGCCCCCGCCTGCGCGGCGTCCCGTTCTCCTTCGTCCGCGTCGATCGCGCGGGCAATATGTCGAAACGCCAGTCCGCCACCGGCTTTCACTTCTCCTCCAGCGGCGGCACCTGCCCCCTGTGGAATGTCTACGAGACCTTCGCCTATCCGGCGAAGATCATGACCCAGATCGCCCAGATGCCGGACGGCCGCAAATACCTCTGGGTGGCCCGCACCGTCGAACGCCGCGCCACCCGCTACGGCGAACCCAGCAAGGTGTTCGCCATCGGCCTCGGCTGCGAACTCCGGCACGCGAGCCGCGTCGTCTACGCCGACGGCCTGGATCTGAACGAACCCAAGGCCACCCCCATCGGCGCGGGCTGCCGCGTCTGCGAACGCTCCAACTGCCCGCAACGCGCCTTCCCACCCCTGGGCAAAACCCTCGACATCAGCGAACACCGCAGCTCCATCTCCCCGTACGTCATTCAATGACACATTCGTGCGCGCGCACCCGGACTCCGTAGGGTGGAGCCGGTTTGTCGGCTGGGTGGAAGGTGCTGTGATGCAGGGGGCGGGACTCGTCACCGGTGCGATGTTCGCGGGGTTCCGCATCGAAAAGGTGCTGGGCCGGGGCGGCATGGGCACGGTGTATCTGGCGGGGCATCCGCGGTTACCGCGGCTGATCGCGCTGAAGCTGCTCAGCCGGGAACTGTACGCGGATGAGGAGCTGCGGCGGCGGTTCGAGCGGGAAGCGGATGTGGCTGCGGCACTCGATCATCCGAATATCGTCTCGGTGCTGGATCGGGGCGCGGAGGACGGGCAGCTGTGGATCTCCATGCAGTACGTCGACGGGTCGGACGCCGGGGAATTCGATGAGCCGGTGGATCCGGTGCGGGCGGTGCGGATCATCGCGCAGACCGCCGACGCACTGGATTTCGCCCATGAACGCGGTGTGCTGCACCGGGATGTGAAGCCCGCCAACATATTGCTGACCGCCGGGCGCGGCGGTGACCGAGTATTGCTGACGGACTTCGGCATTGCCCGGCTGCTCGACGATCAGCATCATCTGACCCAGACCGGTCAATTCCTGGCCACGCTGTCCTACGCTGCGCCGGAACAGCTTTCGGGCGAGCCGGTGGACCACCGGGTGGACCAGTACGCCCTCGGCTGCACCCTGTACACCCTGCTCACCGGTCAACCGCCGTTCGTGGCGGCCAATCCCGGCGAGATGGTCGCCGCGCACCTGACCCGCCCGGTGCCGCGCGCCAGCCATGCGGTCCCCGGCATACCGCCCGCCATCGATGCCGTGATCGCCCGCGCCATGGCCAAGCTGCCGGGCGAAAGATATTCCAGCTGTAGCGAATTCGCCGAGGCGGCCGCGCACGCACTGACTGTGGGATCGCAGGCCGGACAGCAGTACGCACCGCCACCGCCGGTACCGGCCCCACCCGCCCCGGCCCCGGGCTACCACGCCCTCGAACCCACCGTGATCGCCCCGGCCCGCCGCCAGGTGTCCGCGAACTGGCGGCTCACCTCGGTCCTGCTGATGGTCATGGCGCTGGTGGCCGTCGCGGGCATCGGTGCGGTGGGCGTCTACTGGAAATTCATTCGCCCCGTACCGATTCCGCCGTCCTGGGGCGATCATGCGGATATCACCTTCGCCTTCCCCGAACTCATTCCCCGGTATCCGAACGGCACCGCCTGGCACGGCGCGCGCTGCTCCGCGGTCGGCACCATCGTGGCCACCGCCGGTGATCCGCCGCCCGTCCGCCAGATCACCTGCACCGATTCGGACAACATCACCACCTGGTACACCCAATACGCCACACCCGCCGACCTCCAGACCTACCTGGAGGCGCACACCGTCCGAATTGGGCAGCGCGCCACCACGGCTCCCGCCGATATGGTGCTGCACCAGCCCAAGGACCCCGCGGCCCCGTTCGCCCTGGCCACCTACCGCCTGGTCACCCCCGACGCCCGCACACTGCTGATCGAGGTCTCCTGGCCCGGCCATACCTTCGAGCAGACCCGTGACCAATGGTGGGAACCCGCCCCGATCTGAGCCGCGCCGTGCCCGATTTCGCCCTTCAGCTGCGGTGATAGCCGAAGTGATCGACTCGAACGGCGTTGCGGTGAGCTGAAATTCACGCGTGGGAAACATCGGCAATCGGACTGTCATCGAGAGTCATTCCGGCGCAATACTTCCCGTTTACGGTTCCCCTCACGAATACAGCGGTTGTATACGCGGCCGTATTCGCAAGCGACGCACGTGGCGTCGATGTGCAAGTGAGAAGGGTCCGCCCAATGCAAGATTCCCACCGCCGGCAGCGAACTCAGCGCCTGGTCAAGGCCATCACCATCCCGACCGCACTGGTGCTGTCCGCAGCCATGATCGCCGGTTGCGGTTCCCGCGACAGCGATACCGCCGCGGGCTCCAACGCCAAGTCCTGCGTCGACACCTCCAAGGACACCATCAAGATCGGGTCGCTGCACTCGCTGACCGGCACCATGGCCATCAGCGAGGTGACCGTCGCGAACGCGACCAAGATGGCGGTGGACCAGATCAACGCGGCCGGCGGCGTCATGGGCAAGAAGATCGACCTGGTGCTCGAGGACGGCGCCTCGGATCCGAAGACCTTCGCCGAGAAGGCCGAGAAGCTGATCAGCTCCGACTGTGTCGCAGCGGTTTTCGGCGGCTGGACCTCGTCGAGCCGTAAGGCCATGAAGCCCAAGTTCGAATCCCTGAACTCGCTGCTCTACTACCCCGTGCAGTACGAGGGCCTGGAGGACAGCAAGAACATCTTCTACACCGGCGCCACCACCAACCAGCAGATCGTCCCGGCCCTGGACTACCTGAAGCAGAAGGGCATCACCTCCCTCTACCTGGTCGGTTCGGACTACGTCTTCCCGCAGACCGCCAACCGCGAGATCAAGGCGTACGCCAAGGCCAACGGCATCGAGATCAAGGGCGAGGATTACGCCCCGCTCGGCTCCACCGATTTCTCCACAATCGTCAACAAGGTCCGCAACTCCAAGGCGGGCGCGGTCTTCAACACCCTCAACGGCGACTCCAACGTCGCGTTCTTCCGCGAGTACTCCAACGCGGGCCTCAAGCCCACCGATATGCCGGTGGTCTCGGTGTCCATCGCCGAGGAAGAGGTCGCGGGCATCGGCGCGCAGAACATCGCGGGCCAGCTGACGGCGTGGAACTACTACCAGACCGTCGACACCCCGGCCAACAAGGCGTTCGTCGCCGCGTACAAGGCCGCCTTCGGCGCCAACAAGCCCACCTCGGACCCGATGGAAGCCGCCTACACCTCGGTCTTCCTGTGGAAGAACACCGTCGAGAAGGCGAAGTCCTTCGCGGTGGCCGACATTCAGGCCGCGGCCGACGGCGTCAGCTACGACGCCCCGGAGGGCACCGTCACCATCGACGGCTCCAACCACCACATCACCAAGACCGCACGCATCGGTGAGATCCGGCCGGACGGACTCATCTACACCGTGTGGGATTCGGGCAAGGCCGTACAGCCGGACCCGTACCTGAAGTCCTACGACTGGGCCAAGGGCCTCAAGTAATCAGCTAGCCGCCGATGAGGGGCGGCCGGTGCGGAACTCGTTGCCGCACCGGCCGTTACGGCGGCTATCCCGGCCATGAGGATCGCCCACGACGCGCTGCCCCGCCACGGCGGCGCGAGAGAACCACAGAGGTATTCACAATGGAAGTCGCTGTCGGACAGCTGTTCACGGGTTTGAGCCTCGGCTCTATCCTGCTGCTCGCCGCGCTCGGTCTGTCCCTGACCTTCGGTCAGATGGGCGTGATCAATATGGCGCACGGCGAATTCATCATGGCCGGGTGTTACACCACATTCGTTGTACAGCAAGTCATTCACTCCACCGGCGTCGCGCTGATCGTGTCGCTGTTCGTCGGATTCCTGGTCGGCGGTCTGCTGGGCGCCGCCCTGGAAATGGGTCTCATCCGCTGGATGTACGACCGCCCGCTCGACACCCTGCTGGTCACCTTCGGCGTCGGCCTGGTGCTCCAGCAGGTCACCCGGGACATCTTCGGCGCGCCCGCCAAGAACGTGGTGGCCCCCGACTGGCTGACCGGCGGCATCACCATCGCCGGAACCGTGGTCCCCAAGACCCGCATCTTCATCATGGTGCTGGCGGTCGCCGCGGTCATCGCGCTGGCCACCGCGCTCAAGACCACACCGCTGGGCCGGCGCATCCGGGCCGTGGTGCAGAACCGCAGTCTCGCCGAAACCTCCGGCGTCTCTTCCCGATTCACCGATATCAGCACCTTCTTCATCGGTTCGGGCCTGGCCGCCGTCGCCGGTGTGGCACTGACCCTGATCGGCTCCACCAGCCCCACCATCGGCCAGTCCTATCTCGTGGACGCCTTCCTGGTGGTCGTCATCGGCGGCCTCGGCCAGATCAAGGGCACCATCATCGCGGCCTTCGGCATGGGCCTGCTGAATTCCTTCGTCGAATACTCGACCACGGCCTCGGTCGCCAAGGTGATCGTCTTCATCGTGATCGTGATCTTCCTGCAGGTGCGCCCGCAGGGCCTGTTCACCGTTCGCACCAGGAGCCTGGCATGACACTCCTCCAGCGGCTCAACGCCAATTCCTCGCTCAAGGCCGTGGGCGGATTCGCCTTGGCCGCAATCGTTCTCTTCGGGTTGGCACCCGCGGTACTCACCGATTTCCGGTTGAGTCTGCTCGCCAAATTCCTGTGCTTCGCCATTGTCGCGGTGGGTATCGGGCTGGCGTGGGGGCGCGGCGGGATGCTGACGCTCGGGCAGGGCGTGTTCTTCGGGCTCGGCGCGTACATCATGGCCATGCATATGCAGATGGCCGATGCCGCCAAGGCGCACGAGGATGTGCCGGAGTTCATGTCCATCGCGGGCATCTCCGAATTGCCGTCGTACTGGCAGCCTTTCGCATCCGCGCCGGTCGCGATCATCGGGATTCTGGTGCTGCCCGCCGCCATCGCGGCGGTGCTCGGGTTCGGTGTCTTCAAGCGCCGCGTCAAGGGCGCGTACTTCGCCATCCTGAGCCAGGCGCTCGCGGCGGCGCTGGCGATTCTGCTCACCGGACAGCAGACCATCGGCGGGTTCACCGGGCTCAGCGATTTCAAGACGTTCTTCGGCTTCCGGCTGGACGATCCGGTGAACCGGCGCATGCTGTTCTTCATCGCGGCGGGCGCGCTGCTGATCGTGGTGGCCGTGGCGCGGCAGCTGATGCACAGCCGGTACGGCGAACTGCTTGTGGCAGTGCGTGATCAGGAGGAGCGCGTACGCTTCCTGGGCTACGACCCGGCCAATATCAAGATCGTCGCCTACGTGGTGGCGGCGTTCTTCGCGGGTATCGCGGGTGCGCTGTTCACCCCGATCGTCGGCATCATCTCCCCCGCCGATATCGGCGTGGTGCCCTCCATCGCCTTCCTCATCGGCGTCGCCATCGGCGGGCGCACCACCCTGCTCGGCCCGGCGCTCGGCGCGATCGGCGTGGCGTGGGCGCAGACCAGTTTCTCGGAGGAATTCCCGTCCGGCTGGATCTACCTGCAGGGCGCGCTGTTCATCGTGGTGGTCGGCTTCCTGCCCGCCGGTCTGGCCGGATTCGGGCCCATCGCAAAGCAATTGGCCGAACGATTGCGGTCCGCGCGCAGCGCGCCGGCCGTTCCGGCGGGCACCGCGATCGTGGCCTCGGTCATGTCCACCGGCGCACCGGCCGAACCGGAAACCCCTGCGGACGAAGCGAAGGTGACCGCATGAAAATGGACAGCGAATACCTCGAGATCCGCGGCCTGTCGGTCAGTTTCGACGGCTTCAAGGCCGTCTCCGACGTGGATCTGACTGTGCTGCAAGGGGATCTGCGCTTCCTCATCGGACCCAATGGCGCGGGCAAGACCACGCTCATCGACGCCATCACCGGATTGGCCGCCGCCACCGGATCGGCGCAGAAGTCCGGGAACGAGCTCATCGGCAAGAAGGTGCATCAGATCGCGCGGCTCGGGGTCGGGCGCACCTTCCAGACCGCCTCGGTGTTCGAACAGCTCACCGTGCTGCAGAACCTCGATATCGCCGCCGGGGCAGGACGTTCCGCGCTCACCCTGCTGCGCAAGCGCAAATCGGTGCTGCCCGCCATCGAGGAGGCCCTCGACACCATCGGTCTTACCGAACTGCGCGATAAGCCCGCCGGAATCCTCGCGCACGGACAGAAGCAGTGGCTGGAGATCGGCATGCTGCTGGTGCAGAACGCCTCGGTGCTGCTGCTCGACGAACCCGTCGCGGGCATGAGCGCCGAGGAACGCGAAGAGACCGGAAACCTGTTGCGCCGCATCGGAACCGAACGCGTCGTCGTGGTGGTCGAACACGATATGGACTTCATGCGCGCCTTCGCCACCTCGGTGACGGTGCTCGCCGGTGGCCGCGTGCTGAGCGAGGGCACCGTGGAAGAGGTGCAGGCCGATCCCAAGGTGCAGGAGGTCTACCTCGGCACCGCCGCCGCGGGCGAACTGCCGCCCGCCACCGAAGCCCCATCCACCGATGTCACGGAGGCCGCGAATGCTTGAACTCGTTGACCTGACCACCGGCTACGGCCGGACCCAGGTGATTCACGGTGTCTCCCTTAATGTTCCGAGCGATGGCGTGGTCGCCGTCATGGGGCACAACGGGGCCGGGAAGACCTCGCTGCTGCGCGCGGCGGTGGGATTGCTGCCCGCAAAGTCCGGCAAGATCCGCTTCAATGACGAGGACATCACCAAGATGTCGCCGTCCAAGCGGGTGAAGCGCGGTATCGCCTATGTGCCGCAGGGACAGCAGTCGTTCCCGCAGCTGTCCACCATGGAGAACCTCCAGGTGGTGGCGGACGGGCGCAAGCGCGCCAAGGAACTCATCGCCGAATCCCTCGACCTGTTCCCGGCTTTGAAAGAACTGCTCACCCGCAAGGCCGGGCTGCTGTCCGGTGGTCAGCGCCAGCAGCTCGCCATCGCCCGCGCGCTCATCACCGAACCGAAACTGCTCATCCTGGATGAGCCGACCGAGGGCATCCAGCCGTCCGTCGTCGCCGAAATCGAGCGCACCATCATCGATCTCACCAATCGCGGTGGTTTGAGCGTGCTGCTGGTGGAACAGCACATCGGCTTCGCGCTGCAGGCCGCACAGCAGTACTACGTGCTGCAATCGGGGCGCATCACCTCCACCGGGGCGGGTGGAGCGGGCGCGGAATCCGATGTCCGACTGGCCATGGCGATCTGATCAGGCGATCCGACATGGCGCGCAGGGGGCGTATTCCATTGTCCGAGCGGGTCTACCTGGCCCTGCAACGAGATCTGGCGGCAGGCGTCCTGACCCCCACCGAACGGCTCGGCGAGGAACGCCTCGCCGAGACCTACGGCGTCTCCCGCACCCCCGTCCGCGAGGCTCTGGCGCGCCTCTACGCCGACGGCCTCCTCGAACGCCACACCGACGGCCTCTACCCCTACCGCCCCCGCGTCAACGAACTCGGCGACCTCTACGAACTCCGAATAGTCCTGGAAGCCAGAGGAATCCAGCGGCTGCAACATGTGGACGACGACGCGTCCCAGCTGCTCCATGACGCCGAGGCATTGCGCCGCGAGTTGGAGCTGTGGCGGCAGCTACGCGACCAGCCACCCGAGCCGGGTGCGGAACTCATCGCCGCCGATGAGCGATTCCACTCCACCCTGCTCGTAGCCGCGGGCAATTCGGCCCTGGCCGACGCCCTCGCCACCGTGCACGCTCGCGTCCGCCCGGTCCGCGCCATCGATATGCCCACCGCCGAACGCGTAGCCGCCATGGCGGAGGACCACATAGCGATCGCCGAAAGCCTGCTCGCAGGCGACCTCGACACCGCCCTGCGCACCCTCATGGCCCACCTCACCAGCTCCCGAGCCCACGTCCTGACCCGAGCCAAACGCGCGATCGAAATGACGAAACTCGCCCAGGCCGTGCGGGAATGAACAAAAGAGGCCCGGAGGGCACGCGCCTCGCTACCGCGCGACCGTAGTTCCACGTCGTCCATGGCACGGCGGACGCGATCTCGGTGGAGGTTCCGCTCGCCCTGGCGCGACTCGCTCGGGGCTGCCGGCGCTGGGATGGGCCGCCGGGCAAGCATGGCGACGTCTGCCGGACTGCTCAGTGGTCGGTTTGGATGCGCAAGGCGGTGATGGTGCTGGCCAGGCCCTCGTACTGGTTTATCAGCAGCACGATTTCGATGAGGCGGCGCTCGTCGTAGTGGGTGGCCAGGGTCTGCCAGGCGGCGTCGTCCAGGTCGCGGGTGGTGACCAGTTGGTCGACGGCGGCCAGCAGGGCGCGTTCCTTGTCGTTCCAGCCGGGGGCGGTGGGACCGGTGCGAATCCAGTCGAGCTTCTCCGGGGTGACGCCCGCACGCTTGCCGAGGCGAATGTGATGATCCATCTCGTAATCGCATTCGCGCAGGTGAGCGACGCGAATAATGACGAGTTCGGACTCGTAGCGACGCAGGCGGCCGCCGGGCATGAGCTTGCCGGAGAAGTGCAGCCAGCCGCGGAACAGGCCGCCGGTGCGGCCGAGCGTGCTGAACAGGTGGGCATCCTCGGTCCCGGCGGCGCGCGAAAGCGCCTGCCAGACAACCCAGTTGATCGGACCGAGCTCACGGAGACGGCCGGGAGCTATGCGTGGCTGCGTCGACACCATGCCTCACGCTAACAGCCTGTCCCAGTCAGCGGCCACCAGATGTTCGACGCGGCGACCGCGGGCGCGCGGGCGCTCGCTACGGTTCCGCGCGGTGGCGGGCGCGGGAACCCAGTGCGAGAGGCAGGGTTTCGGCGGGGTGGTCGCCGCGGACGCGGGCGTGCAGGTGCATGTCATGCCAGCCGTCGGCGTGCAGGGTGGCGCTGCGGTTGACGCCCTCGAGGAGGAAGCCGCATTTGCCCGCCACCCGGCAGGATTGCTCGTTGTGCACCGAATGGCGCAGTTCCAGGCGGTGGAAACCGATATCGTCGAAGGCCCAGGAGGTGACCGCTTCGACGGCGCGCGGTGCGATCCCGCGGCCACGCGCGCCGGGCATCACCCAGTAGGCGACGGCCGCGGTTCCGTGCGGTAACTCCATCCCCAGGACCGAGGCGCGCCCGACCACTCGGCCCGAACGACTGTCGGTCACCGCCCAATTCGCGTCCACGCCGCCGTGCCAGGTGCGACTCCACGCCGCCACCAGCTCCCCCGCCTCCTCGATGGTCTCGGCGGTGCGCCGATGCCAGCGCTGAATGAGCGGATCCTGGAAGGCCGTGAACACCTCATCGGCGTCGCGTCGCAGCCAGGGCCGCAACACCAGATCCTCGCCCGCCGGGAGCACCGGTTGCGCGGTTCTGGTGAAGGCTTCGGCGGCAACGATTGCCGGGATGGAACGCGGCATACTTCGAATTCTGCCCCGTGCGCCGCAGTGATGTCGCGGGAAATATCGATCGGCCGCAATCGGACTGCGGGGTCGCATTGCCGCAGCGGGCCGCCGGTTGCGCGAAAGACCTTCCAGTCGAACAGGATTCGCGCCGACGGCGACAACAGACGACAGCGCCCGGCTACGTTCCCGGCGATCCCCGGCGCGATTCGGCCACTGGCGCGACTCGGACATCGGCAGCGGAATTCGTCCGGCCCACCCCGCCCGGAGCCAACCCCGCGCAACACTCACCCGACCCCGCAGGATCAGTTCACCCCGCGCGAGATTCGATCATGGCGGCGAGGCCGTCGAGGGTGCGGGCCAACCCGAAGTCGTAGGCGTGATCGGCACTGTAGGCGCTGTCGTGCGCCTGCCCGGCGGCGGCCCCGACCCGCGCGGCGAGCGGATAGCGCTCGGCGGGCATGACCCGTTCCAGCAGGGGCGCGGCGCGCTCCCACCATTCGTGATCGGATTCGCCGCTGTCGGCGGCCGCTCGCGCGGTATCGATGGCGATGCGCGCGACCGAGGTGACAAAGCCGAGCAGATAGGTCAGCGCGGCGTCCATCTCCACATCGCTCAGGCCGAGCCCGTCGAACGCCCGCAGCTCATGGTCGTATTTGGCGGTGACGCCCGGCCCCAGCGGCGGCCGCGTGGTCGGCACGTACGCGACCCACGAATGCGCCGCGAGCAATGCCCGATTCTCCGCCGCGATCACGGAAACCTTGTCCCGCCAAGGCATTCCGGTGAGATCCGCGCGCGGCATCGCGTGATAGACGGTATCGAGCATGAGATCCAGCAGTTCGGCCTTACCCGGCACATAGGTGTAGGTGGCCATCGGCGTCACCCCGAGTTTCGCCGCGACCGATCGCATGGTGAGCGCGCCCAGCCCCTCGGCATCGGCGATCTCCAGCGCCGCCGCGACCACCGCGTCCACGGTGGTGCGCTGTTTGGGCCCGCGCGCCGGACCGCCCTGCCCGGGCTCGCGCCACAGCAGTTCCAGCGTGCGCACCGGATCTCCGGCCGAACTGCGCTCTCGTGCGCCCATCGCCTCACCTCCACGCCGATCGTATCCATGTGACGCGCGTCACGATGCAGGCCATCGGGAATTTACGTACAAAGTACAGCGTACTTAGTACAGAGTTTATCGGCAGCGAGGAGCCACCCATGAAGATCACCGCATCCGCCCTTTCCCTGAACGTGCCCGATCCGGCCGCCTCGGCGAAGTTCCTCATCGACCACTTCGGCTTCACCGAGGCCATGTCCGCCGACGGCTTCGTCTCCCTGACCCGCCCGGACGCCGGAATCAATGTCATCTACCTGCGCACCGGCCTGGGCAGCTTCAAACCGGCAACCATCGCGGGCAGTGCCGGACAGGGCGTGCTCGTCGTATTCACCGTCGAGGACATCGACACCGAATACGCCCGGGTCCAGGCCGAAGGCGTCCCGATCGTCACCGAGATCGAGACCGAACCCTGGGGTGAGCGCTACTTCCAGACCCTCGATCCGAACGGAATCGTGATTCAACTCGTGCAGTGGGTCTAATCGTGTCGATTCCGTCCCTTCCCGTTCGAGGAGTAGGTGAGGACCGCTGAACGGTCCGCCTCGAACGGGAAGGACGGGCAATGCGCAAAGTAGTGGCAATCGAGAACATGACCCTGGACGGGTACGTGGACTCGCAAACCGGAATGGGGTTCGAATGGACCTTCCGCGGCTACAGCGAAGAGGTCGACGCCTTCGGTAACCAGCATGTACGCGCCGATGTGGACACCACCGTGTACGGGCGCAGGACCTTCGAGGGCATGCGCGGCCACTGGACGCAGGTGCCGTCGAACCCCGACGCCACCCCGGGTGAACTCGCGCACGCGGAATGGGTCAATAACGTCGACAAGATCGTCTTCTCCACCACCATCGGCGACCCCGAATGGGCGAACACCCGCGTCATCGCCGCCGACGCCGCCGCGCGCGTCGCCGAACTCAAGGCCGGAGACGGTGGGACGCTTGCCATTTACGCCAGCCCCAAACTCGTGCACTGGTTCACCGACAACGGCCTCATCGACGAATTCCGGATCATGGTGCATCCGGTGACCATCGGGTCCGGCACACCGCTCTTCCACGACAAGGCGAAACTGGACCTGAACCTGCTGGAATCCAAGACCTTCGACTCGGGTGCGGCATATGTCCGCTACCAGGTCGCGTGAGCGAGAGGATCGAACAATGCGACACATGGTGCTGATTCGCCTGGACCCGTCCGCCGCACCCACCGGTGGCCCGGATGAGCAGTTGATGGCGGATATGAACGTGCTCATCGAAGAGATGACCAAGGCCGGTGTACTCCTGGACACCGCCGGGCTGCGCCCCACCGAGGAGGGCACCCGCGTCCGCCAATCCGGCGGCAAGCAAACCGTCATCGACGGCCCCTTCACCGAATCCAAGGAAATCATCGGCGGCTACTGCCTGCTGCAAACCCGCTCCAATGCCGAAGCGGTGGAATGGGCCTCGCGCTTCCTGCGCGTGCACGGCCCGGAGTGGGAGATCGAAGTCGAGGTCCGGCAGCTCGACGACCAGGGCTGACCGGATGCGGCCACCCGAGCGCCCGACATCCCACAGCGGCGATGTGCCCGCCTGACGCGGAGCCTCCAGGCCGCGGGGCTGAAACCTCGCGGCCGCCGGAGGAACGCGCACGCCGAGCGGTGGAGGCGGCGTGGCGGATCGAGTGGCCGCGGCTCGTCGCCGGGCTCACCCGGATCGCCGGGGATATGGGCACGGCCGAGGAACTCGCCCAGGATGCCCTCGTGGCCGCGCTGGAACAGTGGCCGCGTGACGGGGTCCCGCCGAATCCGGGCGGCTGGCTGATGCTGACGGCGAAACACCGTGCCATCGACCGGATTCGGCGCGACGCCACCTTCGCCCGCAAACTCGAATTACTCGGACATCAATTGCGCATCGACGAGCACGGGCCGCACGCCGACGCGTTCGGCGACGATCCCGCGGCATCGGCCGTGTCGGCGTCCGATGAAGGCGACGCGTTCGATGATCTGCTGCGGATGATGTTCACGGCCTGCCATCCGGTGCTGACGCCGCCCGCGCGGGCGGCGCTCACGCTGCGCATGGTCGGCGGGCTGAGTACCGGGGAGATCGCGCGGGCCTACGTGATTTCGGAATCGACTGTGGCACAACGGATCGTGCGAGCCAAGCGCACCATCGCGAACTCCCGGGTGAAGTACGAGGTGCCGCGCGGGGCGGAATTGGCGGCGCGGCTGGACTCGGTGCTCGAGGTGATCTACCTGATCTTCAACGAGGGGTACACCGCGACGGCGGGTGATCGCTGGGTGCGCACCGAATTATGTGAGGACGCACTGCGTTTGGCACGCATCCTGACCGGACTGCTGCCCGATGAGCCGGAAACGCACGGGCTGGCGGCACTGCTGGAATTGCAGGCGTCCCGCCTCCAGGCGCGGCACGGCGCGGCCAATGAGCCTGTGCTGCTTGCCGATCAGGATCGCGCACACTGGAACGGGCTATACATTCGGCGCGGCTTCGCGGCGCTCGGGCGCGCGCACGCGCTGAACCGCGCCCAGGTCCGCCCGCCGGGACGCTATGCGTTGCAGGCGGCGATCGCGACGGTGCACGCCATGGCCCCAACCGCCGCCGATACCGACTGGCGTCGCATCGCTGGACTGTATGCCGTTCTCGCCGAACGTTTTCCATCACCGATCGTGGAACTGAACCGCGCCGTCGCGGTGGCCATGCTGCACGGTCCCGCCGCCGGACTCGAACTCGCCGACAAGGCGGCACAATCCGGCGCGCTCGACGGCTACCACCTGCTGCACGCGGTACGCGGCGATCTGCTCGCCCGCCTGGACCGCGGCCCCGAAGCCCGCGCCGCCTTCCTGCGCGCGGCCGAACTCACCGGCAACAGCACCGAACAGGCGCTGCTGACGAGCCGGGCAGCACGAATCCACCAGCAGGACGACTAGACACCGCCGTGGGTACCGCTCCGGAAAAGCTACGAGCATAGACCGCCGAACAGCGCGAACCTCGGAAGTTTCCGATTCGGCGCGCCGGTCCGGCTCCCACGCGAACCGTCGCGCGGCGCGTACGGTGGAAGCCTCTCCGCCCTAGTCGTGATTACGAAAACCATTGGAATTCTCGTGATCTCGGTCGCGCCGATCCTGTTCGGCGTCGGCAGCCCGGCCGCGTACGCGGACACCGGCACACCGCCCGCCGGAAACTCCAGCCCCACCGGCGGCAGCAGCAGCGCGCAAGCACCCACCAAACCGTCGCGGACCGGGCCGGTCTGGCAGGGCGGTGGATTGCGCTGGGTGACCGATACGGGGCAGGAACGCAGGCGGGTCACCGCGGCCGAGATCGCGCAGTTGTCGGAGTACACCAACGGGCTCTCGGACCTGTCGGTGGGATTTCTGCAATTGACCGCGGGACTCTCCCAGACCGCTCCCACGCTGCTCGGATTGGCCTCGGGCGTCACCTCGCTGTCGCCCGGGATGTCCGAGTTGTCATCCAGCCTGTCCGAACTGGCCTCCAGTTCGAGCGGTGCGGCCGGATTCCTGGAGCCGTCCTGGGTTTTCCCGCGACCGGCGCTGAAAGCCATGGCGCTGAGCATCGTTCCGCTGGATCAGTTCGGCGCGTTCGACCAGATCATCTCGCACGAGAGCAGTTGGCGGGTGTTCGCCGTCAACCCCTCCTCGGGCGCGTACGGACTGGCTCAGGCCCTGCCCGCGCACAAGATGGGCGAGGAGGGACCGGATTGGATCTTCAATCCCCTGACCCAATTGCGCTGGGCCTACAAGTACATGAACGAGCGCTACGGCAGTCCGATGGCGGCCTGGGCGTTCTGGCAGGAACACAACTGGTACTGAACCAGCCTGGATCTACAGCTCTCCGCCCCGGGGCCCGGTCGTATTCGACCGGGCCCGAACGCAATTCGAATACCGCAGACCGCGCTCAGTTGAGGGCGGTGCGGAAGACCTCGACCGCCGGGGTGGTCTCGCGGCCCAGCAGTTTACGCAGGTCACCGCTGTCGACGGCGAGAATGCCCTGGGCGATGCCCGCGTCAGCGTCGGCAAGTACGGCGGCGTAGCCCGCGGGGACACCGTTCTGCTCGAGGGCGGCGGCGTAGTCGGCCTGGGGCAGATCCTGATAGCGCACCGGCTTACCGGCGGCCTCCGAAATCGCCTGCGCCAGTTCGGCATAGGTGGCCAGATCGCCACCGAGTTCGTAGGTCTGACCCTCGTGCCCGGGGGTGGTGAGCACCTTGGCGGCGGCCTCGGCGTAATCGGCGCGGGCCGCGCCCGCCACCTTGCCCTCGCCCGCCGCGCCGTAGAAGACGCCGGACTCGGCCGCGGCGGTGACGCCGTTCAGATAGTTCTCCCAGTACCAGCTGTTGCGCAGCCGCACCACGGGTACGGACGCCTCGTCCAGCGCGGCCTCGGTGCCGCGGTGCTCCTGCGCCAGGATGAGCTCATTGCGCTCGGCGTTCGGAATGCTGGTGTAGGCCAGCAGGTTCACGCCCGCACGCTCGGCGGCGCGAATCACATTGGTGTGCTGGGCCACTCGGCTGCCGAACTCATTGCCGGAGATCAACAGGACGCGGTCGACGCCGGCGAAGGCACGGTCCAGCGCCTCGGCGTCGTCGTAGCTCGCCTCGCGAACCTCGACGCCGCGCTCGGCCAGATCGGCGACCTTCGAGGCATCGCGGACCACGGCCACGGGCTGTGCGCCCTCGCGCAGCAGCGCCTCGATGGTGAGGCGACCCAGCTGACCACTTGCTCCGGTGACGGCGACGGTCATGACTTCCTCCAGGTATTCAAGGGAATGAACTGCGGTATCGACGTGTACTAACTAATAGTAAGCACATACCATTCCCGCACCGCAACCCGAACGGTTAGGTAATCTCGAATCATGAGCACGCCCGCCCCGGATCACGACGACCCCACCCTGGAGGCCGACGTCTTCGCGCGAAACTGCGGATCCCGCCCGGTCCTGCAGAATGTGGCGAGCCGCTGGGGCGTCCTCGCCCTGGTCGCGCTCCGTGAAGGCGCGTTCCGCTTCAGCGCCCTGCGCCGCCGCGTCGACGGCATCAGCGAACGCATGCTCTCGCAAACCCTGCAGACCCTGGAACGCGACGGCATGATCCACCGCGAAGTCCAGCAATCCATCCCCCCGCACGTCGAATACACCCTCACCGATCTGGGCGCGAAGGTCGCCGACCAGCTCGAGGGCCTGGTGGTGCTGCTCGAAACCAATATCGATCAGATCCGCTCCGCACAGGAGACCTACCACCGCGACTGAGCAGCGTCGTGATCAGCGGGTCGTGATCAGCTGTGCGACAACACCATCGACGAAGGAGCGGCATCATGCCCACCGATCTGCACTACCTCGAACGCTGCGTCGAACTCGCCACCGAGGCACTGGACGCGGGCGACGAACCCTTCGGATCGGTCCTGGTGGCCGCCGACGGCACCGTCCTCGCCGAGGACCGCAATCGCGTCTCCGGCGGCGATCAAACCCGGCACCCGGAATTCGAACTGGCCCGCTGGGCCGCCGAAAACCTCACCCCCGCCGACCGCGCCACAGCAACCGTCTACACCTCCGGCGAACACTGCGCCATGTGCTCGGCCGCCCACGCCTGGGTGGGCCTGGGCCCCATCGTCTACGCCGCCTCCACCGAACAGCTCACCGCCTGGCTCACCGAATTCGGCGTCCCCCAGGGCCCGGTGAACCCGCTCCCCATCAACCAGGTAGCCCCGAATATCCCGGTCAGCGGCCCATTCCCGGAGCTGACCGAACGAATCCACGCCCTGCACAAGCGCTTACACCTGGGTGACTGATCGTTTGATGGAGTAGGACATGCCAACGCCCGGCCTACTCTCACTCCTTGTCAGCGACCGCATCCCGGCGGACCGAGCCGGATACGAAACGGCCCGGTACCGGGTGTTCCACCGGTACCGGGCCGAATGCTGTTGTACTGCGGGCGAAGTGATCAGAAGTTGATCATGTGGCCCGCGAGGCCGTGGATGGCCTCCTGGAGGGCTTCGCTCAGGGTGGGGTGGGTGTGGACGTTGCGGGCCAGTTCGTTGACCGTGAGGTCCCACTTCTGGGCCAGGGTCAGCTCGGGGAGCAGTTCGGAGACGTCGGGGCCGATGAGGTGGCCGCCGATGAGCTCGCCGTACTTGGCGTCCGCGATGAGCTTCACGAAACCGGTCGGATCGCCCAGGCCGTGCGCCTTGCCATTGGCGGTGAACGGGAAGGTGGCGACCTTCACGTCATAGCCCTCGTCGCGGGCCTGCTGCTCGGTGAGACCGAAGCTGGCGACCTGCGGCTGGCAGAAGGTGGCGCGCGGCATCATGCGGTAGTCGCCCAGCGGCAGGGTTTCCGCGCCGCCGATGGTCTCGGCCGCGACCACGCCCTGCGCCTCCGCGACGTGCGCGAGCTGGAGCTTCGCGGTGACGTCACCGATGGCGTAGATGCCGGGGACATTGGTGCGCATGTACTCGTCGATGGCGATGGCGCCGCGATCGGTGAGCTGCACGCCGGTGTTCTCCAGGCCGTAGCCGTCGACGCGCGGTGCGAAGCCTACGGCCTGCAGCACCTTGTCCACGGTGACGGTCTCGATATTGCCGGACTTGTTGTCCTTGATGGCGACGGTGACCTTGGAGCCGTCGTCATCGATGGACTGCACGGCCGCACCGGTGGTGATGGTGATACCGAGCTTCTTGTACGCCTTGGTGATCTCCTTGGAGACGTCGGCGTCCTCGTTCGGCAGTGCGCGGTCCAGAAATTCGACGATCCGCACATCAACGCCGTAGTTCTTCAGCACGTAGGCGAATTCCATGCCGATCGCGCCCGCGCCGACCACCAGGATCGAGCCCGGCAGGTCGCGGGTGAGGATCTGCTCCTCGTACGTCACCACATTCGCGGACAGCGAGGTCCCCGGCAGCAGCTTCGTGGTGGTACCGGTCGCGATGATGACATTGTCGAACGTGATGGTCTCGGTGCCGCCCTTGGACAGCGCGACCGAGAGCGTCTTGGCATCGGTGAACGTGCCAGCGCCGTCGAACTCGTCGATCTTGTTCTTCTTCATCAGGAAGTGGACGCCCTTGACGCGGCCGTCCGCCACCTTGCGACTGCGATCGAAAGCAGCGCCGAAGTCGAAGCTCACCTCACCGGAAATACCGAAGGTCTTGGCCTCTTTATGGAAAATATGGGCCAGCTCCGCGTTTCGAAGCAGCGCCTTGGACGGAATGCAGCCCACGTTCAGGCACACGCCACCCCAGTATTTCTGCTCGACAATAGCTGTTCGCAGGCCGAGTTGAGCGGCGCGGATCGCAGCGACGTAACCGCCGGGACCAGCGCCGAGAACGACGACATCGTAGTGGGAAGTCACGCCTGCGAGCCTAGCCCCGCCGCGCGCGTCGCACTCATCCAGCCTGCCCGGTTTCGAAGCGGCTGATCAGACCGTCCCGCACCGTGAAGCGCCATGCGGTGCGCATGCTCCCCCACCGGTCATTGGCGTAATCGGCGACGAATTCGGTAGGCGCGGTGACCGATTCGACCTGCATCCGGCCATTGGTGGTGAAGATTTCCGAATCGGTCCACTGGGCGAGATTCCGCTCATTGCCGTCATCGGACATGCTGGCATCGGGGGTGAGGGTCTGGAAGAACGCGTCCACGTCATGCGCGTTGACGGCGTCCACGAATTTCTGCACCGTGCGATCGAGCTGCGTCATCTGATCTCCCCTTCGATACGGAATGGGTTGAGCAGGGCAAACACCGGGTTCGAGTCTAGCGGCGAAGATCGATTACGCCAGGGGTCGTTCAGTCCCGCCAGACCTGACCGGCGATGCGGGCGAAATTGCCGTGGAAGACGGCGGCACGCTCGGCGGCCGATAAACCGCGGTTCGCGAGCACCTCGTCGAGTCCCGGCACATCGGATTCGCCGAGCAGATCCTCCGGCGGCGTCCACTGCAATGGACCCCAGCGGGTGAACTCCGCGGAGAACACCTCCGGATTCGCCGCCACCTCCGCATTGAAGTCATCACCGTCGAACGAGAAATCCGAGCTGAACCCGATGTGCTCGAATCCGACCAGCTCCGCGCCGTAGACGATGTGATCGGCCATGGCCTCGACACGTTCGGCGCGCTCACCCGGCGCATTGCGCCCCAGGAAGATGCCGACGCCGTTGATGCCGATCACCCCGCCGGTGGCGGCGCACGCCCGCGCCTGATCATCGGAGATATTGCGCGGATGCGCCCACACCGCAGCGAAATTCGAATGGCTGTAGACCATCGGAACAGTGGTGATATCGGCGATGTCCAGACCCGTGCGCGGCGAACAGTGCGAACCGTCCGCGAACATGCCGACCTCGTTGAGCGTGCGAATCAGATCGCGGCCGTATGCGGTCAGCCCGGTGTCCTCGGTATCGAGGCAGCCGCAGCCCGCCGCATTCGCGTAGTTATAGCTGGGCAGCAGTGACCGCACACCCAGGTCGTAGAACATCTTCACATTGTCGAGGTCACCGCCGAGCGGTCCGGAATCCTCCAGATCGAAGGCGAGCGCGATGAGATCCGGATCCGGATCGACCGCATCCGCGATGCGCTCAACCAGCCGGAATCGGCCGTCCGCCAAGGCATCTCGGCGGAATTGATCGATCATCCGCTCCGAATCCCGGGTGGAGTGCAGCGAATAACCCACATTCACCGAAAGATACGAACCCAGCGGATAGCGCGCCAGCTCGGCGATATCGGCCGAGGGCAGCAGCGGCAGGCAGCAGTGCTGTTCCCACAGCAATCCGGGACCTCCTGGGCGGATCGGCATAAAAACAGCAATCCTAACGACGATTAATGTTCCAGGCGTGAACCCGCTCGACGGCACCGCCTCCACCCATCTCATTCGATTGGTGCGGGACGCGGCGCTGCGGGCCGGGGTGCGCCCCGAACAGATCGCCGCCGTGCACGGTGTGGACGAAGCGGCGCTGACCGGGGAACTCAATCGGATTCCGCTCGATTCGCTGGTTCGCCTGTGGGAGTTGATCGCGCACACCCGGACCACCCCCGGCGCAGGTGTCGCGGTGGTGCGCGACGCACCGCTCGGCAGCCTCAATACCTGGGATTACCTGGTGACAACCGGTGCGACACTGACCGATTCGCTGCACGCCGCCCAGCCCTACCACCGCCTGGTCACCGCCGCCGCCGAGGGTTTCGACCTGGACGGCGACGGCGATCTCACCATCGGATACCGCACCACCGCGGGCGATCCCGCCGTCGTGGCCGTCGTCAACGAATACGTGCTCGCCTACTACCTGCGTCGCGCACGGGAGGCCACCGGTCGCCCGATCCGCCCGTCGCGCGTGACATTCGGGCATGCCGCGCCCGCCGATCACTCCGAATTGGCGGCCGCGTTCGGCACCGAGAACATCGAATTCGATGCCCCCGCCGACTCGATGACGTTCACGGCCGCCGATGCCACCGCTCCGCTGTTGCGGCCGGACCCGACCCTCAATCAACTTCTGCGCAGCCATGCCGATCTGGTGCTGGCCAGCGCCCGCCCCATCGCCGATCCGCTCGACGCCTTCCGCGCCGCGCTCGCCGAAACCCTCGATCGCGGTGAGGTTTCCCTGGATACGGTGGCGCGCCGTCTGCTGCTGAGTCGGCGCACCCTGCAACGCCAGCTCGCCGAACACGGCACCACGTGGCGGCAGGAAGTCGATCTGGCCCGCTACGAGCAGGCCAAATCACTTCTCGCGGAAGGGAAATTGACCACCGCGGCCATCGCGAACAAACTCGGCTTCGCCGATGATCGTGCCCTGCGCAAAGCCTTCCACCGCTGGACCGGAGTCTCCCCCACCGCGCTGGCGCGTTAGGGCCGGGCGGTGGCATCGCGGGACCTGGGATGCGTCGCGCACTCGCCATAACGTTATCCACATCGGAACGGACAACTCGCTCCGGATAGCGAAAAGGTTAGTGCGACATGACAACTCAGCTTCGTACCGGTCATGAGATCCAGCTCGCCGCGCGTCCCGACGGCGTGCCGACCGCCGCGAACTTCGCCCTCGTGCAGCGGCCGATCCCCGAGCTCGCGGACGGTCAGATCCTGGTGCGCAATACCTGGATGTCGGTGGACCCGTACATGCGCGGCCGGATGGACGATCGCCCGTCCTACATCCCACCGTTCGAACTGGGCGCGGCCCTGGAGGGTTCGGCGGTCGGCGAGGTGATCGAATCCCGTTCCGCCGCAATCCCGGTCGGCAGCACCGTCTCGCATTTCGGGGGCTGGCGGGAACTGGCGGTGGTCGACGCCGAGGCCGCCAATCCCATCGATACAACGCTGGCCGCGCCGCAGCAGTACCTCGGCGCGCTCGGCACCACCGGTCTGACCGCCTACGCGGCGCTCACCGAGGTGGCCCCGGTGCGGCCGGGTGACACGGTCTTCATCTCGGCGGCCGCGGGCGCGGTCGGCAGCGTCGCGGGCCAGATCGCCAAGGCGCTCGGTGCGTCCCGGGTGATCGGCTCGGCGGGCGGCGCGGCCAAAACCTCGCTGCTGCGTGACGAATTCGGCTTCGACGCCACCATCGACTACCGCGCCGGGGATCTGGCCGGGCAATTGGCCGCCGCCGCGCCGCAGGGCATCGACGTCTACCTGGACAGTGTCGGCGGTGAGCACCTGCGCGTCGCGGTCGAAGCCATCGGGCAGCACGGCCGCATCGCCCTGGTCGGCGCGATCAGCGGTTACAACGGCGTCGAGCCCGCCCGGACCCCCGACCTCTACCTCGCGGCGACCAAGGAGGTCACCCTGCGCGGCATGCTGGTGACCAGCTACCTCGGGCTCTTCCCGGAGTACATCGGCAAGGCGGCGGCCTGGCTCGCCGACGGCACCCTGCGCACCCGCGAAACCGTCTACGAGGGCCTGGACCAAGCCCCCGCCGCCTTCCTGGGCGTCCTGTCCGGAGCCAACACCGGCAAGATGCTGGTCCGACTCGGGTGACACCCGAACTCCCGGGAATCACCCTCGGCCACAGCCGCACCCGAACGGTGCGGCTGGTCGTCGTCTACTGGGCGGGCGGCTGGTGCTGACCCTCGCCCGGCTGCGGATTCTGCTGTTCCTCGCGGCGCTTGGCGCGGCTGCGACGCCAGGCGACGCCGCCCGCGGCCGCGGCGGCGATCAGGCCGCCGCGCAGTGCTCCGCCGACAACCTCGTGCAGAAGATCGGATGACATTGTTCCCCCTGGTTTTCGGTGTGCGAACGGCAGCCGAAAGACGCTCCCCCCGATTGCCTTCGCAGATTCTGACAGCACCCGCCGACACCGGCAAACGCTGGCGCAAGCGGTGACCGGACGCCGGGCGAGCGGAGGCTCGGCGACAATGTACGCATGACCGGTGTGGACGAGGGCGTGACGGATCCGTATCTGTGGCTGGAAGAAGTCACCAGTGAGCGGGCGCTGGATTGGGCGCGAGCGCATAACGAGGTGGTGCTGGAGCGCTTCGCGGCGTCGGAGCGATTCAGCGGACTCGAATCGCGAATTCTGGCCATGCTCGACACCGATACCCGCATCGCCTATCCGGGGCGGCGCGGCCGGTGGCTCTACAACTACTGGCGCGACGGCGCACATCCCAAGGGCCTGTGGCGGCGCACCACTTTCGCCGAATACACCAAAGACGAACCGGCGTGGGAAGTGCTCATCGATCTCGACGCGCTCGCCGAGGCCGAAGGCGAGAACTGGGTGTGGGGCGGGGCCGCGGTATTGCGCCCCGAACAGCAGCGCGCCCTGATCAGCCTGTCCCGGGGCGGCGCGGACGCCAAGGTGGTGCGCGAATTCGATATCGAGGCAAAGGTTTTCATCGAACCGGAGAATCAGGGCTACTTCCTGCCGGAAGCCAAATCCGAGATTCGCTGGATCGATATCGACACCGTCTACGTGGGAACGGATTTCGGTCCGGGCGCGCTCACCGATTCCGGTTATCCGCGCATCGCCAAGCGCTGGAAGCGCGGCACCCCGCTGACCGCCGCGGAAACCGTGTATGAGGGCGAGTCCACCGATGTGGCCGTCTCCGCGGGCTATGACCGCACCCCGGGCTACGAACGGCATTTCGTCGGCCGCGCCACCGACTTCTTCAACGAAGAGGTCTATCTGGTCGAATCCGATGGCACGCTACGGCATCTCGACGTGCCCACCGACGCCTCGGAATCCTGGTACAAGGATTGGCTGCTGGTGCAGTTGAAATCCCCGTGGGAGATCGCGGGCGTCACGCACCCGTCGGGCGCGCTGCTGGCCATCGATTTCGAGCGATTCCTCTCCGGCGCACGCGATTTCGAGGTGATCTTCACCCCCGACGCGCACACCGCCCTGCACGGTTACGGCTGGACCGAGAACCATCTGCTGCTCATCACCCTCGAGGATGTGCAGACCAAGCTGTACGTGCTCACCCCCGGCCCGGACGGCTGGACCCGCGAGGTGCTCGCGGACGCCCCGCCGATGGCCACCACCAGCGTCATGAATCTGGATCCGCTGGAGGGCGGTGACGAATTCATGCTCTCCACAAGCGGTTTCACCAGTCCCACCACGCTGCTGGCCAGTTCGGTGGGTGGCGGCACCGAGGTGCTGAAGAAGGAACCCGAATTCTTCGACGCCGCCGGCGTGCACACCGAACAATTCTTCGCCCGCTCCGATGACGGCACCATGATCCCGTATTTCGTACTGCGGCACCGGGATCGGCTGGACACCCCCGGCCCCACCGTCATGTCCGGCTACGGCGGTTTCGAGGTCTCCCGCACCCCCGCCTACAGCGGTGCGGCCGGAATGGGCTGGCTCGAACGCGGCGGCACCTGGGTGATGACCAATATTCGCGGCGGCGGCGAATACGGCCCGGAATGGCATACCTCCGTGCAGAAGGCCAACCGGCACAAGGTGTATGAGGATTTCGCGGCCATCGCACGGGATCTGGTGGCGCGCGGCATCACCACGCACGAACAGCTGGGCGCGGTCGGCGGCAGCAATGGCGGCCTGCTGATGGGCGTCATGCTGACCCGCTATCCGGAATTGTTCGGGGCCATCGTCTGCCAGGTGCCGCTACTGGATATGAAGCGCTATCACCTGCTGCTGGCGGGCGCGTCCTGGGTGGCCGAATACGGTGATCCGGATAAGCCGGAGGAGTGGGAGTACATCTCGAAGTATTCGCCGTATCAGAACACCGATCCGGCGGGCGCGTACCCGCCGATCCTGCTCACCACGTCCACCCGCGATGATCGCGTGCATCCGGGTCATGCCCGGAAGATGGCCGCGCTCTTGGAATCCCAGGGCCACCCCATCTGGTACCACGAGAATATCGAGGGCGGGCACGGCGGCGCGGCGGACAATAAACAGTCCGCGTTCCAGGCCGCGCTCATCTACGAATTCTTCACTCGCACACTGATCGAGCGGGACGCCTGACGATCCCGTTCGCGAATCAGCGGTCCCGGAGCCATTTCTCGACGTAGTCGACGGTGTTCCCGGGATCGCTGATCCAGCCGTTGTGCCCGTGCGGAGCCGGATTGTGCCAGGTGCTGACCTCGGCGTTGGGCAGCTTCTGCAGCAGCAGTTTCGCCGCCCGGACCGGTGTCAGATCGTCACCGGTCATGGTGATCGACAGCACCGGCAGTTTGAGCCGGGAAATGCGCTCCTCGTAATCGATATCGGCCCCGGTGGGTTCGAAGCGTCCGGTGCGCGCCACCCGCGCCCAGTCCTCGATGAGCAGCCGCGACTGCCGCCCGAAGCTGCCCGCGACCACGGTGTCGCCCGGCCAGAACCCGGCGAGGTTGGCGGTCAACGAGATTGCCGCGCTGCCGAGCAGGAACCCGGGACCCGTGAGTCCGCCGTAGCCCCGATGATGCGGCGTCCCCGAGGCCACCAGAATGAGCCCGGCCAGCCGCCCGCGAATCCGCGAGGCGTACATGAGGCCCAATTGCCCGCCCATGCTGTGCCCGAGCAGATACGGGGTGCTGTCCGGAAACCGTTCGCGCACCACCTGGAACATGGCCGGGAAATCCACCGCGACCAATTCCTGATAGCCGTAGCCGCCGGGCGCTCTGCGATTCGCCGCGCGGCTGTCGCCGTTACCGCGCATCTCCAGCAGCGCCACATCGAACCCGCGTGCCGCGAGCGGGATTCCGAAGAGCGAGTAGTACTCCCCCGGCACCCCGAGCCCGGGCGCGATCACCACCACCGGTCG
Source organism: Nocardia sp. NPDC056000 (assembly GCF_042269265.1). Taxonomy (NCBI): domain Bacteria; kingdom Bacillati; phylum Actinomycetota; class Actinomycetes; order Mycobacteriales; family Nocardiaceae; genus Nocardia; species Nocardia sp. NPDC056000. Next base: position 15,921 of record NZ_JBHJXS010000008.1, on the reverse strand, counting down.
CGGCGTATCGGGCGTAATCGGATGCCGGTGCGGGCCTTTCGCCGGAATAAGCCGCACCGTGACGGTCGTCCCGTCCGGCATCTGGATCGGCACACTCTCCACGCACCGCACGCTACCGCCTGCCCCGCCCGCACCCGCACAGCGGCACGAACGCGGCCCTGTGGGCAACACAGGACGCCGCACCGGCGCAAAGCCGGTGCGGCGGACGCTGTTCGGTATGTCAGGCGCTGACGGCGCCCATGATGACGCGGCGCAGCACGCTGATGACCTCGTCGAGCGGCTGGCGCGGTTCGGAACCGCTCCAGGCGTCGACGACGTAGTTCACCGCGCCGATGATGGCCAGTACGCGCATTTCGTAGTCGCCGGGCGGGATTTCGCCGTGCATGGCGGCATCCTCGGCGGCTCCGGCGAGCAGCGCGCCCCAGGCGCGGCGCAGTTCCAGGCGGAACTTCTCCACCTTCGGCCCGGCGCCCACGACTTCGACGAGGGCGACCCGCGCCTTGCGCGGATCTCGCCCGATCGACTCGATATAGGCGCGCACGGCGGCGTCGATGATGTCGATGGCACTGGCGTCGGAGTGATCGGCGATGGTGGCCGCCACGGCTTCCCGCGATTCGCGATCGATCTGCTCGTAGAGCTCGAGCAGTAGCGATTCGCGCCCGGTGAACTCCTCGTAGAACTGGCGTGAGGAGAGTCCGGCGTCCTTACAGATGGCGCCGACGGAGCTGTTGGCGTATCCGTCGCGTGCGAATACCGTCAGCCCCGACTCCAGAAAACGTGCACGACGCTGCCGTTGCCGGTCTTCTACGGGCTGCCCGGCGTACATTCTTCCCGCGTTCGTTTCCTGAGACATTGCGCCAGACAATACCGAAGGGCCCGATCCCCTCGTCATGGATCGGGCCCTTCGTTTGCACCTTCGGTATCCCGCGCGATAGCCGAAAGTTGGCTCAGTGGTTCGGAACGTTGCGGCGCACCTGGGAGCGGCGGGTATAGGCAGGGGAACCGCCCCAGGTTCGGAACGCGAATCCGGGGGGAGAATCGCTTTCCGATGCCGCATTGGACCGAAAATCACTGATCGTTTGCCACTCAGCACGATACAGAGCAGGCGAACTGGACGGAATACTTTTGCAGGAGATTTTTAGGATTTATTTCCCGGCTTATCGGTGACCGGCCGACGATCGCCGCGGCACCGCCGCGCACCCCCGACTTCGGCCGGACATGAGAAAGGGCCCGATCCCCTCGTCAAGGATCGGGCCCTTTCGTGCCTCCTCGGCTCCCGCGCAGTAGCCGAAAGATGGCATTCGCGTGGCTACTTGGCGGAACCGCTCGCCGAGCCGGTCGCGAGCAGCTTCAGGATGGTCTGCACGAGGACGTCAGAGAGGAGGTTGGTCATGGTGGTGCTCCGATCGATAACCAGTGTCAGTGCGGTCACTGACTGTTTGCCATCGGGAACATACCCAGCCCAACCCCACCCGGGGAAGCTTTTGCAGGAAAATTCTAGAATTTTTTCGATAGGGCCCTAGATCACCCTCTACCAGCGGGAACCTCCGGCTCACCGAGGGTGAGCATAAGCCGATTGGCCCAGGAGAAGGAAGCGGTCGAGAGCACCAGATCGTGGATCTCGGCCTCGGCGAAACCCAGCTCACGAAGTCGCTCGATATGCGCCGGCCGCGCCCGCGGCGGGTTCGCGGCCAGCGCGTCCACGAAATCGACGACGGCGTCCCACCTTTCGTCGATCCGCACGCCATTGCCCTCGTCCAGCAGCCGCTGGACGTCGGATTCCCGTTTGGACAGCGCCGAGGTGAAGCGCGAATGCACCGAAGCGCAATACTCGCAACCATTGTGGCGCGAGGTCACCGTGGCGGCGAGTTCCCTTTCGGCCCTGCCCAATCCATCCCGGCCGTAGAAGATCTCCCTGTCATTTCCGCTGCGATGCGCGAGCACGTCGGCATTACGCGCCAATACTCGAAAATATGGTCCGACACCGCGATCTCCCGCCAGCAGCGGAGCCTGTTCCGCGTCCGCGTCGGCGAGTTTTATCGGCTCCACCCACGGCACCCAATCCAGCTGCTCCTGCGTGAAACCCGCAGGGCGACGGGCAGGTTCGACACTGCGCACCTCGCGCACGGCCGCGTTCTCACTCATGTTCCGCTCCGATCAGCGTGAGCCCGGCCAGCAGCCGGACCTGGAAATGCACGTAGCCGATGAGCTGAGCCACGGTGACGATGTCGTTCTCGGAAAGGCCGACCGCCGCCAGCGCCTCGATATCGGCGCGCGTCGCGGTGGCGGGCGCGGTGCTCACCAGCGCGGCATGCCGCAGAATCGCCGCCAGCACCGGATCACCCTCCGCCGGAACGGTTCCCAGACCCGCGTAGTGCGCGGCCAATTCCGGCGCACCCGCCAGCTCGGCCACCGCCACGGCCGTCGCTATCAATCGCGACCGCCCCACCGACTCCGCCGCCGGACCGTTCAGCAACGCCTCGTACACGCCCTGGGTGTGCTCCACGACAGCCGGTCGCTCGTTCCGGAGGTCCCGAACGGCCGCGGCGCGGGGACCGAGCACCGCGGCGATCACATCCGCCACCTCGGCCGTGAGTTCGCGTTCGGCCGTGAGTCCACCTGCGGCAGTGCCGCTCCCACCCGGCCGCGTGTCCTCGGCCACGGGTATGCCCGTGCCGGTGGCTGTTTCGCTCACTGTTCCGTTCCTTCCCGCCGACCCAGTTGCGGCGCAACCTCGGTGGCAATGAGTTCGATGGAGCGCAGGGTCGCCTCGTGGCCGGGATCGACCGGATGCACCTGCACGATGAAATCGGTGGACTGCCGCAGCGCGGTGTCGGCGGCGAGTTTCGCGACCACCTCGCCGGGGGTGCCGATGAAGGAATCGCGCAGCACCTCTTCGACACTGCCGCCCACGTCCGGACCGCCGTTGCGGCGCAATTGCTCCAGGAAGCGTGTCGCGCCGCGTTCGGCGAACTTCCACGCGGTGTCGTGATCGTCGGCGACGAAAATGCCTCGGGAAGCGCCGATTCGCGGCTCGACCCCATCCGGCAGTGCGGCCAGGTACGCCGCCACCAGCGGCTCCTGGATCTCCCAGAGGGTGGCACCGGCGGTCTCCGCGTCCCGCGGCTGCGCCTTGGACAGCAGCAGGCCGTCGCCCGCGAGTCCGGCCCGGTGCGCGCCCGCGGCGGAGAAGGTGGCCTGCCACACCCGATTCCGCAGCGTCCCCGCCGGTGGATTCAGACCGCGATCCCCGACCAGCGCGGCACCCGACAGCGCGGCCGTCAGCACCGCGAGCTTCTCGGCGTACACCTGCTGCCGATCGGCCCCGGCGAGATCGAACAGTTCGAAGGCGTGCCTGGAACCGCCCGCGCCGAAACCAATTTCGAGCCGACCGCCACTGAGCACATCCAGTACGGCGGCGTCCTCGGCCACCCGGATCGGATCCTCCAGCGCGAGCGTCACAATCGCGGTCCCGAGCCGCAGCTTCGGATACCGCGCGGCCGCATGCGCCAGGAATACGAACGGTGACGGCAACCCGCCCTCATCCGGATCCAGGTGATGCTGCGCCACCCACGCCGCGTCGTACCCGAGCCGCTCGGCCAGCTCGAACTGCTCGAGCGCGTGCCGGTAGACGGTGGCCGCGTCCTCGGTGGCCTCCGAACGCACCAGCCTGGTGAACAGCCCCAACCGCTGTGGGGTCATGCCGTCTCCTCCCTATCGATCACGCCGTCGCCTTACCCAGGTAGGCATCACGGACCGCCGGGTTGTCGATGAGTTCCTCGGCCGGGCCGTGCAGCACGATCTCCCCGGTGCGCAGCACATTCGCGGTGTGCGCGATGCTGAGCGCGAGTTCGGCCTGCTGTTCCACGATCAGGATCGCCAGGCCCAATTCCCGGTTCAGCCGGGCGATTTCATCGAGCACCCGGTCCACGAACTTCGGTGACAGGCCCATGGTCGGCTCATCCATGCAGATGAGCCGCGGCTTGCTCATGAGCGCGCGGGCGAAGGCCAGCATCTGCTGTTCACCGCCGGACAGGGTGCCCGCGCGCTGCGTGCGCCGCTCGGCCAGACGCGGAAAATGCTCGAACATCTCAGCGGCCCGCGCCGCCAGCACCGAACGACGCTCCTTGCGGATATAGCCGCCCACGAAGAGGTTCTCCTCGACCGTCATGGCGGGGAAGACGCGCCGCGCCTCCGGAACCGACGCCAGCCCGGCCTTGATACGCGCCGACGGTGGCGTGGTGCTCACGTCCACACCGTCTATGCGCACCGTGCCGGAACTGGGCTTCAACAGCCCGAGAGCGGTCTTCATCGTGGTCGACTTCCCGGAAGCGTTGCCGCCCAGCAGCGAAACGATCTCCCCCGGCCGAACCCGCAGCGACACTTCGTTCAAAGCCCGGGATGCGCCGTAATGCACCACAACCCGGTCGAATTCGAGAATCGGCACGACAGTCTCATCGAACTCCTCCCCGATTACCGCGGTGGGTTCGGCAAGCCCCCGGCCGCGTTCGAGGACATCGGCTGTAGCGCTATCCGACATCGGCGGTCACCTTTCCCTCGGTTGGCGATGTGTCGCTCGCCGGGACATCGGGCGACACGTCTGCTCCTGGCACATCCCGGACCACATCCACGTCCTCGACCGGATCGATCGGCGCGTCTTTCCCGGCCCGGCTGCGGCCGAGATATGCCTCGATCACCCGGGGGTTCGCGAGCACTTCGGCCGGGGTGCCCTCCGCGATCACGCGGCCCTCGTCGAGTACCAGTACGCGGTCGGACAGGTCGTGGACGAGGTCCATTTTGTGTTCGACCAGCAGCACGGTGTGACCGTGCGCCTTCAATTCGGCGAGTTGCCTGCCGATTTCGGCGGTCTCGGTCTGGTTCATGCCCGCGGCGGGCTCGTCGAGCAGCAGCAGATCGGGTTCCAGTGCCAGGGCGCGGGCGATCTCGGTGCGGCGGCGGTTGGCGTAGGACAGGGTGTAGGCGGGATCGTCGGCGCGCGGGCCGAGCCGCTCCTGGAAGCGGGCGATCTGCGCGTCGATCCGTTCGGCGGTGGCCTTGCGTTCGGCGCGGGCGGCCGGGGTCGGGATCAGCGCGACGAAGACCTCGGCGAGCAGGGATATCCAGCGCAGCAGGGGAATTGCGGCGAGGGCGCGCAGCGGGCGCGAGGCCCGCAGGGTGGTCTGCAAGCCGACATCCACGTTCTCGCGGACGGTCATATTGCCGAACACCCGCCCGTTCTGGAAGGTGCGCGCGATACCCGCCGCCGCGGCGGCTTCCGGCCGTCCCTGGCGAATTCGCGTGCCCCGCACCAGAATATCCCCGCTATCCGGCTTCAAAACCCCGGAGATCAGGTTCACCGTTGTCGATTTCCCGGACCCGTTGGGCCCGATGATCGAGACGAATTCGCCGGGCGCGATGGTGAATTCGATTCCATCCACAGCTTTCAAACCCCCGAACGAACGCCGTAGCCCGCGCACCGCGAGTACCGGTTCAGGCTGTGACTCGGACACGTTCCCTCCTCACCAGAATGCCCTGCGGCCGGAACCGCACGACCAGTAGCAGCACCAGGCCGTAGAGCACGATGCGCAGTTCGGGCGCGAGCCGCAGCGCCTCCGGCACACCGATCAGCACGGCCGCGCCGAGCACCGCGCCGTAGGGCGAGGCGGTGCCTCCTAGTACGAGAATCGTCACCACCAGCAGTGACATCGGCAGGTTGAACACGGTCGGATCGATGTACGAATACTGGTGCGCCAGTAGCGCACCGCCGATCCCGGAGAAGAACGCGGCCAGCGCGAAGGCGAGCGCCTTGTAATCCCGCACTGGGACACCGGCCGAGCGCGCCGCGACCTCATCCGCGCCGATGGCCCGAATGGCGGTGCCCAGCCGGGACCGCTGCACACCCAGGATCACCGCGAGGGTGATCGCCAGCACCACCAGCTCCAACCGGAAAATCTCGGTGTGCGTGGTGAATTCGACTCCGAAGAGCTCCGGCGACGGGATTCCGAAGATGCCGTAGCTGCCGCGCGTCACCGATTCCCAATTGCGAATCAGCGCCACCGTCACGATCCCGATGCCCAGGGTCGCGATGGCGACATAGTGTCCACCGAGCCGCCACAGCGGTGCGGCCAGCACCGAAGACACCACGGCCGCAACGATTCCCGCGACAATAATGGCGGGCAGGAACGCCCAGCCGTGCGAAACGGTCAGCACCGCCGAGGTATACGCGCCGATGGCGATCGGCCCGGCCTGCCCGATGGCCAGCTGTCCCGCCGATCCGGCGACCAGCGTCATGGACACCGCGATGATGGCGTACGCCAGAATCTGCGTACCCACCGAGATCCCGTAGTCATTCGACAGCGCCGGAATGACTAGTCCCGCAACGGCGAACGCGATCAGCGCATGCCACCATCGAATCCGCCACTGCCGCCCCGAACCCAGGAAGGTCCCGGTCAGCGGTTCGGATTCGATGGCGGGCGGCCGCGCCAGCAAGCCACCCGGCCGCAGCACCAGGAACACCACCAGCAGTCCGAAGGTGATCAGATCCCGGTAGCCGTCCCCGAAGGTGTAGATGCCGAACGCCTCCACCAGCCCGAGCACGAAACCGCCGAGCACCGCACCGGGAATCGAGCCGAGCCCGCCGATGGTCGCGGCGACGAAACCCGTCATGCCCACGACGCCGCCGCTGGTCGGGGAGATATTCGAGTTGTAGAGCCCGACGAAGATGCCCGCCAGCCCGCCCAGTCCGGACGCGATGGCGAAGGCCAGCGATTGAATCCGCCCCACGCTGATGCCCATTTGCGCGGCCGCGTCCGGATCCTGCGCAGTGGCGCGAATCGCCAGCCCGTACCGCCCGAACCGCAGGAAGGCCCACAGCCCGGCCATCACCGTGACGGTGATGCCGAACATCACCACGTCCGAGGTGCCGAACCGCACCCCGCCGAGCTGAAAGTTATTGGTGGACAGCACCTGTGGGAACGGCCGGGTCTCCGGGCCGAACACCAGCGCCACCACGTTCTCGATGATCAACCCGACCGCAACGGTGGCCAGCAGGGCCGCGATGGCCGGGGCGCGGCGCAGCGGCCGCACCGCCAGCACATCGATGCCGACGCCGACCAGCGCGGTCACCCCGACCACCACGATCAGCGCCAGCCACAGCGGCAGCCCGTGCTGGGCGATCAGCCACCAGCCCAGCACCGAACCGAACGCGAAGATCGCACCGTGCGCGAAATTGATGACATTGCTGACCCCGAAGATCAGGGTGATGCCCACGGCAATGAGCGCGTACGCATTGCCGTGCACCAGACCCGCGATGAGCGTGTCGAACATCTACTTGTTACCGGTCGGCACGAAAGCGCCGTTCTTCAACAGCAATTCGATCGGCTTCACACCGCTGGGCCGACGCGTCTGCTGATCGAACGCGAACGAATTACCCAGCCCGATACCGTCGAAATCCTTGACCTCGCGCAGGCCCTTCAGAATGCCCTCGCGAGTGGCCCCGCCGTGCTTGGCGGCCTTCACCAGCACATTGATGGCGTCGTAGGCGTACACGTTGAAGTCGCCCGGATCAGTATTGAACTTGGCCTTGAACTTGGTGACGAAGTCCTGCACCTTCAGGCTGGTATCGGTCGGCGCGAAAATGCCGTTCACGATATCGCCCTCGGCCGCGGTCCCGGCCAGCTGAATGAACTGCGGGGTGTTCTGGCCGCCGAAGAACTGCCCCTTGTACCCGACATCACGCAGCTGCTTGACGATCAGCGCACCGTCCGGGCCGTAACCCAGGTGCACGAACGCGTCCGGATTGGCATCGCGGCCCTTGATCAGCACGGGACGGAAGTCCTGCGAATCCGGCAGAATCGATGAGGAGTAGGCGATCTCGATGCCCTTATCCTTCGCGGACTGCTGGAAGAACTGGAAAGCCTGCTTACCCCAATCGGTCTCGAGGTAGACCACGGAAACCTTCTTGGCCTTGGCCTGCACCCACTGCGCATTGCGCTCCTGGAACACATCCAGGGTGATGGACGGGCTCCACGAATAGTCGCCGCCCTTGGTGAAATCCACCGAGGAATTGGTGAAGCCGTACTGCACCAGCTTGCCGCGGTTGTACACCGGCGACGCCGCGATCGACGCGGGCGAGGAGAAGTCGCCCAATTCCGCGATGATGGAATTGTCGCCGACGAACTTGGTGGCGATCGGCACCGTCTGCTTCGGGTCGGACTGCGAATCCTCCCACTTCAGCGCGACCTTCTTACCGTTGATGCCGCCCGCCGCGTTGACCTGCTCCAGCGCCAGATCGAAACCCTGCTGCCACAGCCGCCCGTACTCCGCCGAAGCGCCCGTCTTCGGTCCCGAGACACCGAAATACACGGTGTCCCCGCCGCTGTCGGATGACGAACCGCCACAGGCCGACACCAGCGCCGCCACCATGGCCGCGGACGCGACCCCAGCCAAAACCCGAAGCCGGCGCGACCCGGACCACTGCTTGCTCATCTGATTCCTCTGCACTCCACCGACTCCCCAGCCGGAGTATGGGAGCGCAAACGTATCGATCCGCGCGCGGCGCGAACACCGTTCGAATCAGCGTGACGGCAAAAGTAGGATGAATAGCCCAGAGTTGTTGGGATTCAGCGGATTAGATGAGACCGCAACCACGCCGGGAACTCGGTGAGATCGGACAGCACCACATCCGCGCCCTCCGCCGACAGCTCCTCGGCCGCATACGGTCCCGTGGTGACCGCCACCGAGAACGCGTCCGCGACCTTGGCCGCGCGCACATCACCCAGATGATCACCGACATAGATGGACGCGCCGTGCTCGCGCAGCACCGCGCCCTTCTCCTCCGCCCACGCCCCGCCGACGAGGTCGTCCACCTCGAGCCCGAGATGATCGAGATGCAATTGCGCGTGCGGGCCGTTCTTGGCGGTGATCACCAGCACCTTGCCGCCCACGGCGTGCACGGCGGCCAGCGAATCCCGCACACCCGGCAGGTCATCGCTCGGCGCGATCGCCAATCCCGGATAAAGCTTGCGGTACAGCGCCACCACATCCGGCACCCGCGCCTCGGGGAACCATTCGGCGGCCTCCACCGCCAGCGGCGGACCCAATCGCGACACCACCAGCTCGGAATCGATCGGCACCCCGGTCTCGGCGGCCACCGCATCCCATACCGCGGCGATACCGGGCCGGGAATCGATCAGCGTCATATCCAGGTCGAACCCGACAACAAGTCCGTTCGGGCCGTCGGCCCCGTGATCAAAAGCCACCACCCGACCATACGGCCAGGTCGGCAAGGCCCCGAACCCAGCCGGGCCGGGCGGGCACCGCGTCCTCGAAAGGTCCGGAAAACCGGTTGCCCGCCGAACTAGGCTCGACGCCATGGCAAGCGAACACGGACCCCTGTTCTGCTCCGTCGAACTCGGCGCGCGCATCGAGCGGGTCGAGACGGGATTGATCGCCACGGGCAGCGCGGCGGCCAACGCCCGGCTCGGCGGTGAAGCGGGCTTCGTCATCCCGATCGGCGGCGGGGTCGCCTCCTTCGCCGATATGGGCTCACCGCTCAATAAGGTCGCCGGTCTCGGCTTCGCGGGCGTGCCGGACGCGGACGAATTCGATGCGGTGGAAAAGCAATTCGCCGTCCGCGACACCCCCGTACAGGTCGAACTGGCGCACCTGGGCGATCCGGGTATCGCCGAACTGCTCACCGGGCGCGGCTACCGGCTCATCTCCTTCGAGAACGTGCTCGGCATCGACCTGACCGATGCGCCGGAACCGGTAACCCCCGCGGGCGTCGAGGTAAGGGCCAGCGGCACAGGGGAATTCGATATCTGGCTCGATATCATCGCCGACGGTTTCGCCCATCCGGATACCCAGGGCGTCGCCTCGCACGAGGAGTTCCCGCGCGAGATCATCGCCGACGCCATGCGCGATCTGACCGCAGCCGCCGGAGTGCAACGCTACGTGGCGGTGCACGAGGAAGCCATCGCGGGCGGCGCGAGCATGCGCATGTCCCAGGGGGTGGCCCAATTGACCGGTGCGGCAACACTTCCCGCGCATCGCAGGCACGGCATCCAATCCGCGCTGCTGTCCGCTCGGCTCACCGAGGCCGCCGCGGCGGGCTGCGATATCGCCGTCATCACCACCCAGCCCGGATCCAAATCGCAGCAGAACGCCCAGCGCCGCGGCTTCTCCCTGCTCTACACCCGGGCCATCCTGGTGAAGTAGGTCAGTCCGGAATCCGGTGTGCGGCAATGGGTCGCAGCTGATCGCGGAGTCCTTCGCCGGAATCACCGAAGATCTGCTGATCGGTGTCGACGGCCGTCTGCACGCCCTTGCGCGCCAATTCCCTGCCCTCCGGCGTGATTTCGATGCGCAGCACGCGCGCGTCGGCCGGATCGGTGCGGCGGATCAGCAGGCCGCGCTCCTCCAGTACGCGAATCACCTTGGACCCCATCATGCGATCCGCGCCGGACATATCGGCGACCTGCTGCTGGGTCGGCAATTCCCCCTCGCGGCCCAGCCAGCCCGCCGACGCCAGCAGATTGAACTGCGTCGGCGTCAGCCCGAGCGGCCGCAGATTCCGCTCCAGCGTCGCCCGCCACTCCAGGGCCGCGTGATGCAGCCAGAAACCCGGACTCATCAGCGGACCCCGGGGTACCCCGCGAGATCCGCCCGCATCAGCCTCACTCACGCCGCAGCGCCTCCTTCTCCAGGGCCTCGAATGTGCGCGGCATATCCGCACGCATCCCCTTCTCCCACACCAGTCTGAACAGCGGCCCGAACGGCCCGTGCACCTCCACCCGCTCGGCCACCCGCACCGTGCCGTCACCGAGCGCCTCGTAGGAGCGGTGACCGCGCAGCTTTCCGAACGGAATACCCGCCTGGCTGGTCCACGAACTTCCGGCGCGCACATCGGTGATGGTGAACGGCCCGGCGGGCGCGCCCTTGGGCTTCACCCACCCCGTGGTCCCGGCCGCGAAGGGGCCGTCGATGCGCGATTTCTCCTCGTGCGGATCCCACTCCGACCAGCGCGCGACATCGGTCGCGACCGCCCAGATCCGGTCGATATCGCCCGTGATCACGGTTTCTTCGGTGAACGAGTACATCATGGCTGCCCCCTCGAGGCGTTATCTGTTGTTGCGACAACAGTAACCGTAGTCGCGACAACAATCAATCCTTCAGCGCGAATACCCGAGACAAAAGGAGTGGCCGGTCCGCTGCTGCGGACCGGCCACCCATCAACTACCGAGCCGGTGCCCGGTCGTAGCCGAGCGGGCGGCTGGTGAACGTGCCCCGGCCCTGGGTGCGGCTGCGCAATCGAGTCGCATAACCGAACACCTCGGCCAGTGGCGCGGTCGCCGTCACCACCACGGTCGAACCCCGCGTGACCGAGTCCAGGACTCGGCCGCGCCGGGCCGCGATATCACCCAGCACCGCACCGACCGATTCCTCCGGCGCGGTGACCGTCAGCTCCACGAGCGGCTCCAGCAGTGCCATGTCACTGGCGCGCAAGGCCTCTCGCAGGGCGGCCCGGCCGCCGAGACGGAAGGAACGCTCCGAGGAGTCGACCGGATGTGTCGAGCCGTCGGTGAGGGTGACCCGCACACCGAGCACCTGATGCCCACCCAGCGGACCGTCGGACAGCGCATCACGGCACCCCGCCTCCACGGCCCGCACGTACTCCGCGGGCACGCGACCGCCGACCACCGTCGATCGGAACTCGAAACCGCCTGCGGAATCGACCTTCTCGGCATCGACGTGAATGGGTTCCACATCGATCACCAGATCCGCGAACTGGCCCTGACCGCCGTTCTGCTTGGCATACCGGTAGCGGAACCCGGACACCCCGCGCAGCACGGTCTCCCGATAGGCCACCTGCGGACGACCGACTGCCACCTCGATACCGCGATCGCGGCGGATCTTCTCCACCGCCACCTCGAGATGCAGTTCGCCGACACCGGACAGCAGGGTCTGGCCCGACTCCGGATCGGTGCGCACCACCAGGGAGGGATCCTCCTCGGCCATGCGCGCCAAAGCCGTTGCCAGTCTTTCGGTTTCGGCATTGGTGTGCGCCTCCACCGCCACCGACACCACCGGCTCGGTGATCGTCGGCGGCTCCAGCAGCACGGTGGCGTCCGGTGCGCACAGCGTCGCCCCGGCCCGCGCCTGCTTCGGCCCGATCACCGCGACGATCTGCCCGGCCACCGCTTCCGCCAGTTCCTCGTGCCGATCGGCCTGCACCAGCAGAATGCGGCCGATCCGCTCGATCCGCCCGGTACCGGCATCCCGCACCTGCATGCCCTTGCGCAATGTGCCCGCGTACACGCGCACGAACGTGAGCCGCCCGGTACCCGTCGCCTGCACCTTGAACACCAGTGCCGCAAGCGGTTCCGCCGGATCCGCCGCCAACTCGAAACCGTCCCCGCGCACCGGAGGCCGATCCAGCGGGGAGGGCAGAAAGTCGACGACGGCGTCCAGCAGCGGTTCCACTCCGATATCCCGGTACGCCGCACCGCACAGCACCGCGACGACCGCACCGGTCAGGGTGAGCTCGCGCAGCGCCCGCAGCAGGGTGGCGTCCGACAGCCCGGAATGCGCGTAGAACTCCTCCAGCGCATACGAATGCTGTTCGGCCACTGCCTCTTCCAGCGCGAACCGGGCCTTGCGCGCGGCCTCGGCCAGTTCGTCCGGAATCGGCCCGGCGACCACGGTGCGCGCGGGCCAGGTCAGCGCCCGCATGCGCACCAGATCCACCACACCGGTGAATCCGTCCTCGGCGCCGATCGGCAATTGCACCGGCAGCGCCAGCGGATGCAGGCGATCCCGAATCGAATCGACGGCCGCGGTGAAATCGGCCCCGACCCGATCCATCTTGTTCACGAACGCGATTCGCGGTACGCCGTACCGGTCCGCCCGCCGCCATACGGATTCGCTCTGCGGTTCGACACCAGCGACGGCGTCGAAAACCGCTACCGCACCGTCGAGTACGCGCAGCGACCGCTCGACCTCATCCGAGAAGTCCACGTGCCCGGGCGTATCGATCACCGTGAACCGGTGGTCATTCCATTCACACGCCACGGCCGCGGCGAAAATGGTGATGCCGCGCTCGCGCTCCTGCGGATCGAAATCGGTGACGGTGGTGCCGTCGTGCACCTCACCGGTCTTATGCGTCATGCCGGTGAGGAAGAGCATCCGCTCGGTGACGGTCGTCTTGCCCGCATCCACGTGCGCGAGAATGCCGAGATTGCGGACACGATCGAGAGATTGTCGGAAAACATTGGTACGCACGGTCTTTGGTCCTTCGTGCTGGTTCTGTGAACAGAGCAGCGCGATTCCCGTGACGACGAGAACTACATCTGGGGTCGCCCGGGTAACTCAGTACCGGCCGCGCAGCCGGCACCGAGCCGGCGAGGACACCAGGATCACCTCGAAGCGAGGGCGGGCAGCGACGGTGCGCGTGACACGCATATCCGGCTCCCTTCCTGGCTCGCACCCGTGCGGTGCGAAAAACGTTGAGCGGTGAGGAAAGCGGAGACACTGGAATCTGTAAGAAGTTAGAAGGAAGCACCTCCATGGCCTCACCGCGTGCAACCGTAGCAGTCAGGCGGGGATCAAGTCACCGAGATTTTCCGGCGTGATGACCCGTGAACCGGCGGGCAACCCTTCGGGCCGGGTCAGTCCGATGAAGGTCACCGGCTCGGCAATGGGGCCACCGTCCCACAGCGCCGACTCGGAACCGGCCGACATGAGGCCGAGCAGATACCCGACATGCAGGTACTCCCGCTCGACCACCGCGCGCGCCAGCGCCGACGCGGTCACGTGGTTGGACTCCACCCGATTGAAATCCGGTGCGCCGGACAGATGCAGATGCAGCCACTTCGCCCGCCATCCGGTGCCGTATCCGGTGCGAAAGAACACCAGCGGCAACGCGATTCGGCCCGCGCCGCGCAACTCCGACTTCGCGCGCACCGTCTTCGGCTCGAACGGCTGACCACGCTGATAGGCATCGCGCGACATATAGCCGAAGAAGGACTCCAGCACCTCGTCGAAGCCCTCACCGGAGTACACATTCACCTGCGGCAGCACCATCTGCGCGGGCACACCGTCGAGCCGGAGATCGATGAACTCCGACGCACCGTCCGGCGCGGCGGTGATATCGCCGGAATGCACCCCGCCCACCGTCGTGAGATTGGTGTACGACAGCCAGCCGCAGGCCTTGAACGTGTTGTCCAGCATGACCGCGGACAGGTCGAAATCGGTCCGCTCCGCCCGCTCCTTCCAATACACGAAGAAGCGCAGCAGCTCACCCGTCACCGGCGCGATGGAACCGCGCGGCAACACACCGAAGCCGCCACCGATCCCCTTGCCGCTCAACGGCAGCGCGACCTCGAGGATGTCCGGATCCACCACCAGGCGCAGCCCCACCGGCAGCCGCCGGGTGATCTCGGCATCGATCAACTGCCCGACCAGATCCAGCAGTTCCGCGTCGATCGGATACCGCGTATCGGGAATCGACAGGCCGCGACCCGATCGATTCGCGAACAGTCGCCGCGCCCCGGAACCCCGATTGTTCAGATGCTCACGCACGGACAACAGCACTCGACCCGACACCGACTCGATGGACGACTCCAGCGCCAGCAAAACCGCCTCCCGCTCGGCATCACCGAACGCAGTGCGCAGCAGATGATCCACGGAACGGAACAGCATGCCGGGAGCCGACCGCAGTACCGACGCGGCACCCGCCACATCACCGGCAGCCAACAGCCGCTCGACTCGGGAGGCGAACGAAGGCGCTCGCAACTCACCCCGCGCCACCGCGAAAACCTTTGCCGCGGAGCCATACCGCGCATACTCGTGCGGATGCAGTCGCTCGCCGAGGCGCTTCCACGGTTCGCGGTACACGCCCACATCACCGAGCTTGGCCGGATTCTCATCGACCACCGCGTCCAGCGCCCCCAGCAGCGCTCGCCGCACGGGTCGGCGGAAACTCCGGAATCGGGTGGGCTCGCGCAGCGACACATCACCCTCGGACAGCAGGCAGGCCAGCCGCAGCACATCGGTCACCGTGTCCACCAGCAATTCCGCACCGGCGGCCAGACGCACCTCATTGAGGACCGCGCGATGCTCACGCACCGGAATGACCGTCGGCTGCGGGCCCGTCGCACAGTGCAGTGCGAGCTCGCGCAGTACCGCGACATCCTCTTCACTCAACGGCGTCACACTGCCCGCCATGGACAGATAGAGCGCCGAAACCTCCTCGGCCGGAGCGGCTCCCGCGTGCAGCACGGTCATCCGGTCCCCGGCGCTCGCGATCAGCTCATCGTGCGCGGCCACCATCTCCGCGTACTCATGCTGATACGACCCGTACGCCGGCAGCGCCAGCAGATTCACCGGGCGGATGAGCACGTCGCCGACATCGAGAATCCCGCGCAGGCAATCGGTCCAGAACTCGAGCGTGCCGGGGACGTTCTTCGGGAAATCCCGGAAGTAGACATTGTGCTCAACATGCGCACCGACCATCCGGCGCACGATGGGCAGCACCCGCACCGCGGTATCGATGACGGTACCGGCCGCCAGCCCCGAGAGTCGCGCGAACAACTCACCGGAAAGCTTGAACCCCAACGACATCAGGACCGCATCGAATTGCCTCGTCGCCCGCGCCCCATTTCCCGCAGGTCCCTCGACCGCGGGCAGACGGAACGTGCGGCGAATGATCAGCTCTTCGAGATCCCCACTCATTCAAGGATCTTCGCAGCATGCCGCTCGATCAGCGACCCAATAATGGTCGTGAAACGACGAAACCCCCTGACCGAAGTCAGGGGGTTTCGCGAATGATGTTCCGGCGGTGTCCTACTCTCCCACACCCTGTCGAGTGCAGTACCATCGGCGCAGGTGGCCTTAGCTTCCGGGTTCGGAATGGGACCGGGC